>DITW01000017.1:1939-8653 GCA_002422945.1 Sphingomonadales bacterium UBA6174 | reverse complement strand
TGTTCTGCGGCCTGTTCCCGGTCGATGCCAATGATTTTGAAAAGCTGCGCGAAAGCATTTCCAAGCTGCGGCTGAACGATGCGTCGTTCAGCTTTGAAATGGAAACCTCGGCGGCGCTCGGCTTTGGTTTCCGTTGCGGCTTTCTGGGGTTGTTGCACCTTGAAATCATTCAGGAACGCCTGACCCGCGAATACGATCTCGACCTCATCACGACCGCGCCGTCGGTGGTGTATCACGTCAATTTGAGCCATAATAATGGCGTGCTGGAACTGCACAATCCGGCAGATATGCCAGATGCGAACCGGATTGATTTCATCGAGGAGCCGTGGATCGAGGCCGTGATTTATTGCCCGGATGAATATCTCGGCAGCATTTTGAAGCTGTGTCAGGATCGGCGCGGCATTCAGAAGAATCTGACCTATGTCGGCGGGCGCGCGCAGATTACCTATGATCTGCCGTTGAACGAAGTCGTGTTCGATTTTTACGATCGGCTGAAGTCGATTTCACGCGGCTATGCGAGCTTTGATTATCATCAGACCGGCTATCGCGAGGGCGATCTGGTGAAGATGAATATTCTGGTGAACAATGAACCGGTCGATGCGCTGTCGATGATCGTTCACCGCGTTGCGGCGGAAGCGCGTGGCCGTCATATGTGCGAACGGCTGAAGGATTTGATCCCGCGCCATTTGTTCAAAATCCCGATTCAGGCTGCGATTGGCGGCAAGGTCATTGCGCGTGAAACCATCGCCGCGATGCGCAAGGATGTGACCGCGAAATGCTATGGCGGCGACGCCAGCCGCAAGCGCAAGCTGCTCGACAAGCAGAAAGAGGGCAAGAAGCGGATGCGCGAATATGGTTCGGTCAGCATCCCGCAAGAAGCCTTCATCGCCGCACTACGGATGGGCGACGAAGGGTAGTTTTTTTGGGGGGGGGCACCTCCCCGTCATTGCGAGCGGAGCGAAGCAATCCAATACGCTGCTGGTTGCTGGATTGCCGCGTCGCTACGCTCCTCGCAATGACGGTAAAAGTTGACCTTCCTATTCCCGACCAACGGCGCGTAGCGCCGCAAGCGCGAACGCGCTCCCGCGCTTATTGCGCGGAAAAGCCTAAGGCGACGGACGTCACCGCCCGGTGCCTTAGGCTACATCCAAATCAGTGCCGGAAATGACGCATCCCGGTGAAGACCATGGCGAGGCCGGCTGCATCGGCGGCAGCGATGACTTCATCGTCGCGGATTGATCCGCCCGGCTGGATGACGGCGGTCGCGCCTGCTTCCGCGGCGGAGAGCAAACCATCCGAGAACGGGAAGAACGCATCGGACGCCACGGCGGAACCGATGGTGCGGGGCTGCGCCCATCCATAGGTTTCGGCGGCTTCCTTGGCCTTGATCGCGGCGATGCGCGCGCTGTCGCGGCGGTTCATCTGGCCCGCGCCGATGCCGGCGGTGACGCCATCCTTGGCATAGACAATCGCGTTGGACTTGGTGTGCTTGGCGATGGTCCAGGCGAACAGGCAGTCGGTTAGTTCCTGTTCGGTCGGCGCGCGCTTGGTCACGACCTTCAGTTCTTCGCGGGTGATGCGGCCATTGTCACGGCTCTGGACGAGATAGCCGCCCGCGATGCTCTTGACCGTCAGGCCTGCGCGATGCGGATCGGGCAAGGCGCCGGTCAGCAACAGGCGGAGGTTCTTCTTTTTGGCGAAGATCGCCTTGGCTTCCTCGCTCGCATCCGGGGCGGCGACGACTTCGGTGAAGATCCCGGCCATCGCTTCGGCGGTGGCGGCGTCGAGCGGACGGTTGACCGCGATAATCCCGCCAAAGGCCGAGACCGAATCACAGGCGAGCGCGGCCTGATAGGCTTCCAGCAGCGTTTCCCCGGTGGCAACGCCACAAGGATTGGCGTGCTTGACGATCACGACCGTCGGCGGGCCATCGCGGAATTCGCTGACGAGTTCGAGCGCGGCATCGGTGTCGTTGTAATTATTGTAGCTGAGTTCCTTGCCCTGGATTTGCTGCGCCTGCGGCAATCCCTGCGTGTGCGGGCCAGCGGGCAAATAGAGCGCGGCGTCCTGATGCGGGTTTTCACCGTATCGCAGCGNNCGGATTGGTGCGGGTTTTCGCCATAGCGCAATTCGCCTTGGCTCACCCCGGCAATGGCCAGCGTGCCGGGCAAAGTCTGGCCGAGATCGGTCAGCGCGAACCATTGGCTGATCATGCTGTCATATGCGGCGGTGGCGGCATAGGCCTTGGCGGCGCAGCGGCGGCGGAAATCGAAATCGGTCGCGCCCGAATGGGCATCCATCGCATTGATCAGTTCGGCATAGTCCGCAGGATCGGTGAGGATGACCACGCTTTCATGGTTTTTCGCAGCGGAACGGACCATCGACGGCCCGCCGATGTCGATATTTTCGATGATTTCATCGCGATCCGCACCCTTGGCGACAGTCGCGGCGAACGGGTAGAGATTGACGACGACCAGATCGATCGCGCCGATTTCATGCGCGTCCATCGCCGCGACATGTTCCGCGTTGTTGCGCACCGCGAGCAGGCCGCCATGCACCTTCGGGTGGAGCGTCTTCACCCGACCATCCATCATTTCCGGAAAGCCGGTGAGGTCGGAAATGTCCATGACCTTAAGGCCCGATTCGCGCAGCGCCTTGGCGGTGCCGCCGGTCGAGACGAGTTCCACGCCGTGGCGGGCCAAGGCCGCACCCAATTCAGCCAAGCCAGTCTTGTCCGAGACGCTCAACAGCGCCCGCTTGATCGCAACCTGTGTCATGAAACTTCGTCTTTCTCTGCTATTCAAATCAATATTAGCCGGCGCGACGGAACAGCCAGCTCACGCTCGCGCCGCCCGCCGGGGCATTGCCGGTAATCACAAGCTGCCGCGTCTGGCGCGGTCGGCCCTCGGCGTCAACCGCGATGCTGTCATCGACGCTCATTGTCCCGCCACGGCAGCGGAATTGCCACAACGGCCCGTCATGCACGCGGAGCAACGCCCCCATGCCGTCGGCGGTGGTGGTGACTTCGACCTCGGTGGCGAGGTGGAAGCGGATCGCGAATTCCGCGCCATGCGGGCGGCGCTTGCCGGTCGGGATCAGCACATCCTCGCCGCGCAATTCCTTGCCGTCCGACGACAAGGAGAGAAAACGGCGATGGACAAAGCCATAGCGCCTTGCATAGCCATCATGGCCGCCTTCCAACCGGCTGCCTTGTTCAAGTTCTTGGCGCTGCAATTCGACCTCGGCCACGCCGCGCCCGACCGAGCCATCATGATGGAGCGCGGTCGAGTTGCTGTCGGCGACGATCAGGGTGGAATGGGCAGCAGTCGTGCGCAGACCGTCGGCGAGACCGGCGGACATCAGCCCGCAGCCGCCGGGGCCACCGCAATTGATGATCAGCCGGTGCGGCCCGTCTGACATTTCCAGCGCGAGGGTCGAGGCATAGCCCGGCATGCGGTGGAGAACCATCGGCGGCGGCGCGCCATCGACGATCACAACCGTGCCGCCCGCAGCCATGCGTTGATAGCCCCATTCGCGCGACTGGCGCTGGGCGCGGGCGATGATGCCGGAGGCGCGGATGGCGGCCTGCACCCGTGCGGCGGCGACCGGGCCATTGCCCTGCCAGCAGGACAGGCTGCCATCGCCCAAGGTCACGCCCATCAGCGCAGGGACGGCTTTGCCGAGTGCATCCAACAGCCATTCCGGCGGCACCTGACGACGGGCATCATAAACCCCGCGCACCATCGCCAACAGTTCGACCATTTCGAGCTGTTCCAGCGGGGAGCGGGTGATGATCCCGCCATCCGGGCTGAAGCCGGTAGAAATTGCGCGGGCAAGGCCGATTTCACCGCGACGGAGCATCTGATCATTGCCATGGATCAACAGGCCTGCCGCGACGACGCCCGCCCATGCGATGATCCGCGCTGGACCTTGCGGGACCTTGTCCGCCGTGCGTTCGAGGTGGCGCGCGCCGCGTGCCAGCGCATTCAGCACCGACGAGCGATAGACATGATGGGTGGACGAGAGAATCAGCGGGGCATAGGTCGCCATAAACAGCACGCGCCAGCCCCAGATATCGCCGCGCCATGCTGCATCGGTGACATCGGTGCCATGGCGTTCGAGCCAGCGCCCCATCATCGCCTCGGCAATCGGGGCGGTGATAACGCGGGAACCGCCCGCCGCCAGATCGCGCAAAAACGCAAAGCTTTGAAGATAATGCTGGAAGGCGGGGGAGACTGGCGCTTGGTCAAAGTCGAAGCTCGCCATGTCGAGCGCCTCGCCCCGGAAGCGGATCGTCCCGGCGATCATGTCCGCGCCGATCTGCGCATCGCCGGGCAGCGGATCTTCCGGCACGGTCAGTAATTTCAGCGGATGGCGGCCGCGCAGGCGCAGCTTGTGCAATGGGGTGCGCCAGCTCAGGCGATTGAGATGGCCTAGAAAGCGATCCGACAAGGACTGGCCCTTGTCTTCAAGGCGAATCATCCTGCGGCCCGGTTCGATCGTGTCGTCTACCAGGTCAGTCGGTTGAAACTTCGCCTTGCGCGCCAAATTTACCCTCCCCGCAATGCGGCGATGTTGGCGGCATATTGCGCCTCGCCGCCCCGGAAGGTCGCGGTGCCAGCGACCAGCGCATCGGCCCCGGCGGAGATAGCGAGTCGCGCCGTCTCGACATCGATGCCGCCATCGACCTCCAGATCGATCGGCTTGCCCAATTTGTCGATCGACTTACGAATCGCCTCGATCTTGCGGAGTTGTGACGAGATGAATTTCTGCCCGCCAAAGCCGGGGTTCACGCTCATCACCAAGACGAGGTCGACTTCTTCCAAGATGTAATCAAGCATCTTCGCCGGGGTGCCGGGGTTAAGCGAGACGCCCGCCTTCTTGCCCAATTGGCGAATGCGCTGAAGCGTGCGGTGGATATGCGGTCCGGCTTCCGGATGGACGGTGATGATATCTGCCCCCGCCTCGGCAAAGGCTTCCAGATAAGAATCGACCGGCGAAATCATCAGATGGACATCGAGCAGCTTATCGGTGTGCGGGCGCAGCGCCTTTACCACTGCTGGGCCAATGGTGATGTTCGGCACGAAATGGCCATCCATCACATCGACATGGATCCAGTCGGCCCCGGCACGGTCCACGGCGCGGACCTCCTCACCCAGACGGGCGAAATCTGCGGAAAGGATCGACGGCGAAATTCGGACAGGCTGTTGCATAGGTTCGAGGCCTTAACCTTATGGCTGACAGGGGGCAAGAGGGATCGAAACCATCTGCATTGCACATTATGTTGCACTGCGATATGCACCATAAGTGACTGCTCATGCCCATGGGATCGCGATTGGGTATGACAAGGGTCAGGATCTGGGCAATTGCCAAGCGTGATGGGTTTAGTTCGGGATGAGATGCGAGGAGAGATTATTGAGGCGTAGCATCGCTACGTCGAGATAGTCTTGACGCGGCAGATCGCCCGAAATGAACCCACCCGTAGGGCAAAGCCATATTTGGCCCACAGCGGCGTTGCTCAATTGCGAAATAGCCCTGCTATTCCGCGCATTCGCGCCTAGCTGTGAACCAAATCTGGCATCGTCACGCATGGCAATTGCCCAGGTCCTGACCCTGACTGCGTATTATCACTTCAAATTGGCGGCCCACTGTGCAAAGGGGGCGCGCTAAACTTTTGCCTGCCGCCATTGGGGCGGTGCTGGCTAGGGGGATTTTGATGGCCGTTCCTAATGCCCAGGGTCTTTACGACCCTAATAATGAACATGATGCGTGTGGTGTCGGATTTGTCGCGAACATCAAAGGCGCTAAAAGTCATGAGATTATTGGGCGTGGGCTCGAAATTCTGCTGAATCTCGACCATCGCGGGGCGGTGGGTGCAGACCCGTTGCTGGGTGATGGCGCCGGGATTCTGATCCAGTTGCCGGATGCGATTTTCCGCGATTGGGCCGAAGAGAACGGCCATGAATTGCCGCCAGTCGGCGATTATGCGGTCGCCATGTGCTTCCTGCCGCGCGATGCCGAATCGCGTGATCAGGCGGTCGACCGGCTTGAACATTTCATCCAGATTGAAGGCCAGCGCCTGATCGGCTGGCGTGATGTGCCGATCACGCTCGATGGCTTGGGCGAAACGGTGAAGGCTGAAATGCCGACGATGCGTCAGGCGATTGTCGCGCGCGGCGCGGCCACCCGTGATCAGGACGCGTTCGAACGCAAATTGCTGTCGATCCGCAAGCAGATCCAGAACCCGCTCAAGGAAATCGCTGAAAAGCGCAACCTGCCGGGTCTGGCCGAATTTTACGTGCCGAGCTTCTCGTCGCGGACCATCGTCTACAAGGGCCTGTTGCTCGCGGGGCAGGTTGGCAGCTTTTACGACGATCTGCGCAACCCGGCGGCGGTGTCGGCGCTCGCGCTCGTCCACCAGCGCTTTTCGACCAACACCTTCCCGTCATGGCGGTTGGCGCACCCGTATCGCTACATCGCGCACAATGGCGAAATCAACACGGTGCGCGGCAACGTCAACTGGATGAACGCGCGCCGCCGCACCATGGAATCGGAACTGCTCGGCGCCGATCTCGACANNCTGGATGAACGCGCGTCGCCGCACGCTCGAATCGGACCTGCTTGGCCCCGATCTCGATAAGATGTGGCCGCTGATTCCGCATGGCCAGTCGGACACCGCCTGCCTTGATAACGCGCTCGAACTGCTGGTGATGG
>DITW01000017.1:0-1920 GCA_002422945.1 Sphingomonadales bacterium UBA6174 | reverse complement strand
CCGATGGCCGCCAGATCGGCGCGACCCTCGACCGCAATGGCCTGCGTCCGGCGCGTTTCTGCGTGACTAAGGACGATCTGGTCATCATGGCCTCCGAATCGGGCGTGCTGCCGGTGCGTGACGAGGATATCGTGCGCAAATGGCGTCTCCAGCCGGGCAAGATGCTGCTCATCGACATGGAGCAGGGCCGGATCATCGAAGATGCCGAAATCAAGGCCTCGCTGTCGGAAGCTTTGCCGTATGAGCAATGGCTGAAGGACACCCAGTATAAGCTGGAAGAGCTGCCAAGCGCGCTCGAAGTCGGTGCACCTGCTGCCGTGTCGAATGACGCGCAGGCGATGCTCGATCAGCAGCAGGCCTTTGGCTATACGCAGGAAGATCTGTCGAAGTTCCTCGAACCGATGGCCCGCAACGGCGACGATCCCTTGGGTTCGATGGGCACCGATACCCCGATTGCGGTGCTGTCGGACCGTTCGCGGCTGCTCTATGATTATTTCAAGCAGAATTTCGCGCAGGTGACCAACCCGCCNNTTTGCGCAGGTGACCAACCCGCCGATCGATCCGATTCGCGAAGAACTGGTCATGTCCTTGGTGTCGATGATCGGGCCGCGCCCGAATCTGCTCGGGCGTCAGGCCGGTTCGCACAAGCGCTTGGAAGTGTCCCAGCCGATCCTGACCAATGCAGCGCTGGCGAAGATTCGCAACATCAACGAATTGCTGGACGGCGCGTTCCGCACGACCACCATCGACATCACCTGGGCCGAGGAAGAAGGTCTGAAGGCTGCTATCGACCGCATTTGCGCCGAAGCGACCGATGCCGTGCTGGCCGACCGGAACATTCTGATCCTGTCCGACCGCAATGTATCGGCGGAACGCCTGCCGATCCCGGCGGCGCTCGCCACGGCAGCGGTGCATCATCACCTGATCCGTCAGGGCCTGCGCATGCAGACCGGTCTGGTCGTCGAAACCGGCGAAGCCCGCGAAGTGCATCACTTCTGCGTGCTGGCGGGCTATGGTGCGGAAGCGATCAACCCGTGGATGGCCTTTGAAACGCTGGAAGACATTCGTGTCCGTCAGGCGTTGCCGCTCAGCACCTATGATGTGCAGAAAAACTACATCAAGGCGGTCGGCAAGGGCATGTTGAAGGTCATGTCCAAAATGGGCATCTCGACTTATCAATCCTATTGCGGTGCGCAGATTTTTGACGCGATCGGCTTGAATACGCCGTTCGTGGAGAAATATTTCACCGGCACGGCCAGCACCATCGAAGGTATCGGTCTGGCGGAAGTGGCGGAAGAAACCCGTCGCCGTCACGCTGCCGCTTATGGCAACAGCCCGGTTTTATCGAACGCGCTCGATGTCGGCGGCAATTATGCCTTCCGTCTGCGCGGCGAAGAACATGCATGGACGCCGCACAGCGTGTCCAAGCTGCAGCACGCCGTGCGCGGCAACAACCCGAAGGAATATGAAGAGTTCGCCCGTTCGATCAACGAACAGAATGAGCGGTTGCTGACCATTCGCGGGCTGATGTCGTTCAAATTCGCGGACAAGCCGCTTGATATTTCGGAAGTCGAACCGGCGAGCGACATCGTCAAGCGGTTCGCCACCGGCGCGATGAGCTATGGCTCGATCAGTTGGGAAGCGCACACCACGCTGGCCGTGGCGATGAACCGCATCGGCGGCAAGTCGAACACCGGCGANNATGCGTTCGGCGATCAAGCAGGTCGCCTCGGGCCGTTTCGGCGTGACCGCAGAATATCTGGTCAATGCCGATGATGTGCAGATCAAGATGGCGCAGGGTGCGAAGCCCGGTGAAGGCGGGCAGTTGCCGGGTGACAAGGTCGATAAGATCATCGGCAAGACCCGTCACTCGACCCCGGGCGTGGGCCTGATCTCGCCGCCGCCGCACCACGACATCTA
>DITW01000065.1 GCA_002422945.1 Sphingomonadales bacterium UBA6174 | reverse complement strand
GCTTTGGCTTCATTCAGCGCGATGATGGTCAGCCTGATGCGTTCGTGCACATCTCGGCCGTTGAACGTGCCGGTATGCCGTCGTTGAACGAAGGTGATCGTCTTGAATTCGACATCGAGATCGATCGTCGCGGCAAATATGCAGCTGTGAATTTGCAGCAGTCTGCCTGATCTGTTTCGGATCGCATAGAGATTGGGCGCGTGGGCTATGGCCTGCGCGCCCTTTTTCTTGCCTGCTTGCTATGACGGCATGGCTCATTTTCATCCGGCGATAGAGGACGAATCAAGATGGGCGTTCATTTTGTGATATGGGTTTTTTGGCCCGAGAGATTGTTCGATGCGGTTTGCGTGCGCGCGCTATAATTGCCCTGCCATTCGCATGCTGTGATGGCCGCTGTGCGCAAAAATCACATGATCGACCAGCTGCATCGCCAGCGTATGACAGCCTCTGACTAATTGTCGCGTGAGTTCGATGTCGGCGATGCTGGGGCGAGGGTCGCCGCTCGGGTGATTATGCGCCAGTGCCAATTGCCTGGCGCCGATTAACAGCCCGTGCCGGAGAATCGAGATCGTATCGAAACTCACGGCGTTTTCCAATCCATCGGAAAGTTGCCACCCGGCGATGAGTTGTTCACCGCTGCCCAGAAAATAGACATGGGCATGTTCTTCGCTCGCACGCGAAAGTCCTGCTGCCGAGGCTAGCCAATTGTGCTGACCATCGTGCAATGCATAGGCGGGGATCAATTGGAAGTTTACAATACTCATAGTCCGCAGATGTTGGTCACCTAATGAGTGCATGCAAGCTGCAGCGAATCCAAATCGGTGCGAAATAGATGGATTTTATGCGGAAAAAATGATTGTTTTGATGATATATATTATAAAATATCATCATATTTATAAATATTCATCAATACGTTGTAATTATAGTAAAAATATTGATAATATGGCGATGAATTTAAGTAATATTTAATAAAATATTTCATCTAAATATTGATATTTATCGTAAAAATTCATTTTTAATTGATACTGGTATCTATAATTAAATTCTATATTGTCATGTATTTATAATTTAATATTTAAACTAAGAATTAATGAAATAAATCAGCGGATTTAATATCCAATATGACCCAAGATATGGGGCGCTTAACCCTGCCAAATTGATTGCGATAATATCAATTGCCATATGGGAGGGGTGTCAGTGTCTGGCAGGCCGATGCTGCAACACGCCCATGATCAACTATGAATCACAAATCGCGCGGACAATGAGATCGACGCAGATATCTCATACGGGACAAGAGGGCGTGAGCATAAAGCTATATGAAATGGAAAAAGCAGGCCCTTAGCCTGACTGATGATATTTTCCTGCAAAGAGGAAAATGGTGGGCGTGGCAAGGATTGAACTTGCGACCCCTNNCTCTACCACTGAGCTACACGCCCACTCTGCGAGCGTCCTTAGCGATGAGTCGGCGGGCTGGCAAGACACCCTTTGTGCAAAATTGTCAGTTAAGTCCGATTGCCGTGCCACGTTCGAACATACGATCGACTTCCAATACCAAATCCCGCAGGTGAAATGGCTTGGACAGCACTTTCGCTTGTGGTGGTTGTGCGGCTGCGCGCAGGGCAACGGCGGAAAAGCCTGTGATAAACATGACCCGCATATTGGGGGCGATGGCACCAGCCTTTTGCGCGAGTTCGATCCCATCCATTCCCGGCATCACGATGTCGGTCAATAGCAGGTCATAATGCGCTGTTTCCAGATAAGGCATGGCATCCAGACCGGATTCCACCGCATCAACATCATAGCCTGCCCTCACCAGCGCGCGCGTCAGATGCTCCCGCATGACGTCATCGTCTTCTGCAAGCAAAATGCGGATCGCATGGCCGTCTAAAAATTCTCTAGTCAATATTCCATCCCGATCGCCCAGGCCCAGTCCGCGTTATCGATGCCTGCGCATCATAGCCCCGAGCCTTTAACATTTTACGTGCGACTTTACGCCTCGCCAAGGCATAAATGAACGGCATTATCCTGAAAAATGCTTCACCAAGCTGGTGACGAGCGCTACGGTCTCAAACGATGGACAACATCCCTCAAGATCCGATGGCATCGGCCAGTTCAATTTCGGATGCGCCAATAGGCCATGCACCGGCTGGGCGCGGGATCAAGGCGCATTCTTTTGGCGATGGGTTGCAGCATAATCATTTTGTGCGACTCAATTGGCTGGATGGCGTTGTCGTCATCATTATCAACCTGATGTGGGGCCTGAATTTGGTGGCCATCAAAATGGCGACCAATCTTGTCGGCCCGGTGACAGCCGCGTTCTTGCGACAGGCAATTGTGATGATCGTCTGTGCATCGGCACTGCGCATCGTGCCGGGGCGGATGCGGTCCTTGCTCTTGCTCGGGGTGCTGACGGGCGGACTGTTTTACGTCATCGTCGGATATTCACTGGAGCTGGCGGATAATCTCGCGGCACTCGCTATTGCGAGCCAGCTTGGCGCGCCGTTGTCGATATTGCTGGGCGTGTTGGTCTTGAAGGAACACATCGGCCGGTGGCGCATTTTTGGCATTGCCCTGGCCTTTCTGGGGGTCGCGGTGCTGGTGTTTGAGCCGGGTGGGTCGGGCGATCTTGATGCGATTGCGTTGACGGCGGTGGGGAGCTGTATGTGGGCGGTGGGGTCCTTGATCCAGCGCAATCTTGCGGGTGTGCCGGTGTTGACTATCTATGCATGGATGGGGCTGGTGGGTGCATTGGTGCTATTGCCGATCACGATTTGGCAGGAGGCGGATGGGCTTGTCCGTCTGGCCGATATGCCAATGCGCCATATGGGCTGGGTCGCGTTTTCGGCGATTGGATCGACATTGATCGGTCAGGGCGGCATGTCATGGCTATTGCAGCGCCATCCGATCAGCACCGTCGCGCCATTGACCCTGTTGTCGCCGATCGTCGCGGTGGCATCGAGCAGCTATTATTTCCAAACATCATTGAGTCCGCATATGATCATTGGCGGGATCATTGCCCTTGCTGGCGTGGCGGTCGTGACGATTCGCAGCGCATGGCGGCATGACAATAGCGGGCAACATAACAACGGGCAGAAGAGAACATGACAGAACCATGCAAGCTGCCTGACCTGATCGACGTGCCATCTCCCAATTTCGATGAACGAAAATCGCCGGTGACCATGTTGGTGCTGCATTATACGGGCATGGTCGACGCTGATTCGGCGATTGCGCGGCTGGCGGATCCAGAGGCGAAGGTGTCCGCCCATTATGTTGTCGATGAGGACGGGCGGATTTACCGCATGGTGGATGAGGACAAGCGCGCATGGCATGCCGGTCGTTCATGGTGGCGTGGGATAGAGGATGTGAACTCTGCCAGCATCGGGGTCGAGATCGTCAATCCGGGGCATGAATTCGGCTATCGCCCATTTGCCGAGGCTCAGATCGACGCGCTGATCCCCTTGGTGGCGGATATCAGCCAGCGCCACAGCCTGACGCGTGGCAATATCGTGGGCCATTCCGATGTCGCACCGGTGCGCAAGCAAGACCCGGGCGAATTGTTTCCTTGGCATCGGCTCGCGCGACTAAGGCTGGCACTGCCGCGCCCGACCAAGAATTTACTCGATCCTTATTGGTCGGACGGCAGCTTTCTGCTGGCGTTGGAGCGGTTCGGCTATGATGTGAGCGATCGTGAGGCCGCGGTCAGGGCTTTTCAGCGCCGTTTCCGGCCCGAGATGATCGATGGCGTTATCGATGGCGAATGCCGCGCGATTTTGCTGGCGCTGCTGCTGCCAAAGCCGCAGGGCGACTGACAGGCGATATGGATACGCCGGGTGCGTGATCCGACTGGCTTTTACTACCGCATCAAGCTAGAGCATCTGCCTGCCAGAGGGTCGGGCGACCGCTGCTGTTGGCCTTGTGCCAATGGGGGAGGAAAGTCCGGGCTTC
>DITW01000022.1:18433-23710 GCA_002422945.1 Sphingomonadales bacterium UBA6174 | reverse complement strand
CATGTCGGGCTGACGCCGCAGTCGATCCACACCATGGGCGGCTTCAAGGTGCAGGGGAAGAGCGAGGCGAGCGCCGCCGCGGTGCTGGACGATGCGCTCGCGGTCGATCAGGCCGGCGCCTTCGCCATGGTCGTCGAGGGCGTGGTCGAGCCGATTGCGATTGCGGTGACCAAGGCGATTGCCTGCCCGACCATCGGGATTGGCGCGTCGGCGCAATGCGATGGGCAGGTGCTGGTGACGGAGGATATGCTCGGCATGTTTGACCGCGTGCCGCGCTTTGTGAAGCGTTATCACGAGATTGGCGACGAAATCGCGCAGGCCGCCGCCACCTATGCATCTGAGGTGCGCAGTCGCAGCTTCCCGACCCCGGATCAGACCTATCAGCCTAAGGACTGATGTCGCAGGGCCGTTGCAGGCGGGTGAGGGCCGATAAAAGGCTTTCGTCTGCGGGCAGTAGGCACTAAGGTCGCGCCCGAATAACCCCGTTTGCTGGAGAGCATAATTGGCCTTGCCGCCCGAGAATAATGAAGCGTTTCTGCGTGAAGTCGATGAAGAACTGCGCCGGGAACAGATCACAGGCTTCTGGCGGCGCTGGCGCGTTGCCATCATTGGGGGGACCGTGATCGGCCTCGCGGCGCTGGGCGGCTGGCTCTATTATCAGCATAGCCGCGCGCAGCAGGCCGCGCAGGATGGCCAGGTGCTCGATGAGACGCTTGCCGCATTGTCTTCGGGCGATATGCGCAATGCCGAGGCCAATCTGAAGAAAATCGAGGGATCGCATGTCGCGGCCTATCGCGCCTCGGCGATGATGGCGCAGGCGGCGGTGGCGGCGTTGCAGGGCAAGGACAAGCAGGCCATCGCGAAATATGCGGCTGTGGCGGCGGATGATAGCCTGTCTCAGCCATTTCGCGATGCGGCGATTATTCGTCAGACCGCACTTGAATATGATGCGATGCCGCCACAGGCGGTGATCGACCGGCTGAAGCCATTGGCCGCGCCGGGCGGGCCATGGTTCGGTTCGGCGGGCGAGATGACGGCGCTTGCTATGCTCAAGCTCAATCAGAACGGGCCGGCAGCGGCGATGTTTGCGGCCATTGCCAATGATAAGCAGGCCCCGGCATCGATCCGCCGTCGCGCGACCCAGATGGCGGGTTCGCTTGGCGTGGATGCGCTGGGCGATGAGGCGAACGATAATCAGAATATGAATGCTGACGAGAAGGATAAGGCCGAATGAAGCGCGTCGTAATGGCTGTGGCCATGTTGAGCACTCTGTCAGCATGTGGCGTATTGGGCGGTGGCGGCGATAAAAAGCCGAAAACCCCGGTGCTTGGTAATCGCATTCCGGTGTTGAATGCAGATACGGGCGCGGAAATCGATCCGGCGCTTGCCGATGTGCAGGTGCTGTTGCCGCCGCCATTGGAAAATGCGGAATGGAGCCAGCCGGGCGGCAGTTCGTCCAAGGCGATGGGCAATCTCGCGTTGTCGCGCTCTCCTGCCAAAATCTGGTCGGTGTCGATTGGACAAGGCAGTGGCAAGCGGGCGCGGATCGGTTCTTCGCCGGTGGTCTCGGGCGGCAAGGTCTTCACCATGGATGCGGACGCCGAAATTCGCGCCTTTGATGCGACGACGGGCAAGTTGATCTGGTCGTTCCACCTTGTTGGCAAGGAAGACAAGAAATCGGTGTTCGGCGGTGGCGTCAGCGCGCAGGACGGTAAGGTCTATGCGACCAACGGCCTTGGCGAAGTGGCTGCGCTCGATGCGACGACTGGTGCCGTGCTGTGGCGGACCAAGCCGGGCGGACCGCTGCGCGGTGCGCCGTCGATTGGCTATGGCAGCATCTATGTGATCAGTCAGGACAACCAGATTTACGCCATTGATGCGGCGACCGGTAAGCTTGCGTGGAATGACGCGAGCACGCTGGAAGTGGCGGGCATTTTCGGCGCGGCGGCCCCTGCCGTGGCGCAGGGAACCGTGGTCGCGGGCTTTTCTAGCGGCGAACTGACGGCGTTCCGTTATGAAAATGGCCGCGTGTTGTGGCAGGATGCACTGACTCGCACCAATATGATGACCTCGGTGTCGGCGCTGGCGGATATCGATGCCAGCCCGGTGATCGATTCGGGGCGCGTCTATGCGATCGGCAAGGGTGGCCGCATGGTCGCGCTTGAAATGCTGACCGGCCAGCGCATGTGGGAAATCAACATCGCGGGCATTGCGACGCCTTGGGTGGTAGGTGACTGGATCTATGCCATCACCGACGATGCGCGCTTGTTGTGCATCAACCGCAATAGCGGCCGGATCAAATGGGTCAGCCAATTGCCGCGCTATCGCGACAAGAAGGATAAAAAAGGCCCGATTTCATGGGTGGGGCCAGTGTTGGCTGGCAATCGCCTGATCCTCGCATCCAGCGATGGCCGTTTGACGAATGTCGAGCCGCTGCTCGGCACGGTCGGTTCGACGGCGCGTGCCGGTGGTTCGATCATGATGCAGCCGGTAGTGGCCAATAATATGATGTATTTGCTCGATGATGATGGGAAGCTTAGCGCGTGGCGATAAAAGACCTGCCTGTAATTGCCATCATTGGCCGACCGAATGTCGGCAAATCGACGTTGTNNAATTTGCTGGGCTGTGATTTCCGCATCGTCGATACCGCTGGTTTTGAAGATGAAGATCCGCAGACCCTGCCGGGGCGGATGCGGGTGCAGACGCAGGCGGCGGTGAAATCTGCCGATGCGGTGCTGTTCATGATCGATTCGCGCGCCGGGATTGTGCCGCTGGATGAAGAAATCGGTCGCTGGTTGCGCGGTGGCGATGTGCCGGTGATCCTGTTGGCCAATAAGGCCGAGGGCAAGGCGGGCGAAAGCGGCATTCTCGACGCGTTTTCGCTGGGCTTTGATACGCCAGTGCCGATCAGCGCGGAACATGGCGAAGGCCTTGTCGATCTGTTTGAGGCGTTGCGTCCCTATATCGATCGCGGCGATGACGAAGAAGACGTTGAAGCCGAAGAAGAAGATGAGGACGCCTGGATTACCCAGCCGCTCAAACTCTGCATCGTCGGTCGCCCCAATGCGGGCAAGTCGACCTTGGNNGCGAGGATCGCATGATCACCGGCCCGGAAGCCGGGATCACGCGCGATTCGATCACCATCGATTGGGAATGGAAAGACCCGGACGGCGGCAAGATGCGGCCTGTCCGCCTGATCGACACGGCGGGGATGCGCAAAAAGGCGCGGGTGCAGGACAAGCTCGAAAAGCTGTCGGTCGCGGACACGCTCCATGCGGTGGATTTTGCCGAGGTCGTGGTGTTGTTGCTCGATGCAACGCGCGGGCTGGAATTGCAGGATCTGAAGATTGCGGATCAGATCTGGTCGGAAGGCCGGGCGCTGATTATCGCGCTCAACAAATGGGACGTGGCGGAAAATCAGAGCAGCCTGTTCCAGGGCGTGCGCGGCGCATTGGATGAAGGTCTGGCACAGGCCAAGGGTG
This sequence comes from Sphingomonadales bacterium UBA6174, assembly GCA_002422945.1. Taxonomy (GTDB): domain Bacteria; phylum Pseudomonadota; class Alphaproteobacteria; order Sphingomonadales; family Sphingomonadaceae; genus Alteraquisediminimonas. The sequence goes on along the minus strand of DITW01000022.1, from coordinate 20,228 downwards.
TGCCGTTGCTCGCTGTTTCTGGCCGCACCGGCAAGGGGCTGGACCAGTTGATCGGCGCGGCATTCGAACTGCGCGAACAATGGTCGAAGCGCGTATCCACCGGCCAGCTCAACCGCTGGTTCGAGCGCGCGGTCGAGAATAATCCGCCACCTGCGCCGGGTGGCAAGCGTATCAAATTGCGCTACATCACTCAGATCAAGACAAGGCCGCCAAGCTTTGTCCTGTTCGGCAATCGCACCGACGAACTGCCGGAAAGCTATCGCCGTTATCTGGTCAACGGCCTGCGTCGTGACCTTGGTTTCGGCACGGTGCCGGTGCGGCTGACCATGCGGTCGTCGAAAAACCCCTTTGACAAGAAGGACTGACATCGGCGCACCCATCTCGCGGGCAGAAGATCAGATCGACGCCCGCGGGATGCGTTGTCCTTGGCCTGCGTTGCAGCTTGGTCGGCGGATGCGGGCCTGTGGCGATGCACCGGGAGTGGTGATTGCGATCGCCGCCGATGATCCGCGTGCTGGGGGNNGGCGGTGGCGCAGGCGTTGGGCTGGACAGAGATTCTGTCCGAAACGGCGCATGAATATCGCTTCAAAGCACCGGATCGGGGCGATGGGTAACCCGGGCTTTACCAGTTCTCATCCATAGGGTTGATGCCGGTTGTATCCCGGTTTGACGCCCCATTCGAGCACTCCCGCGTGTATGGGGTGGCAATTTCGTACTGCACCGCCGCCTTGTCCCCCAAGGCGGCGGTGCAAACGTATCAGGCATTATGGGACGAGATTTGGCCCGACCATGTCGCGTTCATCCTGCGGGACGAGTCCTGCCAACACCCGCCAGAAACCGTCCAGTGCAGCATCGCCCGCTTCACCATAAGCGCGGGTCATGGAAGAGCGCAGGGGATCGAACAGGCTTGCTTCAAACGCTGCGCCCGTCTCCGTCAGGCGGAGCAGGCGCTGGCGACGATCGGCCTGACCCTGTTCGGTAACGATAAATCCGCGCGCGGTGAGGTCGTTGATGACGCGGGCGAGTGATTGCTTGGTGATCGCGAGGATGCGGAGCAGTTCGCGCACGCTCAAACCGGGCTGGCGACCGATGAAATATAATGCGCGGTGATGGGCGCGGCCAAGCCCTTGTGCGGCCAGACCCTCGTCAATGCCGCGATACAGTCTTGTATAAGCGAAATAGAGCAATTCGATCCCGTGGCGAATATCCGCCTCATAGCGTGCAGCCTGATGATCGTCGGGAAAAAGGGCAGTCATGTTGACGTATCTTGCGCTTGCTTTTACCAAATGGCAATACAACTACAGTTCACATTTTTCGCAGGACTTGAATCCATGGCCACCGATACGCTCGACGTTTCTGCATCCCCCGCCTTGCTGGTGGAGCGCAATCCGAACCCGGTGGACCCTGCAACGCGGGCTGCGTTGATTGCTGACCCCGGTTTTGGACGGGTGTTCACCGATCATATGGCGATTATCCGTTATTCCGATGCCAAGGGCTGGCATGATGCGAAGGTCACCGCGCGCGGGCCGATCCCGCTCGATCCGGCGGCGNNTGCTGCATTATGCGCAGGAAATCTTTGAAGGGATGAAGGCCTATCATCTCGCCGATGGCGGGATGGCGCTGTTTCGTCCCGAAATGAATGCCAAGCGTTTTCGCGATTCGGCGCGTCGACTGGCGATGCCGGAAATTCCGGAAAAATTGTTCGTCGATTCGGTGCGCCAATTGGTGGAAACGGATCGCGACTGGTTCCCGCCGGTGGAGGGCGGGTCGCTCTATCTGCGCCCGTTCATGTTCG
>DITW01000022.1:0-18352 GCA_002422945.1 Sphingomonadales bacterium UBA6174 | reverse complement strand
GCGGCCCCCGGCGGCACCGGCGCGGTCAAATGCGGCGGCAATTATGCGGCGAGCCTTGCTGCCCAGTCGGAAGCGATCCGCATGGGCTTCGATCAGGTCGTATTCCTTGATGCGGCAGAACGCCGTTATGTCGAGGAACTGGGCGGGATGAACCTGTTCTTCGTCTTTGATGACGGGTCGATCCAGACCCCGCCATTGGGCGGCACGATCCTGCCCGGCATCACGCGCGATTCGTTGCTGACGTTGGCGCGGGAAGAGGGGCTGACGGTGCGTGAAGAACCTTATGCGATCAATCAATGGAAGGCCGACGCCGAAAGCGGTCGCCTGAAGGAAAGCTTTGCCTGTGGCACTGCTGCTGTGGTGACGCCGGTGGGCAAGGTGACCAGCCCGGACTTCAGCTTCACCATTGGCGATGGCGGGGCAGGGGCGTTGACCCTGCGGTTGAAGCAGCGTCTGGTCGATATCCAGCGCGGTGTTGCGCCGGATCCGCACCATTGGGTGATGCGTCTCGATTAAGCCAAGATTCCGGCGATTCAGGGCATTGCGAATTTCAGCGGCCTTGGTATAGGGGGCGCACTTCGCGGGGGTGGTCGATTGTTCGATCCACCTTCACCCGGCCAGATTTGATCTGGCCGGACAGATATTGGGGCGTAGCCAAGCGGTAAGNNTTCGAATCCTCCCGCCCCAGCCATCCGCAAATGAACATCATCATGAGATCGGCATGGGTATGTCAGCCAATATATTGGCCGGACTGACTGCTACCTTGATTTCTGTATGTGACGGTGAATTTTTCATATAAAAAAATAATTCACAATTTTATTCGCTGGTTAAATATTTTTTATAACGTTTCATATTTGAAACGTCTTGCAAAACGCCGATGTGCGCGCGATAGAAACAGGGCGACCCTTGAGCTGAGAGTTTTTTCAGACTCACGGAAGACCCGGTCAGTTTACTGGCCGGGTTTTTTGGTGTTAGGGGCAAATTGAAGCTATATTGGCGGCATCTTTATATGCCTTGCCACGGATTACGGTTGCTTCGTGCGCTTTTCATCATGATATACACCTGATGGGCAAAGACTTCCCTTCCGCGCCAAGCTATGTGCGTCTCCTCAACCTGCTGGCGGCGGTGCGCAAGATTGCGCCCTTCACGCATCTGGAGGCGGATGAGGAGCATCTTTTGAATGCGCTGGCGCTGATCTGGCATGAACCCCGCAATGTGACGGTGGCGGATGTGATGCGGGAGGCAAATCACGTTTCCCGCAGCACGATCTATCGGCGTTTGCTGGGCCTGAAGCGTAAAGGCCTGGTCGAATTCAAGGATGATCGCACGGATCGGCGGCTCAAATTCGTTTTGCCGACTGATCTCGCCGAAGATTATATCTCGCGGTTGAGTGCGTGTGTCGACGATTTGCATATTGAGGCGCGCAGTTGAAGTTGAACATGCGTTGGCGCGCCCCAATCGGCGCGCGACAGATGGCAACGATCTTTGGCGTGGCGGCGGTCTGGATCGTCTTTTTTCGGCTGAACGCCTTTATCTTTAATGGCCTTGATCATTCGATCTTCGCCAGTTGGATATTTCTGCCAGCGGCGGTGCGAATTCTAGCGGTGCTGATTTTTGAGTCGCCCGCCTTATGGGGGCTGATGCTGGGCGCCTTTGCCACCAGCACGCCGGGGATGGACATTGCGCATGTGCTGGTGATTTGCTTCATGTCGGGGCTGGCACCCTATGTGGCGGTAAGCGCCTGCCGAAAATATATGGGCCTATCGTCGGACCTGTCCGGCATGGGGGTGCGCGATATTATCGCGCTCTCTTTTTATGGCGCCTTGGCCAATGCGGTGCTGCTCAACCTGACATTATTCATGCTGGGAACCACCTATTTCGACATGATTCAGGTGGCGACGGTATTTATCGGTGATGTGCTGGGGACGGCGCTGGTCATTTATGCGCTGGCGGCCTTATTGTGGCTGGGATCGTCCCGGCGCAAGGATTGATGGCTGCGGCGCTGATGGTGCCAGGTCGAGATGAATCGGGCGATACAGTAAGTCGACATCATCGATGCAGAGAGTCGGCGCGACAAACGGCAATCCGATGACAGGCAATATGTGATATTTTTTGATGTCGCTGCGCGTGCTCGCTCAATATGGAAGCAAGAGCACAAAAGAAAAACCGCCCGAAGGCGGTTTCTTNNCGACCCCAACCTTGGCAAGGTTGTGCTCTACCCCTGAGCTACGCCCGCTCTGGCGTTTGGTGAGGAGCAACTCCTCGCCGGGTGAGGGCCAACTAGCAGGGAGATTCTGATCCGGCAAGGGGTGAATGCGAGAAAAAATTCAGGGCTTGGAATTAGTGACCATCATCCCCAAATATGGCCCACGCATTTTGGTGATGATGACGGGGGTAAAACAAAGGTGGCGACATTGGGTATGAGCGCGGCAGATCGCGAAATGATTGAGGCTTTCAAGCGGGATGTGGTCGATCCGTCGATGACGTCGCTGGTCATTCTCGATTTCTGGGCCGAATGGTGCGGACCTTGCAAAGCGCTGACCCCGGTGCTGGAAAAAATCGCGGCGGAATATGCGGGCAAGGGTGTTCTCCTTGCCAAGGTCAATGTCGATGAACAGAAAATCGTCGCTGCCCAGTTCCGCGTGCAAAGCATCCCGACCGTCTATGCCGTGTTTCAAGGCCAGATCGTCGCGGACATGACGCAGATGCGCAGTGAAGGGCAGTTGCGCCAGATTCTCGATCAGATCATTGCGAAATTGCCGATTACCGGTCCGGCGGATGCGCAGGCCGAGGATTTGGCCCCGTTGATCGCGATGGGCGAAGAAGTGCTGGCCGCAGGCGATGTCGCGCGGGCAGAGGCGATGTTCTCCCAATTGATCGAGATGGCCCCGGATAACGGCGCGATTGTCGCCGGGTTGGCGCGCACCCGCATGGCGCAGGGCCTGATCGATGAGGCAGAGGCCGTGTTGAACGCCGCGCCTGCATCATTGGCGAAGGATCAGGGGTTGCAGCAATTGCGGGCGTCACTGGCGCTGGCGCGCAATGCCGTGCCGGTGCAGGATATGTCCGGGCTGGAGGCGCGCCTTGCCGCCAATGGCGATGATCATGCGGCGCGGTTCGAATTGGCGGGCGGTTATCTGGCTGCGGGCAATCGCGATGCGGCGGCGGATGCGCTGTTGGAGATCATCAAGCGCGACCGTGCCTGGAATGAGGGCGCTGCCCGGACGCAATTGCTGCAATTGTTCGAATCGGTCGGGTTGGAAGACCCTTGGGTCAGCGCCCAGCGTCGTCGCCTGTCCGCTGTGTTGTTCGGCTGATGACAGGGCCGGGGCGATCAGCCTTGCCGATTTTTCCGCTGGAAGGGGCGTTGCTCTTTCCGGGCGGGAGTCTGCCGCTTCATATTTTTGAGCCGCGCTTTCGGGCGATGGTCGAGGATGCGCTGAAAGGTGATGGATTGATCGGGATGATCCAGCCCAGCGGCAAGGACAGCCGCAGCCTGTTCGATGTCGGTTGCGTGGGGCGGATCATCGATTCCAGCGAATTGGCGGATGGTCGGTATAATATCGTGTTGGAAGGCGTGGCGCGTTTCCGGGTCGTGCGTGAGCTGGAGGTAACGACGCCCTATCGACAGGTCGAGGCGGCATGGGATGAGGCTGATCTTGATGAGGGGCGCGATCTGAGCATCAGTCCGATCATGCGCAGCGCGTTGGAAACCGAATCGCGGCGCTTTGCGGATCAGCATGGCTATCAGGTCGATTGGGGGGCGGTGCGCCAATTGGATGACGAAACCTTCGTGCATCTGGTGGCGCAGGTCGCGCCGTTCGATCCGGCGGCTAAACAGGCGTTGCTGGAGGCCGATAGCCTGACAGCGCGCGCCGATTTGTTGATTCAGTGCATGGAGTTCTTTCGCCTGTTTTCGGTCAACGGCGATGATGAGCGGGTGACGCTGCAATAAGCGGTTTTCAAGCGAGATATCTTGGGTGCCAAGCACTGTCATCCGGGTGACAAGGTCGGTGTCAGACGTTATGAAGCCGCATGACATTATTCCAACCTCCCGAATGGGCACCGCATCAGGCTGTGTGGATCGGATTTCCGAGCGCTGCCGACCTTTGGCTTGAAGACCTTGCCCCGGCGCAGGCGGAGGTCGCGGCTTTTGCCCGGGCAGTCCATGCCAAGGGCGCGGGCGAACGGGTGATTCTGGTCGCGGCGGATGATGTCGCGGCGGCGGTGGCCCGCCAAATGATCGGTGATGCGGCAGAGGTGATTGTCGAGCCGTTCGGCGATATCTGGCTGCGCGATACCGGGCCGGTGATCGTCCATTATGAAGGCGATGGCCTGCGGGCGTTGCAGCATCATTTCAACGGCTGGGGCGAAAAATACGACCTGCCTTATGATGACAGCATCGGGCTGCGGCTGGCCGCGAGTCAGGGCTTGCGCAACACCGATTGCGACTGGATTTTCGAAGGCGGCGCGGTCGATGTCGATGGCGCGGGCCTGTTGGTGACGACCGAGCAATGTTTGCTCAATCCCAATCGCAACCCCGATCTCGATCAGGGCGATATCGAATTGCTGCTGCGGCTTGAGTTCGGGATCGACCGGGTGTTGTGGCTGGGCGAGGGGCTGGTCAATGACCATACCGATGGCCATGTCGATAATCTGGCGCGTTTTGTCGCGCCAAATGTGCTGGCGGTGCCGGTCGCGCATAATGGCGACGATCCGAATGCGGCGATTTATGCCGATGCCCGCGCGCGCGCCAAGTCCTTTGGGGTCGAGGTGGTCGATATCCCGTCGGCGGGCCTGCATGAACAAGATGGCGAGATCATCCCGACCAGTCATATGAATTTTTACATCGGCAACGCATCGGTGGTGGTGCCGACCTATGGCGGGACCAGTGATCTGGAGGCCGTGAAGTCGATTGCGCGGCTTTTCCCGGGTCGTCGCGTGGCCGGGCTGCCCGCCAATCATATTCTGACGGGCGGCGGATCGTTCCACTGCATCAGTCAGCAGATTCCCCTGATTCCGGCTGCTTGATGCCTGAAGCTCTGAAAGGCGCGGCTGGCGGGCCGTTGCGCTTGACCCTTGATCGAGGCACGCTGGCGGCCAATTGGCGCTGGCTGGCGGGGCAAAGCGGGACTGCGCAGGCCGGGGCGGCGGTCAAGGCCAATGGCTATGGCCTTGGGGCTGTTGATACGCTCAAGACCCTTGCCGCTGCTGGATGTCGTGTGTTTTTCGTGGCGACATGGGCCGAGGCTGTGGAGCTTGCCCCCTTGGCCGCGGGCTTGGAACTGCATGTCCTGCATGGTGTGCGGGACGAAGATATGACGGTGGCGGGTGCGATCGATGCGCGGCCCGTGCTCAATTCCGCAGATCAGGTGCGGCGCTGGCATGAACAGGGCGACAATCGACCGTGCAGCGTGATGGTCGATACCGGCATGAACCGGCTGGGCGTCAGCGTATCGGAGGTTGCATCGGGGCTGTTGCTGGGACTGAATTGCGATCTGGTGTTGAGCCATCTCGCCTGTGCGGATGAAGATGTCGCGATGAACCGGGTGCAGCTTGATCGTTTTGCGGCGCTGAGAAGCTATGTGCCGGGCTGTCGGATGAGCCTTGCCAATAGTGCGGGGATCAGCCTTGGCCGGGAGTATCATTTCGATCTGACCCGGCCCGGCCTGTCGCTTTATGGCGGCATCGCGCGGCCCGAGGCGCAAGGTCATATTCGGCCGGTGGCTCGGATAGATGCGCAAATATTGCAGCGGCGCACCTTATTCGCGGGTGAAAGCCTTGGCTATAATGCGACTTTTACCGCAGAGCAGCCGATGGAATTGGCGATCCTCAACCTTGGCTATGCCGATGGCTATTGGCGTGGGTTTTCGGGGCGGGGCCGGGCATTGGCGGGGGATATCGTCTTGCCGGTAATGGGCCGGGTGTCGATGGACTTGACCGCGATTTGCGTCGATGCGATGCCGGGATTGCGCGAGGGGGATTGGGTGCAGATCGATTTTGAACTGTCGCATGCGGCGGAATTGTCCGGCATGTCGCAATATGAACTGCTGACCGGCCTTGGCGGGCGGTTTGAAAGGCGTTGGGCATGATGTTGATATTGCGTTTGTTGGCGGCCTTGGGACGGGCGGTCATCGGCGTTTTTGCCGGGGCGGGCCGATTGGTCATCTTCGCCGCGCAGGTGATCCGCGCCGCCTTGGTGCCGCCCTATTATTTCGGGCGATTATTTGAACAAATGGCGTTGATCGGCTGGTTTTCCCTGCCGGTGGTCGGCTTGACCGCGCTGTTTACCGGCGCGGCGCTGGCGCAGCAGATTTATGTCGGCGGCGGACGCTTCAACGCAGCATCGACGGTCCCGGCGATTGTGGTGTTCGGCATGATCCGCGAATTGGGGCCGGTGCTGGTCGGTTTGATGGTCGCGGGCCGGGTCGCGTCTGCGATGGCGGCGGAGCTTGGCACGATGCGGGTGACCGAACAGATTGACGCGCTGGCGACGCTGCGCGCCGATCCCTTTCGCTGGCTGATCGCGCCACGTTTGATTGCGGGGGTGTTGATGCTGCCGTTGTTGGTGATGGTGGCGAATGCGATCGGAATCATGGGCGGCTGGTTGTTGTCGGTGAACAAGCTTGGGTTCAACAGCGGGGCCTATTTGGCGACGACCCGCAAGTTCATTGAACATGACGATTTCGTGATGGCCCTGGTGAAGGCGGCAGTGTTCGGCTTTTTCATTGCGTTGCTCGGTTGTTATCACGGTTATCGCGCAAGCGGCGGCGCAGCGGGTGTAGGCGCGGCGACCACCCGCGCGGTGGTGTCGAGCTTCATCATGATCCTGTTGTCCAATCTGATTATCACATTGGCGGTGTTCGGATGAGCGAGATCGAGGATAAAATGCCTGAAAATGGCGAGGCGATGCCAATTCCCATGATCGAACTGATCGATGTCTGTAAATCCTTTGGCACGAAAAAAGTGCTGGATGGCGTCAATTTGCGCGTGACCAAGGGGGAGTCGCTTGCGGTCATGGGCGGGTCCGGCACCGGGAAATCGGTGATGCTGAAATGCGTTCTTGGCCTGATGAAGCCGGACAGCGGCAGTATCCTGATCGCGGGTGAACCGATGACCGGCGCATCGGCTCGGGATCAGCAACGGTTGCGCGCGCATTTCGGCATGTTGTTTCAGGGCGGCGCATTGTTCGACAGCCTGCCGATCTGGCGCAATGTGACCTTTGCGCTCACCAATGGGCGCGGCGGTCATCGCAAGGAAATGCGCGACAAGGCGGCGATGCTGCTCGAACGCGTCGGCCTTGGGGTGGAAGTGCTGGATTTGCGGCCAAGCTCGCTATCCGGCGGGATGCAGAAACGGGCGGCGCTCGCCCGCGCCATCGCGCATGAACCGGACATTTTGTTTTTCGATGAACCGACCACCGGGCTTGATCCGGTTCTGGCGGGGCGGATCAATCGCCTGATTGTGGAGTTGGTGAAGGAAATGGGCGCGACCGCCGTCACCATCACTCATGATTTGCATAGTGCGCGGACGATTGCCGATCGGGTGGCGATGCTGCATCAAGGCAAGGTGATCTGGGATGGCCCGGCGAGCTCGCTCGATCATAGTGGCAATGAAATTGTCGATGACTTTGTGAAGGGATTGGAATGAGCATCAAATATCTTCACACCATGATCCGCGTGTCCGATCCGGCCGCGACGATCCGGTTTTTCGAATTGATCGGGCTGAAGGAATTGCATCGTTATGATAATGATGCGGGACGTTTCACGCTGATTTTCCTTGCCGCGCCGGGCGATGAAACTGCGCAGGTAGAGCTGACCCATAATTGGGGCGAAACCGGCTACACGGGCGGGCGGAATTTCGGGCATCTCGCCTATGAGGTCGATGATATTTACGAGACATGCGCGCGATTGATGGCCGGTGGCGTCACGATCAATCGTCCGCCGCGCGATGGCCGCATGGCGTTTGTGCGCTCACCCGATAATATTTCGGTGGAGTTGTTGCAATCCGAGACGCCGCTTGCGCCTGCGGAGCCTTGGTTTTCCATGCCGAATGTGGGTGAATGGTGATGGCACTGGAGATTGTCCGCATGCCGGTATTGTCGGATAATTATATCTGGCTGGTCCATGATGCGGCATCCAGCGAGACCGTGGTGATCGATCCGGCGACATCGGATGAAGTGTTGGCCGAGGCCGAAAAGCGCGGCTGGACCATCACGCAGATCTGGAACACCCATTGGCATGGCGACCATGTCGGCGGGAATGCGGCGATCAAACAGGCGACCAATTGCCGGATCAGCGGACCAAAGGCCGAGGCGGATAAAATCCCCGGGCTGGATATGGCCTTGGGTGAGGGTGATCGCGCCCGGATCGGTGCGTTTGAGGTGGAAATCTGGGATGTTCCGGCCCATACCGCCGGGCATATCACCTATTATCTGCCGCAGGCAGGGGTCGTGTTTGTTGGCGATACATTGTTCGCCATGGGTTGCGGGCGGTTGTTCGAAGGCACGCCCGCGCAGATGTTTGCGAATATGCAGCGCTTGTCGCAATTGCCGCCGGAAACCGCCGTTTATTGCGCCCATGAATATACGGTATCCAATGGCCGTTATGCGCTGTTTGCCGAGCCGGACAATGCGGATGTTCAAGCGCGGATGGTAAAGGTGGAACAGGCGCGTGCGGCCGGTGAGGCGACGGTGCCGACCAGCATCGCGCTGGAACGCGCGACGAACCCCTTTATGCGGGCGAGCAGCGTGGCTGAATTGGCCAAGCGTCGCGCGGAGAAGGATGATTTTAAGGGCTGAGGTTAGCTCTCCGACCACAGCCAGCCCTTATATGTTGCCATACCCGCGCGCAGGCCCTCGTCATTCCCGCGAAGGCGGGAATCCATAAAGCGCCATCGGATCGAAGGGTGCGCACCCTGCGCCGGTCTGTTCTGTCTGGATTCCCGCCTTCGCGGGAATGACGAGGGATGGCACTGGGAAAGACCGGATTGTGAGAAAGCCCGTTGAGGGGTCTATGACTTAGGCCTTCACTTTAAGGCGTAATCCCCGGAATATTAGTCATGGGCATCGGCATATAGCTACGGATCATCCGTTGCGGGTTGCTCATCATTTCCGCTTGGTTGAGCAGGCTGCGGAACGGGGCGCGGATGCTGATGTTGAAGCGGAACGGCAGTTTTTTCAACGTGCCGCTAAAGGGCATTTTGACGCCGGGGCGGATCGGCTCTTGCGCCAGCCCGTCGAATTTCACCCGCGTGATGATGTCGCCATCAAGCGCGCCATTGAGTTCGATTGTCAGCGACTGATACCGCAGCGACCGCAGCGCATCGAATGCCATTTTTCCCATGCTGCCCAATTGGGCGCGGGTCAGCTCCCCGACATAAGCGACCGAACCGCCGCCTTGGCGTGCGACGAGATAGCCGCCCTCGATCCGCCCGCCGCGATCATCGAAGATCATCGGGATGACGCCATCGAAAATGCCGCTGGCGCTGATATTCTGATAGCCGAGCTGCTGAATGAACTTGGCGGCATCCAGCCCTTCCACGCGGAAGGCGAGGCGGCGTTCCATCGATTTGTTGAGGTCAAGGATACTCGGATCAAGCGTCAGGAAACCGCCGTTGAACGGCCAGCGTCCACCTTCGATTTGCAGCCGGTTGCCGGGCAACAGTTGATATTGTATCAGCCCGTCCAGCACTTCCATGCCGGGATTGACGTTGCGGATAGTTATTTTCTGCCCCGGTGCCGAGGTGATGCCGAGCAGATCGGTAAAGGTGACCTGGGTGGCAAAGCCGTTGATCGGGCCGAAAGCAGCGGCAAAGTCCATATTTTCCGTGCCGAACAGGCCGGTGCTGGTGATGGACTTGGGGGTCCAGTCGATCCGCCCATGGCCGGTCACATCACCGCGCACATTGGCGATGACGCCAAGGGTGGTGCTGGTCAGCATATCCGGCTGCAACCCATCGGTGCGGAAATAGATGCCGGGGACGGTGAGATCGGCATGGCCGATGGCGCTATCGAGATCATGGAGGATATCCACGTCGACGATCTGCGTGCCGGATGCCGGGTGGCGCAGGCTGCTATGGGCGCGGATGACATTGTCGCGCAAACTCAGTTCAATCCCACGCGCCAGCAACGGACGGAAGCGCGGGTCGTTGGTGGCGGCATCGGCGACGCGGACATCGCCCTTGGCGCTCAATACGCCTTGGCGCATGTTCCATTGGCCCGCGCCCTCGGTCATCAACAGCGGGATCGCGGATAATTTTGCGGAAAGCGTCGTAAATGCGCCCGCAACGCCGGTGGAATCGAACCGTCCATTCAATTGGGCGAACGTAAATCGGTGCGGGTCTTCGCCTGTACCGATCGTGATGCTTGGCCCATCCAGCCGGAAGCTGAGCGGCACCAGCGGGACCGATAATTTTTCGGCAGCGATATTGATCGGGCTATCGCCCATCCGGCCTATGAGGCGGGGGGCAGCAATGGCGAAACCGCCCGCAAGCCCCTGTTTACCGCCACTCCGCAGCAGGGCAGGGCCATTGGTCGGGCAGGCGCGCATCTGGCTTGGCCCAAAGATTGCGCCCGCCGCCGCCAGCCGGGTGAAGCGCAGCGGGACACAGCCCCGGCCAAGGCGGATATGATCGCCAATCTGGAGCGCGACCGGCAGGTTAAGGCCATCAACCCGACCGCCCGGAAAATCGCCATCCAGCGTGATTTGGGTGTCCACCTGCACATTGCCACTGCCTAGCCCGCGCAATTGCACCGGCGTCAGGACAAGCCGTTCACGGCCATGGCGCAAAGGCGCGATGGTGAGGGTGCCACTGTTCGCCGCGCCGAAGCGCCATGGGGCCATGTCAAAACGGGTGTCGGGAAAGCCGCCGCCATTGAGGCTGAAGCCTTCGCTCGTCAGGGCGTTGGTGCGTAGATCGAGAGCGAGCTTGTTGGTGCTGGCGTTGAGGCCGCTGGCGCTGCTGATTTGCACTTGGTCGAGGCGGAGGGTTTTTTGCGCGGCGGCATCCATGAAGTTGATGTCGGCGGACAGGTCGAGCGATTGGCTGGCGCGGCGCAGCGCATTGTCGAGATCAGCCGCGATGCCCGCAATCGGCGTGGCTTTGGCCCCGGCCAATGCGGTGTGGACGGGACGCAACATCTGAGTATCCAGCCCCAAGGATGTGGCAGCGAGCCGGGCGGTCAGGGACTTGGCCTTGGTCGACAGCGCATAATCACCGGTCAGGCTGATTCTGCCCTTGATTGCGCCGATGTCACCGAATTGCGCGGCCATATTGCTGAGACGGAATTTGCCCTTCATCTCATTGAGGCGATCGGCGTTGGCGGTGAGATTGCCGTCAAGGCCGATCAGCCGGTGCTGACCTTGGCGCAGTTCGGCGGCTTGGCCCCGGATTGCGCCATTCCAGCCGTTCAGATCATGGGCCAGCCAAATGTCAGGGCGCAACAAAGGTGCGGTAAGGGCGAGGTCTTGTTCCTTGCATACGCCGTTCAGCGCCGCGATTTGCCCGGCGATATGGATGCGGCCAGATTGGGTGCGGACGCGCAACGGCGCGTTCATGCGGCTAAGGGCGCAGTCCTGATATTGGAGGCCATGAGAGCGGATGACGAGCCGACCGTCGAAACCGCCCGGCAGCGGGCCGCGACCGTTCAACCCGGCCACCAACTTGCCCCAAGGCGTCGCCAATTCCAGCGCGCTATCGGCCAGATCGACATCATAAGCGGGGAGGCTGAATGGCTCGTCGCTCGGTTTGGGGCGCAGCCGGTCCAGACTGCCGAGCGAGAGGGTTCCCTGCGCGTCCAACTTGGCGCGCAGCCGCAGCCCGATGGCCTGTATCCGTTCGACCCGGACACCTGTCAGCCCCCAGCCGAGATTGATCCGCAATTCGCGGGCAATGAGATCGGGCCGGGCCGGATCGCCCAGCACGACATTGCGGAGCAACTGATCCTGCGGGCCGACCTGCACCAGTTCATAGCTGGCGGGAATGTGCGATTTCGCCAGATAATTGTCGATGACATCGCTCGCGATGGGCCGACGCATCAGCCACAGGCCAAGTAATGCGGCCAATAACAGGGCCGACAGCAATGCCAGCATGATCCGGGAACGCGACATCATCATCAGATGTTCATCGCGCTCTTTGCCATCAACGTCCAGCCAGAATAAATTTTATGCGTGACCGTTCGGCTCTTCGACCATTTTCATCCGCAACATGATCCAGAACAGGACGATCCCCGGCACCGCGAGCAGGGTCGTGAGCAGATAGAAATTTACATAGCCCATCGCCTCGATCAGCGCCCCTGCGCTTGCCCCGGTCACGAACCGGCCAACGATGCTCGCCCCGGCAGAAATCAGTGCATATTGGGCGGCGGTGAAGCGCAAATCGCACAGGGCAGAGAAATAGGCGACCACTACCACCCCGCCAAAACCGCTGGCCGCATTTTCAAAGCCGATGGCGGCTGCCATACCGATATTGCTGTGTCCCGCCGCTGCCAGCAACGCGAAGGAGAAATTCGACACGCACATCAGGATCAAGGCGAACAGCACTGATTTCTTGAGGCCGAACCGGGCGAAAATCATCCCGCCTGCGAAAATGCCGATGAGATAGGCCCAAAAACCGACGCCAATATCGAACACCGCGATTTCATCATTGCTGAACCCGAGATCGTCGAACAGCAGCCGGAACGTCAGGTTAGCGAGCGTGTCGCCGATCTTGTGGATGAGGATGAACAACAGCACGAGCAATGCGCCCTTGCGCTGGAAAAATTCCACCAACGGGCCTTTGATCGCGACCCAGCTATGCGCCAGCCCCTTGCGCGTCGTCGGTTCGCGGTGGCGGGCCGGTTCGCCCAGCACCAGTGCGGCAATCATGGCGGGGAATGCAAACAGGGCGCAGGCCATATAGGCGGCGCTCCAGCCCATGCGATCCGCCAGCACCAACGCCAGCGCGCCCGCGCCCGCAGATCCGATCCGCCAGCCATATTGCGACATGCCGGAGCCGACGCCGAGTTGATAAGGCTGTAAGGTTTCGATCCGATAGGCGTCGATCACGATATCGAACGTCGCGCCTGCAATACCGACCAGCACGGCGGCAGTGACGGTCGCGCCGAGATGGGCCGAAGGATCGACCAATGCGAGGTTGATGACGGCGGCAAAGACCAAGGTGCCGGTTAGCAGCATCCATGATACGCGCTGGCCCAATCGGCCAATAATCGGCAGATGCACGCCATCCACCATCCATGCCCAGAGGAATTTCAGATTATAGACGAGAAAGGCAAAGGTGAAGGCGGTGACAGTTTTCTTGTCGATTCCATCCTGCGCCAATCGGGTCGTCAGTGTCGCGCCGATCATCGCATAAGGGAAGCCGGACGAGATGCCGAGGAAGAACGCGCCCAATGGCCCGCGTTCCAAATAGGGGTGAAATGCGGCCCAGATGCTCTTCTTCTCAGCCGCTTCACCCGACGCCATCACGATATTCCCCGATACATATGCAATTAATGCGCGAAACTAGCGCAATTTCGCGCTATGGCCAGCCCCGATATGACAGAAAGACCACCACGCGCTCCATCCAGCCCACGCGGCCCTCGTAAACCTGTGTCTGGCGGAGGTGCTGCCAGAGGTGCTAGCGGTGGTGCCGGCGGCGCTGCTGGCGGCGGTAAAGGCCGTGGTCCGGGCAACAGAGGCTCTGACAAGGGGCCGGGTAGAGGGGCTGATCGTCGTCCAGAACGTGGTGATGACCGTCGTCCTAATCGCGCACCGGATCGCGGTGCTGGACGCCGTCCGGATCGTGGGTCGGAACGTGGTGCTGAACGCCGTCCGGATCGTGGGCCGGAACGTGGTGCTGAACGTCGCCCGGATCGTGGGCCAGAGCGTGGTGCTGAACGTCGCCCGGATCGTGGGCCCGAGCGTGGTGCTGAACGCCGTCCGGATCGTGGGCCGGAACGTGGTGCTGAACGCCGTCCGGATCGTGGGCCGGAACGTGGTGCTGAACGCCGTCCGGATCGTGGGCCGGAGCGTGGTGGTGAGCGTCGTCCAGATCGTGCGCCGGAACGTGGTGCTGAACGTCGTCCAGATCGTGCGCCGGAACGTGGCGCTGAGCGTCGTCCAGACCGCACACCAGAGCGCACCCAGAGCAGAGGCCCGAATAAGGAGCCGGGCCGAGCTAGGCCGGGTGCTGTCGATCCCAACGCGCCGCGTTTGGGCCGGTCTGGCTCACGCATGGTCGCAGCGCGTGCCAAGGGGGCGGGCAAGGGCGCAGATTTTTCCAAGGCCGTGATGGCGGAGCCGAAGGAAGAACAGCGCATTGCCAAGCTGCTGGCCCGTGCGGGCGTGGCCTCGCGTCGCGAAATCGAGCGGATGATCGAGGAAGGCCGTGTGGCGCGGGATGGGGTGGTCATCGATACGCCCGCGACGATCCTGAAATCGCTGCATGGCATCACCGTCGATGGCGTGCCGGTCAAACAGCCGACCCCGGCGCGACTGTTCCTGTTTCACAAGCCGAGCGGCGTGTTGACGACCGAACGCGACCCCAAGGGGCGCAAAACCATCTATGATGTGTTGCCCAAGGATCTGCCGCGCCTTGTGCCGGTCGGGCGGCTTGATATGAATACCGAAGGGCTGTTGTTGCTCACCACCGATGGTGAGTTCAAGCGTCAGTTGGAACTGCCGTCCACCGGGATCGAGCGCAGCTATCGCGCCCGTGCTTATGGCAAGGTGTCGCAGGAGCAATTGGAAGATCTGATGCTCGGCGTCGAGATTGAGGGCGTGCGCTATGGCCCGATCAACGCGAATTTAGAGCGTCGGACCGGGGCCAATGTCTGGATCGAGATGAAGCTGACCGAGGGTAAAAACCGCGAAGTCCGGCGCGTGCTCGAATATTTAGGGCTGGAAGTTTCGCGACTTATCCGCACATCTTATGGTCCGTTCGAGATTGGCGAATTGACGCCGGGCCAGATCGGCGAGGTGCGTCGTCACGATCTCGTGGTCTTCCGCAATAGCTTGGAGAAGAAGGCGTGAGGATTATTGCCGGGGAATGGCGGGGGCGGAATTTGATCGCGCCCAAGGGCGATACGACGCGCCCCACCGCCGATCGTACGCGTGAGGCGCTGTTTTCGATGCTCACCAGTCGGTTGGGCAGTTTCGAGGGCTTGCATGTGCTGGACCTGTTTGCGGGTTCCGGCGCGTTGGGGTTGGAAGCCTTGTCGCGCGGCGCGGCAGAGGTTGTGTTCGTGGAACAGGACAAGGCGGCACTGGATTGCCTGCGGACCAATATCGAGAAATTGGGGGCAGGGACGCGCGCCGTCGTGCGCCAAGGGAGCGTGTTGACGCTTGGACAGGCGACGCGGGCCTATGATCTGGCGATGATGGACCCGCCTTATGAAACGGGTGCTGGCGGCGTGGCGATGGACAAATTGGGCCGTCTCGGCTGGTTTGCGCCACATGCATTGGTCAGCGTCGAAACCAAGAAGAATGAAGTGCTGGACGTCGCCGGATTCGCACCCGATGTCGTGCGCGATCATGGCAAGGCGCGGCTGCATCTTTTCCGTTATGAGGCTGTTGCTTAATGCCGCCGATGGAAGAGACAAAGGACGGCCCAACGCCCGGTATGGACGTGATGCGGCGCTTTTTGCCCTATTTATGGCCGAAGGATCAGCCTGCGTTGCGGGCGCGGATCATCTTGGCGATGGTGTTGATCCTGCTCTCCAAGGCCGTGCAGATCAGCATGGGCTTCCTTTATGGCGCGGCGATCAATCGCATGGCACCGGGACAGCAGGTCGCCGTCGGATTGGCGATGGCACTGGTCATGGCCTATGCGGGCGCGCGATTTGGCGGGGTGCTGTTCGATAATCTGCGCAATACCGTGTTTGAACGGGTGGGGCAGGATGCGACGAGGCGGCTGGCGGTCAATGTCTTTGCCCATTTGCATCAATTGTCGCTGCGCTTTCATCTCGGGCGGCGCACCGGGGCGGTGACCAAGGTCATCGAACGCGGGACCAAGAGCATCGACACCATGCTCTATTTCCTGCTGTTCAACTTGGCGCCGACGGCGGTGGAATTGATCGCGGTGATGGGGATTTTCTGGGTCAAATTCGGCTTTGGGCTGGTGGCGGCCACTGCCGTGATGGTGGTGTTTTACAGCTGGTTCACCCGCACCGTGACGGAATGGCGCGCCAAATTGCGGGCCGAGATGAACGACCTTGATACGGCCACGGTGGCGCGGTCGGTCGATAGCCTGTTGAATTACGAAACCGTCAAATATTTCAACGCTGAAGACCGGGAAGTTGAGCAATATTCTCGCGTCGTCAAACGCTATGCCGAAGCGGCGGTGAAGTCGGAAAACTCGCTGGCTGCGCTGAATGTCGGCCAGTCGTTGATCACCAATCTGATGATGGCGGGGGCGATGGCGTTTACCGTCTGGGGCTGGTCGCAGGGTCGATTTTCGGTCGGCGATGTGGTGCTGGTCAATACCTTGCTGGCGCAATTATTCCGTCCGCTCGATATGCTGGGCATGGTCTATCGCACCATTCGCCAAGGCTTGATCGACATGGCGGCGATGTTCGAATTGATCGATACCCCGACCGAGGTGGTGGACGCGCCCGATGCGGCGGTGCTGGCGCTGGCGGGGGCGGCGGTGACGTTCGACAATGTCGCCTTTGCCTATCAGCCGGATCGCCAGATATTGAACGGGATCAGCTTTCATGTGCCAGCAGGGCATAGTCTGGCGATTGTCGGGCCTTCGGGGGCGGGCAAATCCACCTTGGCCCGGTTGTTGTTCCGTTTTTATGATGTCACTGCTGGCCGTATCCTCGTCGATGGGCAAGATATTCGCAGCGTGCGCCAGACATCGTTGCGCCAGGCGATTGGAATTGTGCCGCAGGATACGGTGCTGTTCAACGAGAGCATCGGCTATAATATCGGCTATGGCCGGGCAGGGGCAGATCAGGCGGCGATTGAAGCGGCGGCGCGTGGGGCGGCGATCCATGACTTTATCGCGGCCCAGCCAAAGCAATATGCGACCGAAGTGGGCGAACGCGGGTTGAAGCTGTCGGGCGGCGAAAAACAGCGGGTGGCGATTGCGCGCACCTTGTTGAAAGACCCGCCGATCCTGATCCTCGATGAAGCGACGAGCGCGCTCGATAGCCGCACCGAGGCGGAAATCCAGACGACATTGGCCAAGGTGGCCGAGCGCCGCACGACGATCATGATCGCGCACCGGCTGTCCACGATCCAGCAGGCGGATGAGATTATCGTACTGGAAGCCGGGAAAATCGCCGAACGCGGCACCCATGTGGCATTATTGGCGCAACAGGGGCTATATGCCGAAATGTGGGCGCGGCAGGCCAATGAGGGCTTTGAAGAAGCGGCAGCGTAGTTTGCGGCCTTTGCGGGGCTATTTCCTATATTCGTCATGCTGAACTTGTTTCAGCATCCATAAGCGACCGTGCGTTATAGACCCTGAAACAAGTTCAGGGTGACGAAGCGGAGATAGAAACAGCCACTATCAGCATTAAGCAGCCGCAAAGCCGACCGACAGCTGCGCCTTATTAGGCTGACAAGCCTAAGCGGGCGAATGCCCCTGTGGCCGGCGACTAAACGTCCAGATACCCTTTATACGTCCAAATTCGCGACGTTCAGCGCATTGTCCTGGATGAAGGCGCGGCGGGGTTCGACCACGTCGCCCATCAGCTTGGAGAAGATGTCGTCGGCGAGGTCGGCTTCGTCCGCCGTGACGCGAAGGAGTGTGCGGGCGGCGGGGTCGAGGGTGGTTTCCCAGAGCTGTTCGGCGTTCATTTCGCCCAGCCCCTTGTAGCGCTGGATGGACAGGCCCTTGCGGCCCGCTTCGAGGATGGCGCTGAGCAGCTCGGACGGGCGGGTGATGCGGTGGCTGCCGAGCTTGGCGCTGCCGATGTAGGTGGCGGCTTCCTGGGCGGCGAGCGCGTGCAGGCGCGGGGCTTCCGGCGAGGTGAGGAAGCCGGCATCAACGATGTGATGGTCGGTGACGCCGCGCCAGTCCCGCTTCAGGACATAGCCGCCTTCGACGCCCGGTTCGGCGTGCCAGATGGCGCCTTCGCCGTCAGCGGTGGTGAGCCAGCGGGCGCTGGCGGTGGCGGCGGCGCGGGCGGCGTCTGCCGAAAGGTCGGGGGCCAGCGCGCCGTTCAGCGCAAGCGCTTCGATGACGGTGGCCGGGTAGCGCTTGGGCACATAGTCCATGAGTGCGCGGAAGCGGCGGGCGTGCTCGGTGAGCGCGCGCAGGTCATTGTCGCTGCGCGGGCCGGCGGCGGTTTCGAGGATGAGGCCGGACAGGCCGGTGTCGATAAGGTAATCCTCAAGTGCGGCATTGTCCTTGAGATAGACTT
>DITW01000096.1 GCA_002422945.1 Sphingomonadales bacterium UBA6174 | reverse complement strand
ACTGCGGTCGCTGGACCACGCTTACATCCTAACGCGCAGCTTGCAGGCAGAAAATCCACTTGAGCCGCTGTCCGAATTTGCGAGGCCAACTCTATTTTCTAAGATGGGGTGTCTTCGGGCGCCCCGTTTAAGTTGCTATTCAACAGTCAGATCGGTAAAGTTGCACAAACAACCAGATGGATCACGGAACACATATAATTCCGGACGGGACAGCATGTTTGAGGGATTTGAACACGGCAGATTTGTGAGCGATGAAGGCGTGGATATCGTCTATGTGAAAGGCGGCGATGGCCCGCCTGTATTGATGCTCCACGGCTACCCCCAAACCAAGGAAATGTGGGCAAGGGTTGCCCCGGTACTGGCGAAGTCTTTCACGGTTGTTTGCGCAGATTTGCGTGGCTATGGGGCCTCTTCGAAGCCGCGATGCGCTGTCGACCAATCAACCTATTCTTTTCGCAGCATGGCCAAAGATCAATTGCAGTTGATGCAAGGACTGGGGTTTGAAAGCTTCCATCTTGTAGGGCATGATCGGGGCGCGCGCACCGCATACCGTATGGCGCTCGACCATCCTGCGGCGGTGACCTCATTGTCACTGCTCGACATCGTGCCTACCGATGTCATGTTCGAACGCATGAACAGTGACATTGCCCATGCCTATTGGCACTGGCCATTTCTTTCGCAGCCAGCACCGCTCCCCGAAAATATCATTGGCGTGGATCCCGATGGTTTCTTTGAAACCTGTCTTGTGGGCTGGGGGGCTTCCTCTATCGAGACGTTCGACCAACAGATGCTTAATGCCTATCGCGTGGCTTGGCGTGATCCCGATATGATCTATGCGTCATGCGCGGATTATCGGGCGGCGCGAAATGTGGACTGGCCGCTGGACGTCACTTCGATTGCGCAGAAAGCGCATTGCCCGACACTGGTGCTATACGGCTCGAAGGGGCTACTGGCGCGTCTTTTTGACATACCGGCAACGTGGCGGCAGCGTTGCGAGCATCTGGTGGCATGGGCCTTGCCTGGCGGCCATTTTTTCGTGGATCAACTCCCTACTGAAACGAGCGAGCTATTGTCTGCATTTTTAAGTCAGCAGATCGTCCAGCGCTAAAACTATAAATGGTGCGTCCTGTTGATTTCCAATGAGAAGTGACCCGGGGGGGTATAAATTTCCATTGAGAATTGACCCATGAGGGCTTGGTCATGGCGTGTGCTTATTTCAGGCTAAGAATCTGTTAATAAATATAAAAGATGGAGTCCCCTCAAGCCGCACAACCATTGTGCAGAAGGGGGCTTGAAATCAGAGTGATTCTATCTTAAAAATATTTTCGCGGGACGGGCCCCTCTGGCGTGGCGCATTGACCTTATTAGGCAATGTGTCTCGTGATGTCGGACCGCATCGGATGTTGCCGATGCCTTGGGTCCGGGTTTTATACCCCCCTCGTTCCCCAACCGGACTTGGCGTCGGCACATCCGATCGAGCGTTTCAACCGTTTCGATAGGGAGTGCATTATGTCTGAAAGTATCTATCGCCTGCTTGAACGTCACCAGAAACTGGACGAGCTCTTGCGCCGTGCGCAGACTCACCGACTTGCCGATCCTCTGGAGATCGCACGGCTCAAGAAGCTGAAGCTGTCGATCAAGGATCGGCTTTCTCGTCTGGCCCACAGGCGGTCTGCGGCATATTCCTGATTCTGAATACTGAACTTCCGGAACCCTTAACTCGGGCTGGCGCGGGACGGATTTAACGCGTCGGCTCCCTTTGTGGGAAGATGTCTCATGGAATTCCTTTTCGCCGACTGGCTGGGTACACCAGCTTGGTTCTGGCTGGCCTTCGCGGGCATCGTCCTGCTGCTCACCGCCTTTGATCTTGGCGTCCTCCACAAGGAGGACAAGGAAATGGGTGTCGCAGAATCGCTGAAGCTTTCGGCCTTTTACATTTCTATCGCGCTGGCCTTTGGCGTCTGGGTCTGGATGGCCAAGGGTGGCGAGGCCGGGATGCAGTATTACACGGGCTTCTTCATCGAAAAGGCGCTGTCGATTGACAATGTCTTCGTCATATCGATGATCTTCACCTTCTTTGCCGTACCCGCGCGCTATCAGTATCGTGCGTTGCTGTGGGGCATTGTCGCGGTGATTGTGCTGCGTGGCTTGATGATCGCGGGTGGCGCGGCGCTGGTGAACGAGGCCTATTGGGTGCTCTATATCTTCGCAGCCTTCCTGATTGCCACGGGCGTCAAGATGTTCTGGGCTGCCGATCATGCCCCGGATATTGGTAATAACCCTGCAGTGCGGTGGATTTCCACCCATATGCGTGTCACCAAGGAGCATCATGGGCAGCACTTTTTCGTCAAAGTGGCGCATGAGAAGACAGGCAAGCTCGTGACGGCGACAACCCCGCTGTTTCTGGCACTGGTAGTAATCAATTTGGCCGATATCGTATTTGCGGTGGATTCGGTGCCAGCGATCTTTGCGATCACCACCGATACCTTCATCGTCTATACTTCGAACATTATGGCGATCTTGGGCCTGCGCGCGCTGTATTTTGCACTGGCGGCGATGGTGCACCGTTTCCATTATTTAAAATACGCGCTGGCTGCAGTGCTGGTATTCATCGGTGCGAAGATTCTGATAGCCGATTTTGTGCTGGGTGGGGCGAAGTTCCCGCCTCTTGCCAGCCTCGGCATCACCGTCGGTCTAATAGCGGCGGGCGTGCTCTATTCGCTTTGGAAGACGAGCAGGGATGGTGGATCACCTCAGGCAATGAATTGAAGTAGATGGAGGTGGTTTCCCGTTTGCTGGAAGCGAGTTCACACAAATGCCATGCAGCGCTAGGTTAATCTGAGGTCAGAGTGGTTGCGTCCTTGAAGTCGAGAGTAAAGCTCGCCATTCTTTAAGGCAGTTTCTGGGGGAAGGCATCTACTTGGATAATCTTGCTCACAGCTTGGCGGCTGCCGCACTTGGCGAGGCCGGGCTAAAGAAGAAGACCGGCCTCGGGATGGCAACACTCGTGATCGCTGCCAATTTACCCGACGTCGATGCCTTCGGCTTATTCTTCGGCGAGAACTTGGCTTGGCGGCGCGGGTGGACGCATGGGCCAATTGCGATGCTGCTACTACCGCCGCTGCTCGTCTGCGCTGTGGTGCTGTTCGACCGTTGGCAGGTGCGCGAGGGGAGGCGGCCTAAAGAGCGACCTCCGCTCGATATTGGCTGGTTGCTTGCCCTGGCTTATATCGGCTGGCTTTCCCATCCGCTGCTCGATTTCATGAACACTTATGGCATCCGGCTGCTGATGCCTTTTTCTGAGCGGTGGTTTTATGGCGACGTCCTTTTTATAATCGATGTTTGGTTATGGATGGCGCTGGGGCTTGGCATATGGCTGTCGAGACGGCGCCAGCGCAGTGGCTCGGTGCAGCCTGGCTACCCCGCCATCATAAGTCTTACCGTATCGGTGTTTTATGTGGCCACGATGGGCGCAAGCAGCATCGTCGCGGCACAGTTGACGCGGCAGGCTGCCGAAGCGCGAGGCCATGGTCCGGTGCGAGCCGTCGCGGCAAGTCCTGTCCCGCTCAACCCTCTCCGGCGGGAGGTCGTCTTCGCCACAGATGATGCTTATGGTTTCGGTGTGCTGAACTGGGTTCCGTTTCCACAACTGCGGCTGGAACCTGAACTGATCGAGAAGAACATGGACGACCCCGCCGTTGCCGAAGCTCGTCGGGTGAAGGAGGTGGCAGATTTCCTCTACTGGTCACGTCTTCCGTTTGCGAAGGTTGAGCGAAAATCTGAAGCAACGATCGTCACTATCGCCGATGCGCGATATGCAGATCGTACGATGGCTGGGCCTTTTGTGCAGACCGTTCAATTAGCGTCCAATATTGGGGCCAAGCAATCGCAACGCCCGCCGAACGGCCCATAGGCCGACTATCAACAGGCCACCAAGCGCTACCAGATAGAGTGTCCCTGCAGACTTAACGGGGCCGTGCATCTGGTGGTCGGCGGTCTCGACCAGAAGAGCCAGCATAAGGCCGCAGAATGCTCCCCAAGCAGCAACGTGCCAGCAAGCGCCATCTCGCGGCGCTCGCCACGCGGCCCAAATCAGCACCGCCGCCACCAAGAGTTCGTCGATCGCCATGGGAATGAAGCGAGCACTGCCCCAAAATCGGGCGAACTCGCCGAGAGAGATGACGAATGCGATCAAATACGCAAGCCCGTTTAATTTGCCCATTGCTACAAGATAGACTGTTGGACGAGCCTCAACCAGTCGTAAATCGAGCACACACAGGCTGCGCTTCGTTCCGCGACTCAAATCATCTCCCCGAACGCCATGACCCGCGACCAGACCAAAATCGCGCGTCAGCATTGGGCCCACTCATCCGAACAGGCGTCGCGCCTCGGTCACACTCTCCAGTCGGCCACCTTGGAGATGATGGACGTGCTATCTGGTCACTTCTAGAAAGTCACAATGATTGGCAAGTCGGCCCATTCATTTGCCAGAAATAGCGGATATCAAACCCCATGGATGAGAACGGACGCGTCATGTCTGGCCGGTGCCCTGCGTTCAAGGGTGTGTTTGGGTTGGCGACGGCATGGAAAGGCGCCAGAGGGAGAATAATTACGCTCTGCTGCTAGAAAAAGGGCCGTGTCGATTATCTGGATTATGCGGTTGAACGCTATTCTATGCGACATCCAAACCATTTGACACTGTGCTAATTGCCATGGCTTGAAGGGGGGATGTTGCCCACGTCATTGATGCGAACCCTGACCCTAACATTGGCCCTAAAACCCGACATGGATTTGGGCGAACAGGTGCGGTCAGCCTCGAACAAGATTCGTTAAATTTTATGGGAAATCTGTCAGTTTTTGCACATTGGCGAACAGCCGCGAATAGGGAAATGGCGGAGACGGAGAGATTCGAACTCTCGGTACCCTATTCAGGGTACGACGGTTTAGCAAACCGTTGGTTTCAGCCACTCACCCACGTCTCCGGCCTTATTTTTCAATCACTTGGCATTGTGATATGGGCTATGCCACATCTGCCTTGCAATAATAACCGGCGCGTCCTTGCCGACTATTGAAAAATAACGAGTTTTTAGAAAAATGAACAGTTTTATAGGCTGATATTTTTCTAGCTGTGGCTGCCGAATAGTGGAATCATGGGGGTGTGTCAAAGGCATTTTAGCCCCATTTTTTACTCTCCACCATCTGATGGGATGCAGTGGATGCTGGCCGGGGTGGGGCGCACTCGAAATATGGGCAGATCCCCATGGTCGGTATGCGCCGACGATCTGCGCAAGGCCATCTATGATGAGAAAATTCGTGCTGGTGATGCATTTAAAATGAAAAAAAGCCCCGGCGATAACCGGGGCTTTTCTCATTTTATGAACGGATGAAATCAGAATTTGTAGCTGATCTTACCCGTCACGACATGTTCGTTATAGTTCGAAAAGGCATAGTTCGAGTTCCGGTTCACATAACGATATTCCGGCTTGAACACGAACTTGCCGACCAGCGGCAGTTCGGCGCTCGCTTTGAAGGTCGAACGGTTCTCTTCGCGCTTTTCGCCGATGGACGGCGTGATGTTGTCATATTGACGTTCGCGATAGGCGTAACCGAATTTCACCTTGCCCGCGCGATCCATTAGCGTGAACGGGAGTTGCAGGTTCGCGCTCAGTTGGAAACCGTCATAATCGAGTGCGGCGCTGACGGTGTTTTCATGCTCGTAGCGTGCACCGAAGCTGACATAGGCCTTGTTGTTCATGAAGAAATAATAGGCGCTACCGTCAACTTGCTGGTTCTTTGCATCCCGGCTGTCGAAGGTGTCGAAATTTTTATCGAGATAGGTGTAGCTGCCGCGCACATAGAGCGATTTCGTGACGAATCCGCTCACTGAGGGGCTGGCCTGGTGCATGTCGAGAAAGCCATCGCCGCCCAACAGGATATGGGAGAAGCTGTAATCGGCGCCGACACCGACACCTGCTACCTGCGTGTCCAGCCCAGCCGATAATGTGTGGGTCTGCATGTCGAATTCGGTAAAGTCCGAATGCAGTGTCTGTTCGAAATCATAGCCGAGCGTGAGCGAGGTCTTATCCGCCAATTTGGCCTTGTACTTCGCTTCTGCGCCCAAGATGGCCAGCACATCGCCCTGACGGGTGATCACATCGGTTTGTTCGACGGACACGTTGCTATCATATTCGGCGCCGGCAGTGATCACCAGCGAGAATGGCTTTTCGTCCTTGGCCTGTGCCGAAACGGTCGTCAGCACGGCGGCGCCCGCTACCAGCATCGCAACACGGCGCGTTGCATATTTGTAGTTCATCTTTTCCCCTTTGTCCGCATGACGGACCCATCATGACAAGCGAGGCTGCGAACATGCCGCAACCTCGATTGTCATCACATTGAATTATATCGATAAATGCCGCTGATTTTGATCTCAGCTTAGCCGATGGATTCGTTGATTTCGTCTTCTGCTTCGTCTTCGGCTGCTTCCTTGGCGGCTTCACGAGCGTCTTCAGCGGCTTCATGCGCAGCTTCGGCGGCTTGTTCAGCGGCTTCGTGCGCAGCTTCATCAGCCTCTTCAGCGGCTTCGTGCGCAGCTTCATCAGCCTCTTCAGCGGCTTCATGCGCAGCTTCATCGGCTTGTTCGGCTGCCTCATGGGCCGCTTCGTCGGCATGCTCTGCCGCCTCATGCGCGGCTTCATTCGCCTGTTCAGCGGCTTCGTTGGCGCTTTCTGTCGCCTCGGAGGTTGCTTCTTGCGCAGCTTCGCTGGCTACATCAGAGGCAATCGCCGCGACCGGAGACATGGCATAGGCAAAGGCGCCAGTCGTCAAAAGCAGGCTCTTGCGCAGATGTGCGATATTGATTTTCATTCTAATTTTTCCTTCTGCTGCGACCTCGAACGTTGATTAAAAATGACATGCGCTGCATCTATTTTTAACTTTCCATTCGTATTATATTATTAAATTCTTATATATTAATCATTGATGAAGATCAATTATCTTCATTGGTTATCGATAGTTAACTGTAACTCGATGACATGTTGAGAGAAACGCCACAATTGCCAGAGGCGCCCCCCTACGGGGCATCTCCCGCGCAAGCCCATGCTGTGCCGATGTCGGCAGACAGGCAATAAACCCTCTGCTTATTTGGCGTCTGATAAGCAGGTGCTTATCTTCGCCATGCTGAAACGCTCTATCCGGGCAATCTCACCCGTTATCCGTTTCCCATGTCGATAAGGTCTTCAAAGAATAAGCAAACAAAAGCTGTTTGGTTGGTGACATTGGCCTTGGCATATACCCTTGCCAATTGGGCGCGCACGGTGCCCTCGGCAGTGCCGCGCAGTTCGGCAATATGGGCGATGGTGCAACCTTTGAGTGCGAACATCGCCACATCCGCCTCACCCTTAGTGAGTTTCCACGCCGCAAAGCGATGCCGGATAAGGTCCGCTAATGCGCCTGAGGCGATTGCCAATGCCTCGTCACGCTGCCTTGCCTGCGCCAGCATGATATTCACTGCCTGTGCGCCAAAGACAACACCAGCAAATAGCGCAAAGGATACGATGCTTTCTATGATGATGTGCATGTTGAAGCCGATGGAAAATATGTCACCCATGGCATCGGCGAGGAAGAAGATCGCGCCCAACGCTTGCAGCACCACGATGGCAGCGACAGCCATTGTTTGCCGGTCGCTGTGTTTGGAGAATTGCAGGGCCTGTTTGTTCATGGGCGTGTGCGGTTCCATCGGGGGATCATGGCATCAATGGTTTCACGACCCGCGCGACGCGTTTCGAAGACGACGCCGGTGATATGGAGCGCGATCAGGAGGTAGAGCAGGTTGACGGCCACTTCATGAACCTCGACCATGATATTTTCTTCGCCTTCATCCGCTTCTTCGGCCATTCCATGTGCGCGGTCTTCAGATGCATCGCCCTCGACCTCGACCTCAACCTCGACCACGTTATGCGCAGCAAGGGTAACCGCACCAGCCAATTGTTCCTCACCCTCATGATGCGCGCGATTTGCCGACGGGTCAGCAGGCGGCGGGCCGGATAAGGCGATACCGCTGGCGATGATGACGCCAAGCATAGCCCAGATAGCATAAACCATTAACGCACCAAGTGGATTATGCGACTTATGCCGAGCGACCTCACCGCGACGAATTTCGGAGATGTGCGCGAGGGCACGGGAGGGGCTGGGCGGAAAGGCGGAAAAGCGAGCTTCTGATGGACCGGTCAGGCCCCATAACAGGCGAAGCGCCAACAGCGCAGCTAGGCTGTAGCCGACCCAAATATGCCAGCCAGAACCTTCCTCTGTTACCAGCGCATTGCCAATGATGGCAGCTACAATACCCCAGTGCGTCAATTTGACGATAGGATCCCAACGACGCGGGGTGTGATCTGAATGTGCTGACATGCTGAAGCCTTTTTCTACCATTCGTCGGATATATGGCCGATGACAATGGCAAGACAATGAACCCTCCGCTTATTTGATAGCTGATAAGCAGATGCTTAGCGCGCATAGCCGTTGACTTTGAGGTTATGAGCTTGCCGCGCGTGGCAGCATCATGCACGCATGTTTCGCATTGAGGCGGGTGAAGTGTTCAAGTGCCGCTGGCAGACCGATAGACGTCATCTGGCGTAAAATTGACTCGGTCTGGCGCTGGTTCAGGGTGCAGCAAGGTGAACTGGGCAATCTGGGGTTGCTCGCAACGCCATGTCGGTTAAGGATAATCATCTGGCTTCGGGAAAAGGGAGGTAGTTTTTCATGTCCGGATCTCGTTATGGCGCTCGCCTGACACATCGACTTGGGTGCGTGCTGATCGGCATGGCGGCCATTTGCGCCCCGATTGCATCCGCGCAGGTGCAGCGGGTTGATCCTGATGCGGGCTTGCAAGGGGACGTCGCCCCTGTGCCGCAGAGCGAGGCTGGCTATGGGACCAATGTCCCGCCGGAAACGGCTGCACCTGTTGTTACCGCCTCATCTGCTGCGCCGGTCGTGACCGCCGCGCCCTTGGCAACCAATACCGCAGAGGGCGTCGCGACCACAGTTCCGGCCAATACGGCGCCAACCTATCAGCAGCAGGATGTCATCGCCGCTGCCGAAGGCGTGTTCGGCAAAGGGGCTGAGGGGTTGGCGAAGCTGATCGAGAAAATTTTGAAGGATCAGGGCGAACCCAATGGCTATATCGCGGGTCGCGAAGCCGGGGGTGCGGTGTTTGTCGGGGTGCGTTATGGCTCTGGCACATTGACGCATAAGGTCGAGGGGCAAATGCCTGTGTATTGGACCGGCCCGTCGCTTGGCTTTGATCTGGGCGCCAATGGCGCGAAGACCTTTGTCCTTGTCTATAATCTTTATGACTCACAGGAATTGTTCAAACGCTACCCGGCGGTTGAGGGCAATGCCTATGTCATCGGCGGCTTTACGGCCAGCTATTTGCGAAGCGGTTCGGTCGTATTGATCCCGATCCGGCTGGGCGTCGGCTGGCGCTTGGGGGTCAACGCCGGTTATATGAAATTCAGCAAGGAATCGCGCTGGAGCCCGTTTTAATAAGGGTTTGAGGGGGCGAGGCTGAGATTTGATTTTCCTACTTTCGTCATGCTGAACTTGGTTCAGCATCTCGGTGGCACGGTGCCGCTTTGATCCTGAATCAAGTTCAGGATGACGAGGTGGGGGCTGTGAAGGTTTGAAGGCGGCATCGCCGTCTAGGTGTTTGAGGGGCTAAAGCAAAAAGCCCTAATCAAATGTCCAATTCAAATCGGTCGATGACCCATTCTTCTGCCTGCGCGCCGCCGATCCATTCCTGCATGAACGGATGCGAGATCACCGCCTGCATATAGCTTTCCGCAAAACGCGCGACCGGCAGGCTGTAGGTGATGAACCGGGTGATGACCGGCGCGAACATGATGTCGACCGCGCCAAATGCACCGAACAGGAAATCGCCATCGCTGCCATAACGCGCCCGGGCCTGCGCCCAGAGCGTCATGATCCGGTCGATATCGGCCAGCACCGCCTCTGACGGCGGATGGGCCGGATAGAGGCGGCGGATGTTCATCGAATGCTCGCGGCGCAGGGGCATATAGCCGCTGTGCATTTCCGCAGCCATTGATCGCGCCATCGCGCGGGCGGCGGGATCTTGCGGCCAGAAACGGGTGCCGCCCGATTTTTCATCGAGATATTCGAGAATGGCGAGGCTGTCCCACACCACTATTTCGCCATCCCACAAGGTCGGCACCTTGCCGGCGGAGGGCGCGAGATCGGGTTCGTTGCGGCGCGTTGCCCATGCGTCGTCATATAGCGGCACGACGATTTCTTCGAACGGCAGGCCCGATTGCTTAGCGGCAAGCCAGCCACGCAGCGACCAGCTGCTATAGGCCTTGTTGCCGATAATAAGCTTCATTGCCCGCGCACTTTCTTGGCGATGCCATCGAGCAGGCCATTGGCGAAGCCCTTTTCGCGCTTGTCGTAAAAGGCATCGGCGACATCGAGATATTCGCTGATGACGGTCGCGGTTGGCACATCGATGCGGGCCATC
The DNA here is from genome assembly GCA_002422945.1 of Sphingomonadales bacterium UBA6174. Taxonomy (GTDB): domain Bacteria; phylum Pseudomonadota; class Alphaproteobacteria; order Sphingomonadales; family Sphingomonadaceae; genus Alteraquisediminimonas. The sequence continues at coordinate 4,778 of DITW01000096.1, read as the reverse complement.
AGTTCATAGGTTCCGGCGCGCAGGATCTGGCGCAACGGGCGATCCAGCCGTTGCAGCGTCCAGCCCTCGGCCAGATGATCGGTGATCAGCGCGTCGATTTCATCGCGGCGGGCATCGACGCCCTTGACGATATCATCGAAAAACGTGACTTCCGCCGCGACATAGGTCGCGTCTTCAATCGTCGCGCCCAGCCGATGCTGGTGAAATTCATGCAGCAGGACGGGGAGTTTCGTATCCTCCATTTCCAACTGATACAAAGCCTGCACCGCAGCGAGACGGGCGGCGGAGCGCGATTTGGAGCGGCTCATCGTGATAATCTCCGGGCAACGGAAGAGGCATGGGCGGGCAGACCTTCGGCCTCGGCCAAGGCAACGGCAGCAGGGCCGATGGCTTGGATCGAACTGGCCGTGCAGGCGAGGAAGCTGGTTCTTTTCATGAAATCGAGCACCGAAAGGCCGGAGGAAAAACGCGCGCGCCGCCCGGTGGGCAGCACGTGATTGGGACCGGCGACATAATCGCCGACCGCTTCGGGCGTGTGACGGCCAAGGAATACGGACCCGGCATGGCGCACCCGATCGAACAAGGCGTCCGGATTGTCGATCGCCAGTTCGAGATGCTCGGGCGCGAGCCGGTCGATCAGCGGGGCGGAACCCAGCAGATCGTCGGTCAGGATGATGACGCCATGTTCGTTCCAGCTTTGACGGGCAACCGGGCCGGTGGAGAGCGCATCAAGCTGGTGGGCAATCGCGGCCTCAACCGCATCGGCGAAGCTGCCGTCATCGGTGATGAGGATGGATTGGCTGCTCGGATCATGTTCGGCCTGGCTAAGCAGATCGGCAGCGATCCATTCGGGATCATTCTTGCCGTCTGCGACCACGAGAATTTCGCTTGGCCCTGCGACCATATCGATGCCGACCACGCCAAAAACCTGACGCTTGGCCTCGGCCACCCACGCATTGCCGGGACCGGTGATGACGTCCACCGGCTTGATCCGGGCGGTGCCGAATGCCAGCGCGCCAATCGCCTGCGCGCCGCCGATGCGCCATAATTCATCGACGCCCGCAAGTTCGGCAGCGGCCAGCACCAGTGGGTTGATGTCCCCCTTGGGGGTCGGCACGGTCATGACCAGCCGTGAAACGCCCGCGACCTTGGCCGGGATGGCGTTCATTAATACGGAGGACGGATAAGAGGCGCGGCCACCCGGCACATAAATCCCGGCTGCATCAACCGCGCCCCAACGCGCGCCGAGGCGAACGCCAGCTTCGTCGGTATAATCGCGATTTTCGGGCTTTTGCGCGGCGTGATAGGCGCGGATGCGTTCGGCGGCGCATTCGAGCGCGGCACGTAGTTCGGGATCAAGTCCCTCAAGTGCAGCCTTGCAGGCAGCGCGATCTATCTGCCAGCCGTGCTGATCGAGATCGAAGCCATCGAATTTCGCGGTGAGAGACGCCACTGCGGCATCGCCGTTTTGGCGGACGTCGGCAAGGATCGCGGCGACATCGCGCGACACATCCTGATCGGCCTCACGCCGGGCATGAACGATATTGTCGAACTGCGCGGCAAAGGCCGGATCTTGTGCGTCAAGCCGGATCGGCACGGACAGCCTCCCGGAACGCCTGCACAATCGGCCCGATCACATCGGCGCGGGTTTTGAACGCGGCGCGATTGACGACCAGCCGGGCGGAGACCTGCGAAATTACTTCGACTTCGACCAGCCCATTGTCCTTCAACGTCTTGCCGGACGATACCAGATCGACAATCCGGCTGGACAGGCCAAGGGTCGGGGCCAATTCCATCGCGCCATTCAATTTTACGCATTCGGCCTGCACGCCGCGCGCTTCGAAATAGCGCTTGGTGATGCCTGGATATTTGGTCGCGACGCGGACATGGCTCCAGCTGCGCGGATCGTCATGGAGCGCCATGTCTGTCGGTTCCGCGACCGAAATGCGGCAATGGCCGATGTTGAGATCAACCGGTGCATATAGTTCGGAATAGGCGAATTCGTCGATCACGTCCGAACCGACAATGCCCAGTTGCGCCGCGCCATGAGCGACGAACGTTGCGACATCGAACGCACGGACGCGAATGATGCCGATGTCCGGGCGGTTGGTGGCAAAGCGCAACGCCCGACATTTGGGGTCGTGAAAGCTGGCTTCCGGCTCAATTCCCGCCTTTGCCAGCATGGGCAAGGCTTCGTCCAGGATGCGGCCCTTGGGCACGGCGAAGATGATCTGATCCGACATGATAGCCGCGCTTTACGTTCTGCGCTGCCGAGACGCAAGCAAAGCCGTGCCGGAATATCGGATCAGCGCATCCGCGCCCCTATTGATCAGGCGAAGCGGCTCTTGAGATCGAGCAGGGCGAGCGCGGCCTTTGCAGCTTCGCCCCCCTTGTCCTTTTCCGCACGCTTGGCGCGGGTCAGGGCTTGGGCCTCATTTTCGACCGTCAAAATCCCATTGCCGATGGCGATGCCATCCATGGTCAAGGCCATGATGCCACGCGCGCTTTCGCCCGCAACGATTTCGAAATGATAGGTTTCGCCCCGGATCACGACGCCCAAAGCGACGAACGCATCATAGCGACCGGATTCCGCGGCAAAGGCAATCGCCGCCGGGATTTCAAGCGCACCCGGCACGGTGAGGGTTTCATGTTGATGTCCTGCTTCTTCCAGCGCATGGCGAGCGCCGTCCAGCAGCATGTCATTGAGATGGGTGTAGAAGCGGGCTTCCACCAAGAGAATTTTTGCCATTATCAAGCCTCCGGGATCGGCCGTTCGCCGACGATATTGATGCCATAGCCTTCCAGCGCGACGATATGACGGCTGGAATTGGACAGCAGGATCATTTCATGCACGCCGAGTTCGGCGAGAATCTGCGCGCCGATGCCATAAGTCCGCAAATCCATTGCGTCGCCGCCTTCGCCAGCGATTTCCGCAACCAACCGCTGCGGATCATGCGGCAGCAAAACGATGACGCCCGAGCCCTCGCGGCCGATTTCAGCCATCGAGCGTTGCAGGATGCGCTTTCTTACGCCCGGCTGGCCAAGCAAATCGGAATAGATCGAGATCGCATGAACGCGGCACAGGGTCGGTTTATCGGGGACGACCCGGCCTTTTTGCAGGACCACATTGATCGACCCGTCGATCTTGTTGCGGAAGGTCTTGGCGGTCCAGTCGCCGCCATAATCGGAGACGAACGCGCCTTCCGACACCAATTCGACCAGATGATCATATTGGCGGCGATAGGCGATGAGGTCGCGAATCGTGCCCATTTTCAGGCCATGTTTCTGAGCGAAGGCGACGCAATCGTCGAACCGCGCCATCGTGCCATCGTCCTTCATGATCTCGCAGATCACGCCCGATGGATTGAGACCGGCAAGGCGCGACACGTCGACGGCGGCTTCGGTATGACCTGCACGGACCAGCACACCGCCATCACGGGCAATGAGCGGAAAGACATGGCCGGGGGTGACGATATCTTCCGGGCCTTTGCTGCCGTCGATGGCCACGCCGATGGTGCGCGCGCGGTCGCCTGCGGAAATGCCGGTGGTGACGCCTTCGCGTGCTTCAATCGAGACGGTGAACGCGGTTTCATGACGGGTGCCGTTCTGGCGGCTCATCAATTCTAAGCCGAGATATTCGCAGCGTGCCTTGGTCATCGTCAGGCAGATCAGCCCGCGGCCATGCATCGCCATGAAATTGATCGCATTCGGGGTCGCCATCTGCGCCGGAATGATGAGGTCGCCCTCATTTTCGCGGTCTTCATCGTCGACGAGAATGAACATGCGGCCATTGCGCGCTTCCTCGATGATTTCTTCAATCGGGACAAGGGCAGGGCTTGTTTCACGCAAGTCGAGATAGGCTTCGAGCTTGCGCAACGTGTCGGCGGTCGGATTCCAGTCCGGCGCATCGAGATCGCGCAGTGTGTTGGCGTGAAGCCCTGCGGCACGGGCCAACCCCGAACGGGAGATGGAACCCTTGGCGACAAGGTTGCGGAGTCGTTGGATCAATTCGTTGCTCATGCGTCCAATCATCACATTAAAATGTGATTGGCAAGCGAGAATGTCACATTGACCTATTTGGGGTGCTTAAGTGAAGGGTGAAGCGGAGAATAAGCCTGACACCGCTTTGTTTGTCATTTCCGCCGACACCTTCGTCATTCCCGCGAAGGCGGGAATCCAGACAGGGCAGACCGCCATGGTTGCACGTCCTTCGTCCAATGGTGCCTATGGATTCCCGCCTACGCGGGAATGACGAAGAAAAGGGAGGGAGAGGGAGAGGCGCCGACTATGACTTAGCCCCGGACGGATTGCATCCGTTGGAGATAACGCGCCAGCACATCGATTTCGATGTTGATCTTTCGTCCCATTGTCAGGCTGGAAAATGTCGTCATTTCCCATGTGTGCGGGATGATGTTGATCGTGAACAGCGCATGGCCGTCCGCTTCGTCCGTCACTTCATTGACTGTCAGCGAGATGCCGTCGAGCGTGATCGACCCCTTGGGGGCGATGAACGCGGCCAGCGATTTGGGCGCACGGATCGTGATCTTGCGTGAATCGCCTTTGGGCTCGATCGAGATGACCTCACCCACGCCATCGACATGGCCGGTGACAATATGTCCGCCCAGTTCATCGCCGAGCTTCAACGCGCGTTCGAGATTGAGGCGGTTGCCCTCGACAAACAGGCCCGGCGCGGTGCGGGACAGGGATTCGGCGGAAATGTCGATGGTGAAGCTGTCGGCGGTCTTGGACACGACCGTCAGGCAGACGCCGGAACAGGC
>DITW01000085.1 GCA_002422945.1 Sphingomonadales bacterium UBA6174 | reverse complement strand
AGTTCAGCGTGACCCGCGAACGCATTCGTCAGATTGAGGCCAAGGCCTTGCGCAAGCTCAAGCATCCGAGCCGGTCGCGCAAGATGCGCAGCTTCCTCGATCAATAAGTTCATTGTTACAATAAGTTGATTTTTGACGGCGCGGTTCTTGATAAGGGGCCGCGCCGTTGCTTTATGGCCAGAGCGTGGTTGATCCGGTTTTAGGCCTCATTTCGTCGCAAATCGGCGGGATTTCTATATTCATAAACGGGATGTTTACCTGAACTCATTATGCCGGTTCCATCAATTGGCCGGGGCAGTGCGCTGCCTTGCGCGGATCGCAGAGGATGGCAGTCATGAATATGGGTCAATCGCAACGGCGTATGAATGCTGGCCTCGACACTGCGATCTGGGCGCTGGTCGGACAAGAGGGGACCATCAGCCGGTCCTATGTCCGTGGGCCGGGCATGAGCGATAGCCGGACGGCGGGGCGCAATCTGGCCGATGCGGTGCATTATTTATGCGTGCTGCATGGTCGCCATCCCGGCGTGGTCGATATTGCGGCGCAGATGACGACCGATCCGATTGTGCAGGGCTGGATGGCGCAGGTGATCAAAGCGTTCGCCGATGAGCGGCGTTATATGAACAAATTGGCGGTCGCGGTTGGTCCGCAGCCATCGACACCGGGACAGGCCGAAAGCGTCGCGACGGTGAACAGCCAGCGGCATGCACTGGAGATTCTCTCGCGTTCGGATCGTGACGGTTGTGCGCTGGGCGCGGCGATTGCGTTGGTGCTGGATTGGGTGGCGGTGCGCAACGTGCTGGACCGCGCGGCAACGCGCTTGGGGATGGCGCCCATTCCCTTGGGCCTGCCGTTGGAAGGCGAGACGCTGGCGGTGGCCGCGCATTATGCGACGACGCCGGGGATTGAGCGCGCGATCCTGTTCGGTGCGCAGCAGCTGGTCGCCCAGCATCGCGGCCTGTGGAATTTATTGGAAGCGCGGCATCTCGCCCGCGTCGATTATTGAGCGCGGCAGTTAAAAGAGATTAATGGCCCGTATTGGTGTGGCCGTCCGCAAGTTTGAAGCGGCGGTCGCAATAAGGGCAGTCGACCATGCCACTTTCATCCATTTGCAACCAGACGCGAGGATGGCCGAGTGCAGCGCCGCCGGGAATATCCGATGCGCCGTCGCAGGCGATACGGCTGTGACGTACGATCACGGTTTCAGGCACCAGATCTTGGGAGACGGTGACGGGAGTTGTGCCGGTCATGTTGGTTCCTCGCGATGGCGCATCAATGTTGGAATGCCGCCTCTAACAAGCCGTTCTGGCTTGCGCAATCTGGTAATGATCAGCCCGCGTCAATCGCTTTGATCATCCGCCCGACCAAGGCTTCATCGGCCTCCAGCGGTGACAGCAAGGCAATGCGGCCATCTTTGGTGCGACAGCCGAGCAATACCATGAATTCGCGTTCGCCCGCCTCCAGATCGAGCACCGCCACCGGTGCATGATTTTCGAGGGCGGATTGCGCGCTATGGCGGCGTTTTGGCGCGGCAGTCACAGGATTGTCGATGCGCCGCGCCTCGCGTTCGGCCTTGACCACGCCCTTGATCCCGCCATCCGTTTGTTCCAGCAGGGGCGCAAGCGCGCCTTGGCCAAGGTGCAGTCGTGCCGCATATTCGAGCACTGCCGCGAATTCGGTCACGCGGCTTTTGTCATAATCTGCGCCGAACACGAGCTTGATCACTGCCGTCATCGGGGCGCGTTGTTGGACCTTGACCCCGGCATCCGCCAGCAATTCCCGATAATCCGCCGGTTGCTGACCTGCGATGATTGCGAAGTCCCATGCGGAGCCAAGCGCCCGATAGAGCGCGGCACGGCTGCGATGATCGGCAGCATGGGAAAGTGCGGCAAAGGCGCGGGCGGCGGCAAGATGATCGCCAAGGCCCGCATCCGGACCGATCATGCCAATTGGGTCGGCTATTGCCGTGCCGCCGATAAAGGGCATGCCGATGAGGTCTAGCTCGTCTTCGCCATGCGCGGCTTCATCGCTGGTCGACGTGAATAAGGGGGACAATGGCGAGGCCAAGGGGGCGTGTTGTTGGTCGGTCCGGGCGCTGCGCTGGATTTCTTCATGGAGGCTGCACACCAAGGCCGAATCGGCCAGTTCTTTCCAGTTGATCACCCCAAAGATGAAATCGATATTGTCGTCGTCGGAGGAGAATGGCATCAAAATACCGCGATACAGCGTGTTATTGCCGCGATGGTTGACGAATTCGGCCTCGAATCCGATCGGCGCGCGGTTGGCGATGATCTGGAGATAATGATCGGTCAGGCGGGACACCAAAGACCGGGCAGGGACCTTGTCGACGGAATCGATATTGGTTTCCGGCGCGCATTCCTTTTGCAGCGCGGCGCCGAGAAACTGGATGGTCGGGTTTTCAATATCGCAGGTGAAATCGAGCAAAATGCTATTCGGGCCAAAGTCCGCGAGATTGGCCGGTTCCAGATCCTCAATCGACGGAAAACTGCGGTCGCCGAGCAGCGACACCCAATAATTATACGCGCGGACATGCATGCGGCGTTCGTCGCTACCCAGCACGACCGGCGTTTCGATCCCGTGATCGACGGCGTTGATGTGGACGGCATCATCCTGATGGCCGTAGACATTATCCATGATGTTGTCCCAGTTCCCAATACGAACTTATGGGACGCTTATGCCAGATGGATGGTTAACTAAGCGTATAGGCTTATCGGTTAATGGACTGAAACCAAATGGTGTGCCACGCGATGTGCGCGAAAGCAGATTCCCCGGTTGCATCCGTCGAATGACGCTGATATTGCGCAGCCCAATCGGCAAGCCATCAGGCTTCACCGTTAGTGCCGCCTTAGCTCAGTTGGTAGAGCATCGCATTCGTAATGTGTTGGCGAACACCCATTTTTCCAAAAGATATCAATCATATCAGTCCGTTAGTTCGGATTGATGTTGTATAGATTTTACTATACAACATCTTCATGTCTCAAGACGCTCAAAATCCAGCGAAAAGTCGGGTTAACACGACCAAGCGAGATCGCACGTTGCCACTTGCGGGCACGCTTCAGAAGGTCGCGGGCTATGGCACGCTGACGATCTATAAGATGGAGGCGTCTCCATTCTGGTATGTTCGCTATTATGAAGACGGAAAGATTGTTCGGCGCAGCTTGAAGGTCGCGGACAAGAAGGAGGCGATCAAGGCTGCCAAGAAGGTCTTTGTCGATCTCAAGCATCGTAAAATGAACAAGCTGCCATTCACCAAAGGTAGCGGTTTTGAAGTATGTGCGCGCGGCTTGATCAAGGAGAACGAAGCGCGTCTCGCGCGTGGTGAGTTGTCCAAGCAGAAGGTGCAGTATGATACTGCCCGTCTCGAATCCGATCTGATGCCGCATTTTGGCAAGTATGAGATTGCAGATATCGATTATGCGGTGATCAGCGACTATATCAACAAGCTCAGCACGGCTGATCGGCCACTGACGATCAACACGCTCAAGATCCATCTCTCGCATATCAAGACGATCCTGAAATACGCGCAGCGTGTCGGTGTGATCACTTCACTGCCAGCATTCCCCAAGCTCAAGACGGTCGATACGGCGCGGCCATGGTTCAATAGCGGCGAGTATGGCACACTGCATTCGGTGTGCAGGTCGAAGATTGGTGAGACGGTCAAGGTGATGACGAAAGCAGGCAAGTTCCTGCGCCATGTTGAGATCACACAAGAGCTTTATGATCTCGTGATTTTCATGACGAACTCATTCATCAGGCCCACTGACATCAAGGTGTTGCAGCACAAGCATGTGGCGGTGATTCGGGGGCAGGAGACTTATCTGCGTCTCACGCATCCGCCGACCAAAGGTCATGGTAGTCCCGTCGCTACGCTGGAAATGGCGGTTGAGGTGTATGACAGGTTGCTGGCACGGCAACTTATCGAAGGCTTTGGCAAGCCCGACGATTATCTGTTCCAGCCTGAGCAATTGAACCGCGATTATGCGTTGCGTAATCTGTCGCGGCAGTTTGATCAGTTGCTCAAAATCGCTGATTTGAAAGAGGCGCCCAATGGTGATGCACGCACGCTGTACAGCTTGCGGCATACGTGCATCATGCAGCGATTGATCAAGGGCGATAATATCAACCCGCTGACGCTTGCTCGCAGTGCGCGGACATCATTTGAGATGATTGACCGATTCTATGCCAAGCATCTGACCGCTGAAATGAACATCGGGCAGCTACAGAGTAACCGAGTCGAATATGCAGAAACAGCGAAGCTGACGAATGGCGAGGGCAAAAATCCACGCAAATCCGACAGTCTCAGTACAACGCGCAAAAAGCGAAGCTAGTTGGCGCTGGGGGGCTAGAAAGATCGCATTCTTCCCGCTATAGGCAGCGCATTGCCGCCTTAGCTCAGTTGGTAGAGCATCGCATTCGTAATGCGGGGGTCGTAGGTTCGAATCCTATAGGCGGCACCATTAAGCTTTATGCTTCTTCCATTAGGAAAATTTGAACCTGAATTTGTTACAGCCGTTGACGGAGAATTTCTGGCGGGCATTCCGCGAACATTGATCTGTCGCCGGTCTGCATATCCCCGATCCGGGGGCATGGCCATACTAGTATCGGGGGTTGGTCGCGACTAATGTGTGGATATGAAACTCACACAAATCGACCTATGGATTGGCAAGACATTTTTCCTGCCACCTATCATCAAATTCTGTCAGCTGACCGGTCAAAGCCAGTTTGCTGTGTCGCGCCTATTATGGTTCATTGCCGCATTGGACGGGTTTTACCGCGCGGATAATCTTTTCTCCTCGATCATGTTCGGCGGCATGAGTATTGTCTTGATGGTGACTGCCTCGATGCGCGCGGATATGCCGACCTATAGCTCCGTTTTATTCAGGATGTTGTCGCTCGGATTCTTCGTCCTTGATCTCATCAAGGGCGCCAATACGGGCAACTGGCTTGGGGCCGAATTCTGGCTAATCGTGCTGACGGCTGAATATGCCTCCACGATCCGCACGATCCCGCCTCGGGAAACGAAAAAATCGGCTGCAAAAATTATCGTATCTGGACAATGATACAGCGTTGCACAGCCGTGGAGGTGACCGGCCCCCACTGAGTGGT
>DITW01000002.1 GCA_002422945.1 Sphingomonadales bacterium UBA6174 | reverse complement strand
GATGAGAAGTTTGTTCAGTCAATATCTGAGGTCCTCAAGGGATTATGCGCGCACTTCCAGGCCCCTGAGGAAGGTGCTGCACAGCTCCTGCGACACTTCCTCTGGCGGGCGGAGTGGCTGCAATCGTGGGTACCATTTATAGGCCCAGTTGCACATGCCGAGGAAGCCATAGGCGATGACCTCAATGTTGCACGGGGCGAAATAGCCGCTCTTGATGCCCTCTTCGATCAGGTCGCAAACGGCCTTGAGGTAATCAGCACGCCGCAGCCGGATTTTTTTCCGCATGTCGCCTTCGAGATCTGGGTAATGATCCATAAAGGCGCGGACATAGCCCGGATGTTCGGCGATCTGGCGGAGGATGTCGGTGCAGACGTTACGCAGCCTTTCGCTTGGGTGCAGATCGGACCGGGTCAGATCTTCCAGCCCGCGCATCAGGGCGTCCATGTGCAATTCATGGATGGCGTAGAGGATTTCCGCCTTGCTGCGAAAATAATGGTATAAGGTTGGTTTGCCTAGCCCGACCTCGTCTGCCAGCATCTGCATCGATGCCTTGTGGTAGCCGACCTTGTCGAAAAGATGTGCGCAGCTTTCCACGATTTCCATGCGCTTTTCGTCATGTGCTTCGCTTTGGCCGCGCTGCTTCCTGACTGGTGTTTTCATCTTTTGTATAAACCTTTGTAAACCAGACATCTGATTGTCGCCGTATATCTAGGCTGACATCTCTCTTAAGTCATTCATTATTGAGCAACAGCACCGCCGTCGACACTCAGTTGCGCACCGGTAATATAGGATGCCTCATCCGAGGCCAGAAAGAGAATCGCAGCGGCCACCTCCTCTGGCTTACCGAGCCTTTTCATCGGCACACGGGTGAGGCGTCGGGCAAGGATGTCAGGATTCGCACCAAGGATCGCCTGCGCCATTTCCCCGTCAATCGGGCCGGGATGTACGGAATTGCAGCGGATATTATCTGCCGCATATTGCGTGCCGACAGATTTGGTGAAGACATGTACAGCAGCCTTGCTGGCGGCATAAGCGCCCTCCATCGTTTGCCACTGGCCCAAAGCCGCCGCCGAGGACAGGTTGACGATAGCGCCGCTACCGTTGCGCTTCATGATCGGCAGGACATATTTCGTGCCGAGAAATACCCCTTTGGCATTGACGTCCATCACCAATTGCCAGTCGGCCAATGGGCGTTCGTCGATTGGCATGATGGGCAAAGCGACACCCGCGTTGTTGACCAGAATATCGATGCGGCCATGTTTAGCATCGACCGCACCGAGGACGGTTTGCCACGCGTTTTCACTGGTAACGTCGAGGTGATGGAATTCGGCCTGATAGCCGCTTTCGCGTAGGCGCGCAGCAAAGGCCTCGCCTGTGCTTTGGTCAATATCGGCGATGTGGACAATGCCACCTTCTTCGCAAAAGCGCGTTACCGCCGCGGCACCAAGGCCGCGCGCGCCGCCGGTAATGACGGCGATTTTGCCCTGAATGCGGCCAATGGTCATTGTGCTTCGATCGCGTTGATGGCGGCGACCCAACCAGATAGGCCGGAAACCGGGACGGCGCATAACAGGGCTTCGTAAAGCTCGGTCTCGCTTGCGCCCGCTGTCATCGCGCCCTTGGCATGGACCGCGACCAGCGTACTGTAATCGGCGGCAATGACGGCGCAGAGCAATAATTCCGCATATTTCTTGCCGATGGGCGTGGTCGCGAGCGTGCCTTCACGCATCAGATAATAGGCATCAGCCGCAATCGGCAGGTGGTCGACCAATTTGCCGAGCGATGGTGGCATCGATCCGAAATAGGCAAGGAAATTGTCGCGCGCCTCGCCATCGGCAACGGTGATTTCTGCCAGAGGCGTTTCTGCGTCTGCGCGGTCGGGATAGGTTTGTTCGAGGATGCCGATGAAACGGAGCGATGCGCCTTCGCCGCGCACGCTGCACAAGATAGTGGCGCCCGACGCCGCCTCATCGAATGTCAGGCCCAATCCATGGCCCCGCGCCAGTTCGCGCGCGGCCATGGCCTCATAACCCTTGGTCGTCGCGACAATCGCGAGATATAGTGCTTTGATTCGCGCGGGCAATGCGCCGTCATTGTCCAATACTTGCCGGAAACGGGCATAGCCTGCCAAGCTCTTGGGGGCGTTCTTCCGTAGCAAAGGGGTGGAAAGCAAGGCGTTTGTGCCCGTCATTTTAATCCTCTCTTTTGACCAACCGACTAGTCGGGTTGCTTTATAGGGAGGGGAGGGTCGACCTGTCAACAAGCCTAAGGAAACTGCGAAATTTTCCTTGATAGACAGTTGACGACCGACTGGTCGGTCGCTAATTTGTTGCCATGATGACAATGAAAAGCCGGAGAGCATGATGCGTAATTGGAAGGGTAAGGTTGCAGTTATCACAGGTGCGGGCAGCGGGATGGGTGAGGCTATGGCTCACCGATTCGCCAAGGCCGGGATGCGTATTGTTGTTGCCGATATCGACCTGCCAGCGGCAGAGCGCGTGAGCGCGGATATAGTGGCGACCGGTGGGGATGCGATCCCTTTCAAGGTCGATGTGTGCAGCGAAGACAATGTGCAGGCGTTGGCCGATAAGGCCTGGGATCACTTCGGTTCGGTCGATGTATTGTGCAATAATGCGGGCGTTGTGCCTTCTGGCCGATATCGTCCGATCTGGGAGTTCCCGCTTGAAGACTGGAAATGGTCGTTCGACGTCAATCTGATGGGTGTCGTGCATGGTATGCGGTCATTTATTCCGCGCATGATTGCACAAGGCACGGATGGCCATGTCGTCACAACGGCATCGGTTGCAGGGGTGGTCAGCGGTGCAGGCTCGCCGGTTTACAGTGCGGCAAAAACAGCGGCAGTGCGCGCGACCGAGGCGCTCTATGCCTCGTTGAAGGACATTGGTTCGCCGATTGGGGTGACGTTATTGTGTCCCGGCCTTGTGAATACCAACATCTATCGTTCCGAACGCAATCGCCCGAGCGAATTGCAACCTGCGGCCGGTGTGGCAGAGGAGACGCCGGAACTGAAGGCGATTGCTGACAATCTTTATCGTAGCGCCATCTCGCCCGAAACGGTGGCCGAAATGGTGTTCGAGGCAATGGAAAAGCGTCAATTTTATCTGCTGACCTCCGATAAGTTCGACCATTCGATCAAGCTGCGCTCGGATGCCTTGTTGTCGCGCACCAACCCGAATTTCGAGAGCTTGCTGGAACTCAGCAAAGGGGATGTGGACGAGCAGGAGACCGCATAATGGCACGGCTTGCCGGGAGAACGGCGTTCGTGAGCGGTGCCGCCTCTGGCATCGGCCTAGCGATCGCCCAGCTTTTTGCCAAACAAGGGGCAAGGCTGGTGATTGCTGATCGGGCGGCTGACCGGCTGCAAGACGCGCTGCAGACGCTGGAAGGGCGCGAACGTCATCGTGCTATCGTCATGGATGTGACATTGGAAAACGCATGGGCCGATGCGGCCGCGACGGTGGATGCCGAATTTGGCGTACTCGATGTGCTCGTCAATAATGCGGGCTATGGGGCGTTTTGTTCGATTGCGGACACGAGTTTCGAGGTTTGGCGTTCCATCATCGCGGTGAATTTGGACAGCGTGTTTCTGGCCACAAAATATATGCTGCCATTGCTGGGGCGTTCGGGGCGCGGGTCGATCATCAATATGTCGTCGGTCCGGGGTATCGTTGCCGGGAATAATGCCTCATCCTACAGCGCCGCCAAGGGTGGCGTACGAATGTTGACCAAATGCACCGCCATTGAATGCGCGACGATGAAGAACGGGGTGCGCGCGAACTCCATCCATCCGGGCCATGTCGAGACGCCGCTGACGGCCAAGGCCTATGCCGACCCGGTAACTGCGCGGACGTTCCTTGAACATACGCCGCTTGGCCGTTTCGGTCAGCCGCAGGAAATCGCGGATGCGGCTCTGTTTCTGGCATGCGATGAGTCCGCCTATATGACCGGCGCGGAATTGGTCATCGATGGCGGGATGACGGCGATATGAGCGGGCATGAACAGGGGCGAGGCGAGGCGATGTACAAAAGGCTGTTCTCGCCGTTTGCGATGGGCAAAGTCACGCTGCAAAATCGGGTCGTGATCCTGCCGCATGGCACCAGCATGTTGCGCGATGGCGCGATTACCGAGGATGACATCGAATATTATCGGCGACGTGCAGCCACGCGCCCGGGGATGATTATTACCGGTGCGGCCGTCGTCCATCCAAGCTCTGCCCGCAGGCAGCGGGTGCTGGTGGAAGATTATAGCGAGCATGTCCTGCCGGGGCTTGCCCGCCGTGCCGAGATGATGCGCAGTCATAATGTTGTCGCGGTCGGGCAGTTGGTCCATCTGGGCCGCGAGTTGATCGGCATGGATGCTGATTATCCAGCACTTGCGCCATCCGACATTCGTTCGCCGCGCGATCCGTTTCCGCCCCGCGTCCTTGATAAGGCCGGGATTGCGGAGCTGGTCGAGGCATTCGGCCATTCCGCGCACAATCTTCAGCGCACCGGCCATGATGGTGTCGAAATTCATGCGGCGCATGGCTATCTCCCGGCGCAATTCATGTCGCCTGCGACCAATATACGCACCGATGAATATGGTGGCGATCCGGTTAGACGCTTCCGCTTCATGCGCGAGGTGATCGAGTCCATCCGCAACCATTGCGGCAGCGATTTCATGTTGGGTGTCCGGCTCAGCGCCGATGAAGAAACCGGCGAAGGCATCGAGATCGCGGATACGTTGCGGATTGTCGAGATGATCCAGCAAATGGGCTGTGTTGATTATCTCAGCATCACGCTCGGCACGCGCGGGGCCTATGTCAAGGACTTGACCCAACCAGAGGCAACCGCCGCGCGCGCCGCCGGGATCGTCAAGGCGCATTGCGACCTGCCGGTGATCGTGGGCCAGAAGATTACGCGTCCCGATCTGGCCGAACAATTATTGGAAGAGGGCAAGGGCGACATGATCGGCATGGCGCGCGCGTTGATCGCCGATCCGGAATGGCTGGATAAGGTGCGTGACGGCAGCTTTGAACGGGTGCGCCCTTGTCTCGGCCTTAATCAGGATTGTCGTTCCTTTGCGCCGCATTTGCATTGCGCCGTTAATCCGGAAGCGGGGCGCGAACTTGTCACCCCGTTCAATGGAGCGGCCCCTGCGACCGGTTCACGCGCGGTGGCGATTATCGGCGCCGGTCCGGCTGGTCTGGAGCTGGCGCGCTCGGTTGCGCTGCGTGGCCATCGCCCCGTGATTTTTGAAGCAAGCGACGGGATCGGCGGCCAGTTCCTGTATGCGGCATCGGTGCCGCATCGGCAGGGATTGCGGAAGCTGATTGATTTCTACCAGACGGAATTGCGCCGGTTGGCGGTGCCGATTCATCTCGAACGGCGGATAAACGGGCCGCAGGACCTGACCGATCATTTCGATGATGTGGTGGTCGCCATCGGGGCGCAGGCGAAGCCGGTGCCAGAAGAGTTTGCCGGTGCGCGGGTGATGCGCTGGTTTGATATTCTGGCCGAGGGTGCGCCCGCGCCGATGGGCGCTGGCCGGGCGGTGATGGTTGATGATGGCACGGGCTTTTGGTGGAATTATGGGGTGGCCGAGGCGCTGGTCGTGGCCGGGTGGCAGGTGACTTATGTCACGCCGTCTGCGGCGGTTGCCCATCAGATTCCGGTTGAAAGCGTTGGCCCCATGCTCGCGCGTCTGGGGCGCGGCAATACCCGGTTCCGGGTGCTGGGCCAGTTGTTCGGCGTGGCGGACGGGTGCGCCCAGATCATCGACATGACCAGCGGTGAAGTAGAAGAAATCGCCTGTGATCTGGTCGTGATGCAGACTGGACGCGCGCCGAATGCGCTGGAACAGAATCTCGATGGTGGCGACTGGCAGTTGCACCAGATCGGCGATTGCCTGAGCCCGCGCCGCATGGCCAATGCGGTGTTCGAGGCGCAGCGGCTTGGGATGGCGATCTGATGAATGAAGGGGTGGGGCTATGCCTTCACCCCTTTACTTCGCCCTGATGGCAAGATCAGGCGGGCCGGAATGTAATGGGCAGCCGTTCGATATTGCGATGGCGCCAATTGGCCGCATGGGGGTTGGGCAACGCTTCGGCAAGCTGGATGTCGCCCAGACGCTGCAGGATGGTGGTAAAGGCGATTTGCAATTCCAGTTTGGCGAGCAGACGCCCGGGGCAGGTGTGCGGGCCGAAGTTGAAGGTGATGTGCGACCTGGCGTCGGCACGCTCGATGTCAAACGCATGCGGGCAGGTAAATTTGCTCGGATCGTGATTGGCACCGCCAAGGCATAGGCCGATGAGTGCGCCTTGCGGCATATGGATGCCATGCATTTCGACCGCCCGAGTCGTGATCCTTGGAAACACCTGAATGGCTGTCTCGATACGCAGGCATTCGTCGATGAAGTTCGGCATGAGTTCGGGATGGCTACGCAGCTTTTCCATCTGATCGGGATGGCGCAAAAGCAGGTAGAGCGAGTTGCCGAGCATGTTGACGACCGTGCCGAAGCCGCCCAGAATAAAGTCCCGTAAGATATTTTGCAGCTCTTGTTCCGTCAGCGGATTGTCGTCGACGGTGTCGCCGCTATTTTCGATGACGAGCCGGGTCAGAAGATCGTTCTTGGGGTCGATCTTGCGGCGCTCCATCACATCATGGAGATAGTGCTGCATCTCCAGTTCGGCCTCGGCACATTCGAGCAATTGTTCCGTCGTCAGCACATGATTGGTGATGCGCGATATGGTTGCTGCCCAGCGCAGAAAATTATCAATATTGCCGGGGTCGAAACCGAAATGCTCGGCGATGATGATAGAGGGCAATCTTAAAGCGAAGTCGCTGACGAACTCGCACGCGCCGCGATCTGCAAACTGGTCGATCAACATGTCGGTGACCGCCTGAATGCGCGGTTTGAGCGCTTCTACCGCGCGGGCATTCAGGATCGAGTCGAGATATTTACGGACGCGGCGATGTTCGGGCAGGTCGGCACCGTTCAAGACCCGCTTGATCCCCCAACCCCGACGCGCCACCTCATCTTCATAGATCTTCCAGCGATCGCCCTGGATCATGCCGTAGGATAGCTTGTTGGAAAAGGTCGCGGGATCGAGGCTAATGGCCTTGATGTCATCATAACGGGAGATCAGATAGACATCGGCATTGGGTAATTTGTAGACAGGCGCTTCCTTTTGAAGCTTTTCATAGAAACCATAGGCCTCTTGCTGGAACGCTTTGGACATCACGTCATAATCAGCAAGCGCCTTTTCGGTTGCCATAAAAGGTCCTTAGATTTTTGGGGTTATCCGCCTTTGTTATGCGCATGCACCTGCACGTAATGCCTCTGCCCACGCACTTTCGGCGATGGGGTCGATCCGCGCGATGATCTTTTCCGCATGGGCATCGGTTGAAATGCCGTCGCGGATGCGTCCGGCGATGCCCTGCAAGATCGCGGCCACCCGGAAGAGGTTGAACGCACGGTAAAAGCCCAGATCGCCACTGATCGTGATCCCGGTGCGGGCGCAATACAGATCTACATATTCTTCCATCGTCGGCACGCCGAGCGCTTGAAGATCGGCATTGCAGAGTGTGCCACGTTCATCGATACCCTCTGGGCGATACCATTCCATGCAATGGTACATCAGGTCGCCAATTGGATGGCCGATGGTCGACAATTCCCAATCGATCGCGGCGACGACCTTTGGTTCGGTCGGGTGGATCAGCAAATTGTGGAACGAATAATCGCCATGGATAATCGATGATCGACCATCATCGGCTGGCACGGCGGTTGGCAACCATTCAAGCAATCGGTCCATCGCCGGGATGTCGCGGGTGCGGGAGAGGTCATATTGCTTTGACCAGCGCGTGATCTGGCGTTCGAAATAATTGCCCGGTCGGCCATAATCGCCAAGGCCGATCGCTTTGAAATCGACATTGTGCAGGCGCGCGAGCGTCTCGTTCGCAGAATCATACACGGCGGCGCGCTCTTCCCGGCTGAGGTCCGGCATCTGACAATCCCAGAATACCCGGCCTTCGACATGCCGCATGACATAGAACATCGTGCCGACGACATCGAGATCCTCGCATAGGCACAATGGTTCCGGCACGGGGAAGCCCTGTTGGAACAAGGCATTTGTAACCCTGAACTCGCGGTCGACGGCATGGGCAGAAGCCAGCAATACGCCCGGCGGCTTGCGGCGCATGACATATTTGGCGTCTGGCGTGATGAGCAGATAGGTCGGGTTTGATTGCCCGCCTTTGAACTGCTTGATCGTGAGCGGGCCTTGAAAGCCCTTAATGGCGCCCGCCAGATAGGTAGCGAGGCGACCTTCGTCGAACGCTGCCCCGGTCCTGACCTCGCCAATATCTCCTATGTATTTTTTTGGTGCGCTCACTTTGGGTCGGGCTCCTATGGCCTCTGCGATGATGGACATGCCTTGCAAATCAGCCGTATTTTTTCATTTCGAGCCGCGCGATCTGGCGGCAATGGACTTCATCCGGCCCATCGGTGAGGCGGACGATCCGGGTGTTGGCGTAGAGTTCCGCCAGCCCGAAATCATCACAAACGCCGCCGCCGCCATGGGCCTGAATGGCTTCGTCGATAATGCGCTGGGTGATGCGGGGCGCACAGACCTTGATCATGGCGATTTCGGCGCGCGCGGCTTTGTTGCCGACCGTGTCCATCATATAGGCGGCCTTCAGACAGAGCAGGCGCATCATCTCGATTTCGGTCCGCGCCTCGGCGATGCGCTGTTCCCAGACGCTATGCTCGATGATCGGCTTGCCAAAGGCCACGCGCGAGGAAAGCCGTTTGACCGTCTTTTCCAGTGCGACCTCTGCCGAGGCAACGTTGCGCATGGTGTGGTGGATACGGCCCGGCCCGAGGCGACCTTGTGCGATTTCGAAACCGCAGCCTTCGCCCTTCAGCATATGATCGACCGGCACGCGGACATTGTCGAGAATGACTTCGAAATGGCCGTGCGGCGCATGGTCATAGCCAAACACCGGCAGGAAACGGACGATCTCCACACCCTTGGCATCGCGCGGCACGAGGATCATAGACTGCTGATGATAGGTCGCGGCGTCCGGGTCCGATTTGCCCATGACGATGAAAAAGTCGCATTTGGGATGGCCCGCGCCCGATGACCACCATTTGCGGCCATTGATGACATATTCATCGCCCTCGCGCCGGATTTCGGTGCGGATGTTGCGGGCATCCGAAGACGCCACTTCCGGTTCGGTCATCAAAAAAGCGGAACGGGTTTCGCCATTGACCAGCGGCATCATGTAACGGCGCTTTTGTTCGGGCGTACCGTAACGGTGCAGCACCTCAAAATTGCCAGTGTCCGGGGCCATGCAGTTGAACACCTCGGATGCCCAGGACACCCGGCCCATTAATTCGGCAATGGGGGCATATTCAACATTGGTCAGACCGACGCTGGTAAAGAACTCATCGTCATGGTCGGACGGTGGCATGAACATGTTCCACAGGCCTTCCGCACGGGCCTTGGCTTTCAGCTCTTCGAAGATCGGCGGAATTTCTTTCCAGCGATCAATCTTCTGTGACTGTTCATCATAGATGGGGATGGATGGATAAATATTTTCATCCATGAACTTGCGAACGCGTTCCATCCATTGCTTTGATTTTTCTGACTGCTCAAAATGCATTATCGAAGCTGCCTTACGCTGAATTTCGGTTGCCAGATTCGAAGGCCGAACGCTGGCTGACCATTTTTAGTTACCGACCGCCCGGTCGGTTGTCAACCAAGCAGTCGGGTCTTTTCTATTGACAACCGACCGGGCGGTCGGGAATATTATGGCCTGAGAGGATACGGAACCCATGACCAATACACTTGCTGATTCGCGCCTGTTGCGGCGCTATGCCCCCTACACAGTTTCGGGCTATCGCCTGTTTCGTCAGATCACCGATACTGATGGTGCTATTTCTGCGCGTATCAAGGCGTTGCTTGTTGCCGTTGCGGCGGTTGCGCGGAGCCGTGATGCGTTGGCGCTGCGCGAATTGGAGCGCGGTGCTGGCTTGGGTTTGACGATTGATCAGGCGGTGGCGGGCATGATCGTGTTGAGCAGCTTGCGCGGCGAAGGGGCGGCTCTCGCATTCGAGGTGTTGCTTGAGAAGGTCTATGGTCCGTTTGACGATGTCCCGCCCGTCCCGCAGGTGGCCGTCGCGCCGGGCGAGGCCAAGCATAATTTCGAAACCTATTTCGGCAAGGTGCCGGTGCCGCTGGAACAGATGCTGCGTTTGCTGCCGCTTGGTGCAGATGCCTATTATCTGATGCGCAGGGGTAGCATTGACGCCAATCCGCTCAGCCCCAAGGATGGCGAATTTCTGCTGTTGTCGATCCTTGCGGCCGATTACAGCCCGATGACTGTTACGCATGTGCGTGGTGCGCGCAATGCGGGTGCTACGGATGAGGAAATTGCCGAGGCGATTATCTGTGGCATTCCGGCGGGCGGCATTGCCGCATGGATGGCGGCGGCGCCATTTCTGGCGTCCGAATAAGCCATGACGGGGATCAACCGACAATGGGTGTTGAAGCAACGGCCAAATGGTCCAATCGGGCCTGATAATTTCGAAATGGTCGATGCCTTGGTCCCGGATGTCGGGCCGGGGCAGGCGTTGGTCGAAAATCTTTATCTTGCCATGGACCCGGCCATTCGTAATTTCCTGAATGACAATGGCGGCTATGCAGCGCCGATCGCCATCAGCGCGCCGATCCGGGGCATGATCTTGGGGCGGGTGCGGGCGTCGGGCGCTGCGGACATCTGTGTCGGCGATCTTGTCTGGGGTTTTGGGACATGGTCGGATTATTCGCTCGCGCCTGTGGCCGGATTGATCCCGATTCCACATCCGCAGGGCGATTTGGCCGATTATCTGCATCGGCGTGGCACCATTGGCCTGACCGCGCATTATGGCATTTTCGACATTGCGCAGGTGAAGCCGGGTGATCAGGTGTTGATCAGCGGTGCCGCCGGGGCGGTCGGTTCGCTTGCGGGTCAGATGGCGCGTCTTGCCGGGGCGACGCGGGTGGTGGGCATCGCCGGAGGTGCGCGCAAATGTGCCCGGGTGGTGGAAGATTACGGTTTCGACGCCTGTATCGATTATAAGGCCGAAGACGATATTTCGACGCAAATGCGCACGCAGATGCCGCAGGGGGTCGATGTCTATTTCGACAATGTCGGGGGCAAGATTCTAGAGGCGGCCATTGGCCAGCTCAGCGATGATGGTCGCGTGGCCATTTGCGGCATGATCAGTGGCTATGATGAGCGCAGCGCCCAGCCGGGGCCATCCAATCTTTGGAACCTTGTCGTCCATTCTGCGTTGATTCGCGGGTTTCGGGTGACCAGCATCCTTGGCAACCGACCATTGGTCGCGGCCAAGCTGGCGCAGATCGATACATGGATCGACCAAGGGGCATTACGGGCGGATTATGATGTCCGTCACGGCCTAGATGCGGTGCCTGCCGCTTTCGCCTCACTTTTTGATGGCAGCAATGACGGTCGGTTGCTGGTGCAGCTTCGCTAATTAGCAGTTATTTATTTCGGGATTTCACATGAGCGCTGTTCAGTACCAAATACGTGATCGCATCGCGGTCATCACCATCCATAATCCGCCGGTAAATGCGCTTTCGCTGGCGGTTCGGCAGGGACTGTACGATGCCACCAACCGGGCCAGGGCCGATGGCGATGTCGACGGCATCGTGTTGATGGGGGCGGGGCAAATATTTGTCGGTGGGGCGGACATCTCTGAATTTGGCAAGCCTTATGTCGCGCCGACCCTATGGGACATTGATGATCTACTGCGCGCGATGCCGAAGCCAACCGTGGCGGCCATCGATGGCTTTGCCTTGGGCGGCGGGTTGGAGCTTGCCTTTCATTGTCATTGGCGGTTGGCGACGGCGACTGCCCAACTGGGCTTGCCGGAAGTATTGCTTGGCCTGATGCCGGGTGCTGGCGGCACGCAATTTTGGACGCGGTTGGCGGGGCCGGAATCGGCGTTGGCGTATTTGACATCCGGCAAGTCGATCAAGGCGGTGGATGCGGCGAAAATCGGGATTATTGACGGCGTTGCGGATATTGATCTGCTAGATGCCGCCATCGCCTTTGTGCAGGGCAAGGTCGGTGGTCCGCTGCCTGATATTTCCAGCCGAACGGATAGGATTGATGGGGTCGACCCCGCGATTTTCGACAATTTTCGGGCGGCGCAGGCGGGGCGGTGGAAGGGGCTGTTTTCCCCCGAACGCATTGTGCGCTGTATCGAAGCTGCCTCTTCCATGCCGCTTGAAGAGGCGCTGGCGTTGGAGCGTGCGGAATTTGCAGCATGTGCGGCCAGTCCGCAGTCAAAGGCGCTTATTCATCTGTTCTTTGCCGAACGTAAAGCCGGGCGGGTTGATGTAGCGCCTGCCAAGGGTGTCATTGATCGCATCGGCGTGATCGGTGCTGGCACGATGGGGGCTGGCATCGCCATGGCGGTTGCCAATGCGGGCCTGTCCGTCCTGCTGGTCGATATTGCCGCCGAACAGATTGAACGCGCCCGACAGAAGATTGGCGACAGCTATGCCAATGCGGTCCGCAAGGGCCGGATGCCAAAGGCGCGGGCCGATGCTGCGCTGGGCCGCATTGCCTTTGCCAGTGCGTTTGAACCGCTCGCTGATTGCGACCTTGTGATCGAGGCCGTGTTTGAGGACCTCGCGATCAAGCAACAGTTGATCGAGCGCCTGAACGTGATTTTGCGGGATGATGCGATCATCGCTACTAATACGTCGATGCTGGACGTCGATGCACTGGCCGCTGCCTGCCGCCGTCCTGAACGTTTTCTTGGCATGCATTTTTTCAGCCCGGCAGATGTGATGAAGCTGCTTGAAATTGTGGCGGGCAGGGCAACCGATCCGGCGGTGTTGGCGCAGGTCGTCAAGCTGGGCCGGAAATTGGGCAAGCTGCCGATTGTGTGCGGTAATGGCGAGGGTTTCATCGGCAATTTCATGCTCGACCGTTATGGGCGCGAAGCAGATCTGCTGATCGAAGATGGGGCAAGCCCATGGCAGATCGACGCGGTGATGCATGCGTTCGGGTTTCCGATGGGCCTGTTCGAAATGCGCGACATGGCCGGACTGGATGTGATTTGGCGGATTCGCCAGCAACGCCATGAGGCGGAACGGCTCGGGCGTTATCCGTTGGTGGCGGACAAGATCTGCGCGGCGGGGCGCTTCGGTCAAAAGACCGGTGCGGGCTATTATCATTATGAGGGCCGGATGGGCGCGCCCGATCCTTTCACCGACGATGTTATCGCCAATGTTGCTGCCGAAAAGGGAATCGCGCGCCGTTCGGTCTCGGATGCGGAGGTTGAGGAGCGGTTGTTATTCGCCATGGTCAATGCAGGCGCGCAATTGCTCGATAACGGCATTGCGCAGCGTGCGAGTGATATCGATCTGGTGATGGTCAATGGCTTTGGCTTCCCCCGCCACAAGGGAGGACCGATGTTCTGGGGTGAACAGCAGGGGCTGGCACGCATTGCCCAGCGACTGGCCGATTGGGCGGTCGCTGAGGGCGTCGATCGCTGGCCGCTCAGCGCGCGATTATCGGCCTGCGCTAGTGGCACTGAAACATGGGACACAGATTCACTGGCGGCCTGATTGGGGTCGTCATCACACTTCAAAATGGAGAACACACATGCGTGAAGCCGTTATCGTATCCACCGCCAGAACGCCGATTGGGCGCGCCTATCGCGGTAGTTTCAACGACACCCAGGCACAGGCGCTTGCTGCCCATGCGCTGGGTGCAGCATTGGCACGCTCTGGCGTCAACGCGGCGGAGGTGGACGACGTCATCTTCGGTTGCGCGTTGCAGCAGGGTAGCACCGGATTCAATGTGGGCCGACAGGCGGCGTTGCGTGCCGGTGTGCCGGTGTCGGTGCCGGGGATGACGGTCGATCGTCAATGCGGTTCCGGCCTGATGGCGATTGCCACGGCGGCAAAGCAAATCATCTGCGATGGCATGACGATTGCCGCCGCTGGTGGGGTGGAGTCGATCTCGCTCGTACAGAATGAGAAGGCAAATTTCTATCGGGCCTTCGACCCGTGGCTCAATGAGCATGTACCCGCATTGTATATGTCGATGCTGGAAACGGCTGAAATCGTCGCCGAAAAATATGGCATCTCGCGCGAGGCACAGGACGCCTATGCCCTGTCTTCGCAGCAAAGGACGGCGCGCGCCCAGTCGGATGGGACGTTCGACAATGAAATCGTGGCGATGGATGTCGAGATGTCTGTCACGGATAAGGCGACCGGAGAAACGAGCAAAAAGGCCGTGCGTGCCAGCCGCGATGAGGGCGCGCGTGCCGATACCACCGCCGAAAGTCTGGCCGCATTGCAGCCAGTGTTCAAGGGTGGGCAGCGACTGCGCGAGGGACGGTTCATCACGGCGGGCAATGCCTCGCAATTGTCCGATGGCGCATCGGCGATGGTGCTGATGGAAGCTGCCGAGGCGGCCCGGCGCGGGCTGGAGCCATTGGGTGCCTATCGCGGCATGGCGGTGGCCGGTTGCGATCCGAGCGAGATGGGCATCGGGCCGGTCTTTGCCGTGCCAAAGCTGTTGGCGAATGCAGGACTCACCGTCGATGATATCGGCATCTGGGAATTGAACGAAGCCTTTGCCAGCCAGGTCATTTATTGCCGCGACACATTGGGCATTCCCGATGATCGCCTGAATGTGTCGGGTGGGGCGATTTCGATCGGCCATCCTTATGGCATGTCGGGCGCGCGCATGGCGGGCCATGTGCTGTTGGAAGGTCGCCGCCGCAAGGCGAAATACGGCGTTGTCACCATGTGCGTGGGCGGTGGGATCGGTGCGGCCGGTCTTTTTGAAATCTTCTGATCGTTCATCATTCAGGACCGATTGACACGAATCTGAAGCCGTCATACAACACAACCGAACGGTCGGTCGAATTTGATCTACCCAGCCTTAAAGGCGCGTTCATTATATCGTTACGTTAAGATAGGAGCATAGAAATGGCCGTTGAAGAAAAGGACGTCATCCAGGTTGAAATCAAGGACAATGGCGTTGCCACTGTCTGGTTGAACCGCCCGCACAAGCGCAACTGCGTCAGCCCGCAATTGTTGCGTGATCTGGAAGCCGCGGTTGATCGGGTTGCCGCCGACAAGAAGGTGCTCGCGGTTGTGTTCCGTGGTCGTGGCAATACCTTTTGTTCGGGTGCGGATCTTGACCAGCTGGTTGGCCCAGTGCTGCAAGAAACGACGGATTCGCTGCAATTGGCGATCGATTCTGCGCGTACCTATGACAAGATTTACAACATGAAGAAGCCGACCATTGCCGCGGTTGAAGGCTATGCGGTTGCCGGTGGTTTCGAATTGATGATCTCGTGCGATTTCGCGCTGGCGGCATCGGAAGCCCGCATCGGCGACTTCCACATCCGTCGCGCATTGTTTGGCGGCGCAGGCCCCATTTATCGCCTGCCGCGTTACATTGGCATGCGTAAGTCCAAGGAATTGATGCTGACCGGCAAATTGTTGACCGGCGATGAATGCGTCGAATGGCATCTTTGCAACGCATCGGCCCCGGCGGCCGAATTCGACAAGTTGATCGAAGATTTCGTGCAGCCGTTCCTCGAACTCAGCCCGTTCTGCATGTGGATGACCAAGATGGCGGTGAACCGTGGTCTTGACGCTGACACGGACTCGTTGATTACGCTTGAAACCATGACCTGCAATGTGGTGCACCACAGCCAGGACGCCAAGGAAGGCGTGACCGCGTTCCTTGAAAAGCGCAAGCCGGTCTGGACGGGCAAGTAATCAATCGTTTCTGATCTTCGTGGAGAGTGAGAATGGCAGTCAGCATGGTTGTATTGGCAGGACGTCCCCCAGAATGGACCGTGGAGGAATTCACGACATGGTGGAGGGGCGAACATGCTGATTTGGCGATGAAACTGCCGAAGCTGAGTGCCTATCGGCATGGCCGGGTTGTTACCGATTATGACAACCCGGAAGTGCCGGCATGGGATGGACATGCCGTTCTCACTTTCCCGAGTCAGGAAGATCTCGATGCGGCGTTCAAATCGCCCGAATGGGCGGCGGCGACACGTCATGTCGGGCGGATGAAGGGTAAGCGCCTGATCCTCATTACCGATGAGGTGGATTTTTTCGAATTGAAGGGCGCGCCCGACACATCCGGTGAAGCGCGATGACGGGCAATTACCCGCAGGGTTTTACTTCGTCTCTGTTCCGTCTCGATGGCAAGGTGGCGCTGATTACCGGTGGCCGGGGCGATTTGGCGGAGGCCATCGGTTCAACCCTTGCCGACCTTGGCTGCAATGTGGCGTTCGCCTCTCGTCATGAGGAAGAATGTCGCGAGATCGCATCATCCATTGCTGCACGACATGGGTGCAAGGCCATCGGCCTGCGCTGCGACATTGCGGACGAAGATAGTGTGGCAGAGGCTGTTAGCGGCGTCATCGCAGTATTGGGTGGGCTTGATATTCTGGTGAATAATGCCGGTGCGTCTTGGTGGGGATTGCCACAGGATATTCCGGCCAGCGGCTGGCGCAAGGTGATTGATGTCAACCTGACCGGCACATTCCTCGCTTCACGCTGTGCGGCGCGGCACATGATTGCCAATGGCGGTGGATCAATCATCAATATCGCCTCGGTGGGCGCATTTTTGTCTTATCGTCCGGAAGACGGGCAGGTCGTCCCTTATACGACCTCCAAGGCGGCGATTGTGCATCTGACATCGGATCTCGCCGCGCAATGGGCCGATCATAACATCCGCGTGAACGCCATCGCGCCGGGATCAATCGAGACCGGGATGACAGAGACGTTGACCGAAGAAATTCAGGCAAAGTTGCGTAACAATATTTTGTTGCGTCGGTTTGGGCGCCCGGATGAAATCGCGGGTGCGATTGCGCTGTTGGCGTCTGGGGCCGGTAGCTTCATGACCGGGCAGACCATTTTGGTGGATGGAGGGCAGGCTCTTGCCTGAGAACGCGTGTCGACATTTTTCGGCTGATGGTCTTGATTGGACCGATCGGCGATTGTGGGATCAGTTTGCTGAACTTTGCGCGCGTGACGGCGATGCGCTGGCGGTTATCGATGCCGCCGGACGTGAATGGCGGCGCGAGGAACTGCGCGCACTCGTTCAGCCATTGGCGGCGCATTTGGCAACGCTTGGCGTTGGCCCGAATATGCGCGTGTTGGTTGAGGCGCGTAAAGAAATCGCGATTGTCGCGGCGGTGTTGGCGATTTCGTCTTTGGGGGCGATTATCTGCCCTTATGGCACGGGGTTGAGCGCGACCGACCGGGGTGAGCTTGAAAAGCGCCTTGGTCATGCCCTGCGCGTGTTTACGTTACCGCATTCCGCCGACGATCGCGGCGTATCGGCGCTTGATTTTGCGGTGCCGGACAATGCGGGTGCGCGTTCTGTCGATCCGCGCGATGCCGAGACGGCGCTCATCGGTTTTACATCTGGCACCACCGGCGTTCCCAAGGCGGTGATGCACGGTCCGGCGGCGCTCAATTATGCGACCCGGGCCTGCGCCCAGATCGCGGGCTTGGAGCAAGGCGAGCCGATTCTCGGGATTGTGCCTTGGGATAGCGCGCCGGGTTTCACCTTCACGGTGCATTTTGGCTTGTCGCTTGGACATCCGATTGCGATTGTCGATCCTTGGAGTCCGGTCGGCGCTTTGAACATTGCCGAGAAATACCGCTGCGTCTGGGCGATCTGCGTGCCGACACATTTATATTCGATGGTGGAGGCGGTGCGTACCGGGCAATGGGGAGGGCAACTCAGTTTCCGTGCGCTGGCCGTTGGTGGCAGTGCGATGACGCCCGAACTGATTACCGACGCACAAGAATTGCTGGGTATTCAGGCGCTCCGTATGTTCGGTATGTCGGAATGCATGGGCCATGCCTCCACCCGTCTCGGCGATAGCATGGAACGACGTTTCCACGCCGATGGCCTGCCGTTCCCCGGTACCCATGACGCCGCTTTCGATAGCGAGCTGCGGATGCTGGCGTCGGGTGAACGCGGTCAGGCGGGCGTGCGAGGTCCGTCGCTATTTCTTGGCTATTGCGCCGGACTTGGCGAGGGTTCGGCCCAAATGACGGCGGATGGATTTCTGCTGACGGGCGATGAAATCATCTGTGACGAACAGGGCTATTTGAAGGTCGTGGGCCGGATCAAGGACCAGATCATCCGGGGTGGATTCAATATCGACCCGGCGGAGGTTGAAGCGGCGATTCTGCGCCATGGTAGCGTTGCCGAAGTCGTTATCGTCGGCATCCCGCATCCGCGCCTGGGCGAGCAATGTTGTGCGGTCTGCCGCATGTTGCCGGGTGAGCCGCCGATAGATCTGCCCGCATTGCAGGTGCATCTTGGCGCGATTGGCCTTTCGAAGAAGAAATGGCCTGAATATGTGCTGGTAGTCGACAAGATCGAGCACAACGCCAATGGCAAGATCGACAAGAAAAAAATGACCGCTTTTGCGTGTGACATATTAGTGAGCCAGTCCGCGCACTGACCGATTCTGACCGCTGCTGCGCCTCTTGTATGCACGAGGGGCGCAGGTGGCGATGTTCCAGAAAATACGCCCTCCGTCGACCAGCTGTCGGGAGTATCTGGCGTGTCGATATAATGTTTAATATATTGTAAATCATCAATAAAAATTGATTTCAAAAATACCGACCGACCGGTCGAATTGGTGTTGACACCCGACCAGTCGGTCGAGTAACTAAATCATGCTGACTGAGGTGGGGCAATAGGTCTGGACTCCATTTTCGCGGAGATCGACCCAGTCAGGTCATGAGTTTAAAACGAGTGGGAGATAAAAGGATGTTAAAGGGAGTTTCTCAAATCGGTAAACGAGCAGTGCTGTGCAAGCTGCTGCTTACGACCGCAGGGTTGGCGCTGGCTGCGCCGGCACTTCCGGCCTTTGCCGAAGACGCGTCTGTATCCGAAGGTTCTGCGGCTGATATCATTGTGAGCGCGCGTCGTCGTGAAGAGCGTTTGTTGGACGTTCCGGTCGCTGCGACGGTGGTGAGCGCCGAACAGATTCGGCAGTATAATATTACCGCAGTAGCCAACCTCAAGATCGTGGCGCCGCAGATTTCGCTCGACCGTGGTTTTACCGGTTCAGGCACGTCGATTTCGCTGCGTGGCGTCAGCTCGTCGGTGATCGATGCCGGCGTTGAACAATCGGTGTTGCTCGACTTTGATGGCGTTGCCATCAGCCGTGGCCGTATCCTGAACGATGCCTTGTTCGACATTGCGGGCGTTGATGTGCTCAAGGGGCCGCAGGCGGTGTTCTTCGGCAAAAACTCGCCGGGTGGCGTGGTATCGGTCAAGTCCGCCGATCCGACCGATGAACTCGCTGGTTATGTGCGCGGTGGGTATGAATTCAAGGCCGACAATGCGTCGGTGGAAGCGGCGATCGGTGGCCCGATCACGGACAAGCTTGGCATTCGCGTTGCGTTATTTGGCAGCCAGAGCAAGGGTTATATTCGCAACCAGAATAATGGCGTCATCGATCCTTATGTGGCGGCTGGTTCGCCTTATGGCTTTACCCCGGCTGCGCCGGGCCGTCTGGGGGCCGAAGACAAGATCGCCGGTCGTTTGACGTTGAAATATTCGACCGACGATTTCACGGCGAATTTCAAGCTGCTTGTCAGCCATTATGAAGGTCAGGGGCTGCAAAGCTTCAGCGAAGTCATGGGCTGTGCCGCAGGCCAATCGCTGCCAAGCAACAAGTTCAGCGGTACAGTCTATCCAGATGCGACCGGCGATTGCAAACTCAACGATCGTTCGTCGCAAGGGTGGATGAACCCGGCGGTCACCGCCAAATGGTCGCAGGTGAATTCCCAAGGCCATGGCCAACCATTCAGCAAGAATGCGACCATCATGCCGGTTCTTAGCCTGACCAAGAATTTGGGCGCAATCGACCTGACATCCGTCACTGGCTATTATGATTATGACTATGTCAGCCAGGGTAATGCGGATGCCACGGCATCGGCCTATTATTGGTCCTATTCCAATGAGAAGAACAAGAGTTTCTATCAGGAACTTCGCGCTGTCTCGAATTATGATGGGATGATCAACTTCGCTGCTGGCGGCCATTATGAAGACAATGACCGCACGCTGTATGTCGGCGGGTTGAATGGCCGTCCGGGCGTCGATGCGACCACCGGCAAGCTGCATACCTACGACAATGAGCAGCGCAACAAGAGCACGGCCTTTTCCGTGTTCGGTCAGTTGCTGGTCACGTTCAACGATCAGATCGAACTGGCCGGTGGCGGTCGCTATACGCATCAAAAGAAGAAGCTGGACACATTCTACACCTTCGTGAACTCGAATGTGCAGGGTTCCTTCAGGGCGGTGAACGATCACATTCTCGGCAGTAAGTCGGAAGATAATTTCTCGCCGGAAGCGACGTTGACCTGGAAACCATCGCGTAACCTGATGGTCTATGGTGCCTACAAGACCGGCTATCTTGCGGGTGGCTTCTCCAACCCGGGCGTGCCTTCCAAGACGGCGACCGCGCAGACGCTTAGCTTTGGCGCTGAAAAGGTCAACGGTTTCGAAGTCGGCATCAAGGGGGCGGCGCTTGATAACAAGCTGACCGGCTCGATCACTGGCTATCGCTATATTTACAAGGGCCTGCCGCTAACGTCGCTCGTTGCTATATCGTCATCGCAGGTGACGTATCTTACCCAGAATGCCGCGAATACCATCGCGCAGGGCGTCGAATTTGAGGCAAATTATCGCCCGGTACGTGGCACGAACTTGCGTGCAACGGCCTCGTATAATGATGCGCACTTCAAGAGTTTCCCGGGTGCGCAATGCTATGCGGGCCAGACGACAGCGCAAGGTTGCGTGACAGTGGCGAATAGCACGACCCAGAATCTGAGCGGCAAGGACGTCTATCGTTCGCCCGACTGGATCCTGACTGCTGGTGCCTCGCAGGACTTTAACCTGTCATCCGCGTTGAAGCTGACCTTGAACGCAGATGTTCGATATACATCGAGCTATAACGCCACGATCGGTCTCAACCCTGTGGGCAACCAGAAGTCCTTCACCACGCTGAACGCCGGTGCGCGTTTTGCGGAAGTGGACGATAAATGGGCGTTCTCGGTCATTGGCCGCAACCTCACCAACCGTCGTTATGCCACGCTTGGTGTTGATAAGCCCGGTGGCGTGGGTGACGTCTTCGCCGTGGCAGGTGAACCACGCGCCGTTGTTCTCCAGGCTGAAGTGAAGTTCTAAGCGTAAAGTGCAGGTGACCCGGTGGGACGCCTGCACCATATTTGAATAGGTTGCTTCTTCCGGTCGGTGGTTCTCCTCTGGCCGGAAGACGGCAAATGACGACCTCGGCAATCGGGGCTTAAGGAGAGAGCGTTGAGCGGCGATTCTGACATTCTCGATTGTGACTTGCTGGTTATCGGTGGCGGCATGGCGGGTCTTTCCGCTGCTGGTTGGGCCGCTGAACGGGGCGCTCGCGTGATCGTCGTCGAAAAGGCGTCGGATATCGGTGGATCTGCATTTCTTTCTGGTGGAGTTGTCTGGACGGCCACCTCCGCGGGCCGCATGCAGATCTATGGTGGCGGCAATCCGCAGCTCGCCCAGATCGTGCTCGAAAATTACCCCAAGGCGCTTGGCTGGCTGCGCAAACGGGATGTCGCGATTTCACCTGCTATGCCGGTCCTGCATGGTCGCGGTTATCAGATCGATATCATCGATCATTTGCGCGGATGCGTGCGGCTTGTCGAACAGGCAGGCGGCATGGTCGCGCTGGAAACAACAACCGAGGCACTGATCACCGATGCCAGCGGCGCCGTGATCGGTGCGCGCACGCAGCATGCCGACGGTGGTGTTGAAATCCGCGCGCGGGCGACGATTATCGCTACGGGCGGCTATCAGGCCTCACCCGATATGCGGGCAACCTATATTCACCCCAATGCGCGCGACATGCTGTTGCGCTCCAACCCAGTGAGCGATGGTGCGGGTATTCAATTGGCGCGCGCGGTTGGGGGCCGGATGTGCGACGATAATCCCGGCTTTTACGGCCATCTCGTCAGTGCATCGCGTGAATGGGGACTGGAGCGGCATTATACTGGTCTCAGCCAATATCACAGTGACCAGTCGTTGTTGATCAACGAGCTGGGCGCACGTTTTTGCGATGAAACCACCGGTGATCACACCAACACCTATCACACCGTCACCCAGCCCAATGCCCGGGCGATCTGTTTCTGGGACGCGCGCGTTCATCAGGATTATGCGACCCGCTCGGTTGTCGAGACTGCACCGCCACTCGATAAAATGAAGGTTGCGCTCGAACATGGCGGCGAGGGTGTTATTGCGGCGTCACTCGATGAAGTCGAACGCTTCGCCAGCGCGCATGGCTTTGATGGCGCACGGACTATGGCCACGATCCGCGATTATAATGAACGGACCCGCTCCGGCTGGGAAACACTGGTGCCGGGCCGCGCAGATGTGTGCGAAGCGCTCGATCGCGCGCCCTTTTATGCCCTGATTGTCTATCCGGCCATCACCTTCACCTTTGGTGGCCTTGCGATTGATGCCACTGCGCGGGTGCTGCGCGAGGATGGGACGCCTGTACCGGGCCTGTTCGCGGCGGGCAGCGATGCGGGCGGGGCCTATGGCACTGGCTATGCCGGAGGCCTTGCCTTGGCGATGACATTCGGTTTGGTGGCCGCCCGTTCAGCGGGCTGGCAATGATGGCGCGCAGCGGAGACGAAACCCTTCAGGACTTAGGCGAGGGTGCTGCGCCGCCCGCATATGTGCGGCGCATGTCGATGTTGCTGCTCTTCATTGTATCGACCTTCAATTATATCGACCGCACCATCATCACGATCCTGCAAGTGCCGATCAAGACGGAGCTCGGCTTGTCGGATGCACAGATCGGGGCGTTGACCGGCCTGTCCTTCGCGTTGTTTTACACAACACTTTCTCTGCCGATTGCAAGGCTGGCTGACCGCGCCAACCGCCGCAACATCATCGCGGTCTCGCTGGCGGTCTGGAGCGGGATGACCGCGTTCAGCAGCCTTGCGATGAATTATACGACGCTGGTCCTGTGCCGGATCGGGGTTGCTGTGGGGGAGGCCGGGAGCATTCCCGCCAGCCAGTCGATCATTGCTGATTATTATCCGCCCGAACGCAGGGCGACCGCCATGTCGACCTGGGGGCTTTCGTTGCCGCTGGGCCTGATGCTTGGCTATGGCGTGACCGGCTGGCTCGCGCAGCATCTTGGCTGGCGCTATGCCTTTGTGATCGTGGGTGGCGTCGGCGTGGTGATTGCGCCGCTGGTGATATTTCTCCTGAAAGAACCTGCGCGTGGCCGCTTTGATCCGCCCCGCATCAGCACTTCGCAAGAGGCGCTGTCGATCCGCGAGGCGCTGGGCTATCTCTGGAAGATGAAAGTGATGCGCGTCATCCTGCTGGCGGCGGGCGCACATGGTTTTACCCAATATTCGCTGATGAACTGGATGGTGCCGTTTTACACCCGTATTCATGGCATGAGCCTATCTGATGTCGCGTTGTATATGGCGGCGGCAAGCGGATTGGGTGGTGCCATCGGCATGTATGCCGGGGGGAGCATTGCCGACAAATTGGGTGCGCGCGATGAACGCTGGCGGGTGTGGGTGATTGGTCTGTCGATCATCGGCATGGCGGTGTTCGCGCTGGCGCAATTGCTGGTGCCGAGCCTGTGGCTGTCGCTTTGCCTCGGTGGGATCGTGAATGTCCTGATGATCGCTTATTACGGTCCGATCCTTGCGGTTATGCATTCATTGGTACCACCTAATGCGCGTGCGTTTACGGGGGCGGTGCTGCTGCTCGTCTTCAATATTATCGGTCTTGGACTGGGGCCGTTTGCGACCGGCTTTTTGAGTGACGTGCTGGCCAAGTCGCTCGATCTTGGTGACCATTCGCTGCGCTGGGCGCTGGTTTGCAGCCTGGTGCCAGCCTCGCTCGGCGGGCTGGCCTTTCTCAAAATTGGCAATGGCTATCGTGCGGCCCGGCAAGGGATGCAGACCTGAAACGGAGGCTAGCCAGTGGATGAGAAGGTGGTGCTCCCGAACGAGGAGGCAACACTGTTGTCGTGCGCCAGTGCCGCGCAAGTCAGGGTGCGCGATGTCCATGATATTCGGCGGGCGGCGGAGGTGCTCGGGCAGCTAATGGCGACATGGGGCCTGCGGGTCGCATTCACCCATGATATTGGCGATTCCCATACCCCGGTCGATGCGGATGGCCGGGTATTGGCAACCGAGGTCTTTGGCTGGTCCGATGATGATCTCGCATGGTGGCGCAACACCAGCC
Organism: Sphingomonadales bacterium UBA6174; assembly: GCA_002422945.1. Lineage (GTDB taxonomy): Bacteria > Pseudomonadota > Alphaproteobacteria > Sphingomonadales > Sphingomonadaceae > Alteraquisediminimonas. Next base: position 2,453 of record DITW01000002.1, on the reverse strand, counting down.
TTGCTTTAAGTTCGCCCCTTGCGCTTGCCTGCCGGTTGGAGAGCGATATTTTCTGGGCCAATGCCCAAGGCATCTACACGTGCCTGCCAAATGCGCGCATTATGACGGTATCCTTGGCGGCATTTGAAAAACGGGCCTGTGTCAGGGCTGCCATCGTCGTGCCTGTGCATTTGCCTTTTGGCCAGATCGGCGCGATTTCCTTTGTCTCGCAGGATCCGGAAAAGTCGGATCTATCACAAGAATATACGCAGCTTGGCGAGGCGCTGAAGTTGATCGGCTGGACCTTTATATCCAGCTTTGCACGTGCCGTCAGGGGACGACAGAGATTGCCGGTCAATTCGGTCCTGACCAAACGTGAAATCGAATGCGTGCGTCTGGCCGCAACGGGCCTGACAGATGGCGGCATTGCCGATGCATTGGGCCGTCGCCGTGCTACGGTTCGCTTCCATCTTGATAAGGCGGCAGCCAAGCTGGACGCGGTCAATAAATGCCAGACGATCTTCAAGGCGGCACAGTTGGGCTATCTTTCACCCATCATACAGATTTGGTGACACGCATGGCTGATATTTTCGACTTTACGGGCAAAATTGTCATCGTCACGGGCGCGACGCGTGGCTTGGGCCGGGCGATCGCTTTCGGCTTTGCGGCGCGCGGGGCGGATCTTGTTATTTGCAGCCGCAAAGCGGAGGCCTGTCATGAGATGGTGGCGGAGCTTGCCGATATGGGATGCCGCGCGCTCGCGCATCCGTGCCATGTTGGCCAGTGGGACCAGCTTGAACCGTTGATCGATCATGTGATGGCGCATTTTGGACGGATCGATGTGCTGGTCAACAACGCCGGCATTGCACCATCGACCCCAAGTTCGATTGAGATGACGGAAGAACTGTTCGACAAGATTCTAGGGGTCAATCTGAAAGGCCCGTTTCGGTTGTCGGCGCTGGCCTTTCCTCATTTGAAGGAAACGGGCGGTTCGATTATCAATATCACCAGCACCGGGGCCATTCGACCAGCCCCGGCATATCCTGTCTATGCGGCGGCCAAGGGGGCGCTCAACATCATCACCAAAGCGCAGGCGATGGAGTTTGGGCCGCATGTCCGCGTGAATGCGATCATGGCGGGGCCATTTTGGACCGATATCTCTAAGGCTTGGCGGGAGGACTATGACCAGTCTGCTCCTTCCGCCGTGCAGCGCATCGGGCAGCCGGAAGAAGTCGTCAGCACGGCGCTATATCTTGCCAGCCCTATGTCCAGCTATACCAATGGCGCAATTGTCCAGGTGGATGGCGGCACCATATAGGGTGGTGGAGGACATCAGTTGAAGATGCATGGGGCGTCCATGATATGGGTCCATCTAAGCTCTAGGGGGGCTTGTCAGAGGTGCACTTCATCTTCCTCTTGGACACTGAGCCGCCAACCTCGCGTAATAGGCGACCCATGGCGCGGGGCCGTCGAGTGTAGTGAGATAGTTCAGCACCTGTGCCGTGGAGTCCACTTGGTCTTCATTTCGACCAGAGTCGATGTATCCTAATTCTCACCCAGATAACATTAGATGCTGCCTCCCCGCACCTTGCGGCCTTCACTCTCCCGGCCAATGGTTTCGCTTTTGAGTGCCGGGTAATGACGCCCCTTCTTTTCTGGATCGATCGCGCAGATTGGTTCGATACCGTTGCAGCAGGTTGTCGTTGATGATGTCGAAGCGCTTCTGCTCGCTATGCCATCCTTCGAGATACCTCTGTTTTCTTTTCGGATCGCGCGCGCGACGGTACCTTTCTGCGTAATCGCTGACCTCTAATTGTGTGTCATCTCGACGCATTAGAGACTGGTCCCAGCGTGCCTTTTCCTCCTCGGTTTTTGGTCCGCAGATGTGCGCGTTAGCCAGGTTTAGATCGATGATAATGTCATCGGGATGTGGAACCGGCTGGGGATCTGTCCACCCTCTAGCCTTGGCATTGTCAATTGCTTGGCCCCAGTTTGCCCTATAATTTATCATGGTTTCCATATATTCGGCGCGAAGTTGTCGATCAGCATTCTCTATCTGCTGGATCAGTTCAGTCATCGTACGCTGGGCAACCCGAACCGCTCGATAGAGGCAGCGATCTGTTTGATCTGCTTTTGGGAATGAGTTCTCGCGTTACGTGCGTAAGGTCTTAGTGACGAAACATCGTATTCGACCAAACAATAGGTAGACTGTTCCATAATGTTCTCCGGCCTGCCATCAAGGCGATAGAGTATTTAGATTAGTGGTGTTCACTTAGCCGGGTAAGATCAAAACAGGAACATTCGTCGTGCATAAAGCACGCTATATCGCAATTTTGTGGTTCACTTTGGGGACGAGTGACAATAAGCTGAAATAGTTGTGCGTCCGTAGCGGCATTCACCTAAACCATTTCTCGACCTATCAGAGGGGCTGACAGATGTTGTCTCGCCTTCGTAAGCGTCCGGTTATTGCACGT
>DITW01000079.1 GCA_002422945.1 Sphingomonadales bacterium UBA6174 | reverse complement strand
AATAATCGAGGAAGAACAACGGCTCCGCGCCTTGCACGATCAGATCGTTCGCGCACATCGCGACGAGATCGATACCGACGCCTTCATGGCGACCAGATTCGATTGCGAGTTTGAGCTTGGTGCCGACCCCGTCATTGGCCGCGACCAGCAGCGGATCGGTAAAGCCCGCCGCACGCAGGTCGAAAAAGCCGCCAAAGCCGCCAAGTTCGGCATCCGCGCCGGGGCGACGGGTCGACTTTGCAAGGGGTGCGATGGCCCGCACCAATGCGTTACCGGCAGCGATCGAAACGCCTGCCTTGGCATAGGTGTAGGATTCGGTCGGGGTTTTTTTGCTATCCATTTTTCCGCCGATAGCCATATCGGACTTGGAATTCCATGGATAAGTCGCCAAAAGGCGCACGTGATGCTTGCGCCCGCCATTTCCAACCACCGGACGACCTTGCGCGTCGGTGCGTTATTGCGCCGTTACGGGCTAATTGCCGTGGCGTTTTTGGCGCTCGCGATGGGCGCAGCAGGCCTGCTTCGCGCGCAAATCGAGGGCACGGACCGCGGCGTGCCGCCGATTGACAGTTCCGGCAGCTTTGAGGTGACCGGCGTTGTCGTGGACGTGGCGTCGAAATCATCCGAAGCCGCGCGAATCGCTGGCTGGCGCGAGGCACAGCGCAGGGCATGGCGCGCGCTTTGGGCCAAGATGAATGGCGGCGCTGCGCCTACCCTGTCCGATTCGGCACTGGATGGCATCGTATCTGCCGTGGTGGTCGAAGAAGAATTCATCGCGCCGCGCCGTTATATCGCCCGTCTGGGCGTCTTGTTCGACCGCGCGCGCGCCGGACAGTTGCTCGGCATTACCGGGCAGGTCACGCGCTCTGCGCCCATGCTCGTGTTACCGGTACAATGGATCGGCACCACATCGCAAAGTTTCGAAGCCCGCACCGAATGGCAAAAGGCATGGGCGCGTTTTCGCGCGGGCAGCAGCCCAATCGATTATGTGCGTCCCACCGGCACCGGGGCGGACCCGCTGCTGCTGAACGCCGCGCAAGGCGGACGTCCGGGGCGCGGCTGGTGGCGGATGCTGCTTGATCAATATGGCGCGGCGGATGTGGTCGTGCCGGAAGTGCGGCTGACATGGCATTATCCGGGCGGCCCGGTAATCGGGCTTTTCACCGTGCGCCACGGGCCGGATGGGCAGATCATCACGCGCTTCACCCTGCGCGTCGGCACCGATGCCGCCATTGCCAAGTTGATGGACGAAGGGGTGAAACGGGTTGATGCCGCGCTGACCCAAGCAATGGCCGATGGCCGACTGCATCCTGATCCCTCGCTGATCATCGAACCGGAACCGACGCCAGAAGAGCTAATCGACACCGCCAATGAGCAACTGGCCGATGATGAGTTTCAGGTGGATGCGCCCTCCGCCTCGACCCAGAGCTTCTCGCTCCAGATCGATACACCGGATACCACCTCGGTTGCCGCTGCCGAAGCGCAATTGCGCGGCATGTTCGGCGTGCGCAGCCTGAATATGGGGTCGCTCGCTATTGGCGGCACGTCTGTCTATCGCATCGGCTATGATGGTAATCTCGATGCGCTCCGCACCGCGCTTGCGGCGCGCGGTTGGCAGGTGGAAAGCACCGGCAGCGGCCTCATCATCCGCAAGGCGCGAACAGGGCAATGAGCCAGCTCGCTCTGCCACTGGATTGGCGCCAGTGGAACGAGCCCTTGTCCTTCATTGTCGGTGAAGCGAACCGGCTCGCGGTGCGCTATCTCGATCGCCCTGCGATATGGCCGGTGCGGACAGCATTGCTGGTCGGCCCTCGGAAATCCGGCAAATCATTATTGGGCCGTGAATTCGCCGCGCGCACGGGTGCCCGCTTGATCGACAATGCAGATAATGTGCCGGAAGAGGAACTCTTCCATGCTTGGAATCAAGCACAGGAAACCGGTAAGTTCCAGTTGTGGATCGCCAATGAGGCCCCGCCCCATTGGCAGGTCACACTCCCCGACCTCGGATCACGGCTCGCGGCGACGCCGACCGCCACGATCCAATATCCTGATGAACAATTGCTGATCAACATCATCGCGGCGCAATTGGAACGTCATGGGGTGATTGTCGAGCCGGATACACGTGCCTATCTCGCTACTCGCCTCGAACGCGACTATGTCGCGGCCGACCGCTATGTCGATCGCGCCTTGATATTGGCGGCAGGCAAGCAGGGCGCATTCACCATTCCACAGGCGCGCATTGTGCTCCAAATGGCTGCGCCATCCGTCATCGACCCGTCATGAATTGCGTGTATAGTCATGAATATGACCGAATCCACGACGCAACGCGCAAACGATAATTCAACCCCTATCGCCATCACCAATGGCTTGGCAGACAAGGGAAGAGAAACGACACAGCGGTTCATCAACCGGGAGTTGAGCTGGCTCGGCTTTAACGAACGCGTGCTGGAAGAGGCCTGCAACGAGAACCATCCGTTGCTGGAGCGCCTGCGCTTCCTCTCGATTTCGGGCAACAACCTCGATGAATTCTTCATGGTGCGCGTGGCAGGCCTTGTCGGTCAGGTCATCGAAGGGGTTGAGGAGCGATCCGCCGATGGGCTGACGCCTGCGCGCCAATTGGCCGCGATCTATGAACGCGCCGATGCGCTCATGATGGAACAACAGCGGGTCTGGCGTTCACTTCGGCACGACCTTGGGGAACAAGGCGTGAGCGTTGTCGGCCTTGAAACGCTCGATGCCGCCAGCGAAGCATGGCTTGCAGAGCATTTCCGGGGTCAGATTTTCCCTGTGTTGACGCCGCAGGCATTGGACCCCGCCCACCCGTTTCCGTTCATTCCGAACAAGGGATTGAGCATCATCTTCGATCTGGTGCGGCTGAGCGATAATGAGCCAATCAAGGAAGTGGTGATGGTCCCCGGCACGCTGCCGCGCTTTGTGCGGATGCCGGGGACAGAGGCTCGCTATATTGCACTGGAAACGCTCATCATCCGCCATGTCGGCACTTTGTTCCCCGGTTATCGCGTTGACGGCCATGGCACCTTCCGCATCATCCGCGATAGCGACATTGAAGTAGAGGAAGAGGCCGAAGACCTCGTCCGCTTCTTCCGCAGCGCGATCAAGCGGCGGCGGCGCGGTCGGGTTATCCGACTGAAGCACACTGCCAATATGCCAATTGTGCTGGCTGAATTGATCCGCGAACAACTGGGCAGCCCGGATAGCATCATCACCGAAGTCGATGGCTTTATTGGCATAGCGGATCTCGCGCAATTGGTCGACGAAGACCTGCCCGCGCTCAAGTTCAAGCCGTTCACCGCCCGCTTCCCGGAACGCATTCGCGAACATGGTGGCGACTGCTTCGCCGCCATCCGCTCGAAGGACATTGTCGTCCATCACCCTTATGAATCATTCGATGTCGTGCTCGCCTTTCTCGCGCAAGCCGCGCAAGACCCCGATGTCATTGCCATCAAACAGACGCTCTATCGCGCAGGCAAGCAATCGGCGGTCATTCGCGCACTTATCGATGCTGCAGAGGCTGGCAAATCGGTGACAGCCGTGGTCGAGCTGAAGGCCCGTTTCGATGAAGAGCAGAATTTGATGTGGGCAAGTGCGTTGGAACGCGCAGGCGTGCAGGTTGTCTATGGCTTCATCGAATGGAAAACCCACGCCAAGGTTTCAATGGTGGTGAGGCGCGAAGGCGATGGCTTCCGCACCTATTGCCACTTCGGGACCGGCAATTACCACCCGATTACCGCCAAAATCTATACCGACATCAGCTTCTTCACAGCCGACCCGCGCGCCGGTCGAGATGCGGCCCAGCTCTTCAACTATATCACCGGCTATGTTGAGCCGCATGATATGGAGCTGCTGACGATCTCGCCGCATGGATTGCGCAATCGGCTGATCGCGTTGATCGATGAGGAAATCTCCCATGTCCGCGCCGGTCGGCCCGGTGTCGTCTGGGCCAAGATGAACTCGGTGGTTGATCCCGCCATTATCGACAAGCTCTATGAGGCGAGCTGCGCTGGCGTAGAAGTCGAACTGATTGTGCGCGGCATATGCTGTCTGCGTCCCGGTGTGCCGGGGCTATCGGACAATATCCGCGTGCGCTCTGTCGTGGGGCGCTTCCTCGAACACAGCCGGATCATTTGCACCGGCAATGGCGCGGCCTTGCCCAATCGCAATGCCAAGGTGTTCATTTCATCTGCCGACTGGATGCCGCGCAATTTCGATCGCAGGGTCGAATATTTGCTGCCGATCGAAAACCCGACGGTACATGCGCAGATCCTCGATCAAGTGATGGTCGCCAATCTAATCGATACCGAGCAAAGTTGGATTCTCGCCTCCGACGGCCATTATGACCGCGTGGAAGCCACCGCGCGCCCCTTCAATCTCCACCATTATTTCATGACCAACCCGTCACTGTCCGGTCGTGGCGCGGCGCTGCAAAGCAAGAGCAGCGTCCCCAAGCTCCGCCTGCGCCCGACCGCCGAAAAAGACTCTCAGACGATCAGCGAAAAACCCAATAACGATTAAGCGGGAACACCAGCACCGGGGTCACGAACACGAGCAACGGCACCGGCCACCAGTCGGGGCCGCCAAGCCAGTCGGTCATCAGCCATACCCATAGGCTGTTCAGGCCAAGGCCGATCAACGCCACCGCAAAGAAGCGGGCCGTGATCACCGCCTCGGATGCCGTGCTATTATGGCCCTTGAAGCTCCAACGGCTATGGATCGCATAACCGGTCATCACTGCAAAGAGCCACGCAATGCCATTCGACAATTGCGGATTGATCCCGACAGGATCGGCCAATATCCAATAAATACCGGCCGCAATAATCGTCACAAACCCACCGGTCAGGCCATAACGGACGATCTGTGCAAGGACATGATCGGAATGGTGGAGCAGATGCCAAAGATGCTTCATGGTTTCGCCCTATCGGCTAAGATATCCTAAAAAGCAAAGACTTCGCAAATCTAGCGCTCAAGCCTCATTTTGCGACATCATTAAAGTCGCACTACCCATCCACAGGTCTGGATGCGCAGGCATGGCAACGGAAACTGGCCAACGCGCACCCAATAATCGTTTCCGCGCAATGCGGGTTGTACTGACCTTATCCCCCTGATTGCCGCCAAGGACATGATAAGCAGCCGTATCGGCACCGACACAAAAGCCAACATGGCCCTTCCAACCGCTTGGCGTCCCTCGCCAAAATATAAGCACTGCCCCTCTCTGCACCTCGCACGGCTGACCGAATTGCAGCCAGCTTCGTGCTGCCAGTGGCTGCGTGGGCAATGCTTCCGCTGGCAAAGCGTGGGCGATACAATGCGCCACAAACAAGCCACACCAAGGCGCGCGATCGTCTTTATAGGATATGCCAAGGCGTTTGCCCCAAGCGAGCAACAACGGGTTACTCCCCGCCCCGATCAACTCAGCCACGCCATCTTGCGCTTGCGCCTCTTCAAGCCATGCAAGCGCAACCTCCACCTCATCTCTAAGCCCCAATTTTTTCAGCGTCCTCAGACCTGCGATCCCATCGACTGACAATTGATGATCCCGCTGAAATGCACGAATCGCCTGATCCGTCCTTACCCCAATCACGCCATCAATCTGTCCGGGATCATAGCCCCGCCGACCAAGCGCCTGCTGGAGCGCAACAACAAACGCGCGATCTTTACCCACCACATTCGCCTCCATTGATACGCCTATGAAAACGATCCGCACGCCCCGCTGCACTGAACAGCGCCACCTCCCACCATCAGGACAATAAAAAAGGGCGGACCTTAAAGGCCCGCCCTCTCTTACAGTGCATCAACCGGGGCAAAGCCCCAGCAAAATTACTGACCGTATTTGATTTCCACGCGACGGTTCTGCGGTTCCTTGACACCATCGGCGGTCTCAACCAGCGGCTGGGTTTCACCATAGCCCTGGCTGGAGATGACGCCATCGGCAATGCCGCGCGACACGAGGTAACCGCGCACTTCTGCGGCACGACGTTCGGACAGCGCCTGGTTATACTGCGGACGACCCGACTTGTCGGCATGGCCGGCAAGCTGGACGGCTGCAGTGCCGCAATTCGCATAATTCGCCACAGCATTATCGAGGATCGACGCAGCTTCCGGCGTGACATTGCTCTTATCGAAATCGAAGAACACAATGTACGGCCCGGTCTGGCATTCAACAACCGGCGGCGGCGGCGGGGGAGGCGGCGGAGCCACTTCAACCGGCGGCGGCGGGGGAGGCGGTGGCGGCGCTGCCGGCTCACCGAAATTATAGATCAGGCTGGCCAGCAACGAGTGCGAACGGAAGTCGTTCTTGGTCGTGCCCGAACCATCTGCGAGGGCCAGCTTGGCATTGTCGACGTTGAAGAAGCGATACTTCAAACCAACATCAACATTTGCGCTCAATGCGCGACGCACTTCAGCCAGCGCCTGCCATGCGAACTTCGAATCCGAATCGCTCACAAGATCAGGGGTGAGTGAAGCCTCACGAACATGCGAGGCGCGCACGCGCGCAATACCCGCGCCGCCACCGATCGATGCCTGCCAGCCGTCATCATTACCAAAATCAAGCAAGCCGTTCAGCATGAAGCTGAGCGCCGAATGACTACCCTTGCCGTCGAAATCCAGCGCACGAACATTGTCGCGCAGGCCAGACACCGTGGCACGCTTGTAAGCGACTTCGCCTTCCGCACGAAACGGACCAAAGTCATACCCAATTTTGCCGTCAACATCGTAGCCGGTCTTGCTATCGACAGTAACAGCGTTCGGCACGGTATTCACATCATAGTCGATATCCTCGACGATCATGCCACCACCTTCAATGCCGACATACCAGGCATTGTCGCGCGCCAGCGCCGGCGTCGCGAGCGCCGTCGAAACGAGCGCGAGCGTATAAGCGAGCTTCCGCATATTATTTCCTTTCATCGCTATTCCTTTCGGAATACAAGCTCATTTAAGGTATACTTTATATTCTTGCAAGCCAGCAATGCCATGAACTGTTGCAATAATGTATCACAATCGCGGGAATAAGCTGCGCATTTGAAGCATGTCCAATGATATATTATTAATATATCCGTAATGAATATGTCAGTTAAGAAGCGATGAGACCATGCGCCCTTAATGCATCCAATATTTGGATCAGCTTTTCGCGCGCTTCAATATCGATAGTTCCGCCACCAATTGGATTATGAATGCTTGGTTGACGCGCGGCGACTACCTGATCGCCCTCTATGGTGATCGATTGAGCCGGAATATCGCCCTCCAGCCATATCTCCCCATCAAATCGCGCCCACCAGCCTTCATTCATGACCCAGACAGACAAACCGATGCTGGGCGCCATGAAACGCCACCCGCCTTCGGTCCATCCAGCCAGTTCGCCCGCATGGCCGATCCAGCTACCGCTCGGCGCCACGCCGACGATCCAGCATTGCCCCACCACGGGATCAACTGGCGGGGCATCGATTGCCATCGCCACCACTGCCGGATTTGCCAAAAAATCCAACCTTGTCAGCGCTTCATTGAACGTCACCTCCTTTTGCGCCTGACCAGCATATAATAAGGGCAGCCGATAACGATCTGTGTACATTACTTACTCCACTTATGACGCGGCAACGGTCCTTTTCAAGACCCATCTTCATGAAAAACAATTGATAATTTTATAAAGTCAGGCGGAAACGATCACCCGCCCCGGCTGACCCGGACCGAAAATACCCATCTGCCGGATCATGATTTCAAACCTTGCGCCCGGCATCGTGCCATCCGCCTGACGCAGCGCTGCATCATAGGTCCAGCCCTGCACATCGCTCGTCACCGTGCGGAGGATAAGTTCACCCCGCATCACCTGAATCTGCCATGCTTCAACGGCCTCGCTCATCGGCACATCCGCGCCATCGGTCCAAACAAAGCCCGCCCGGTCGCGCCTGATCCATTGCACCGCGAGATTACCGCCCGCCCGCTCTTCAGCCTCCAATCGACTGGCCGATCGCCGTGCCAATCGCGCCGCCAATCGGCCCGCCCACCAACGTCCCGACGACCGTCAGCACCAATGTCGCCATCTCAATTCTCCAGAAAGCTTACGGCCCAGATCGACCGGATTGGCCAGGGCGACGCCCCGGGTCGCTCCACCACGCGCCGTGCATGGGCATCGGCATGGATGATGCCCGCGCCCGTCCAGATCGCGAGATGCGATTGCATCGGTCCCGTCTCGATCACCAACACCGCACCCGGCACCATCATCTCGATCCGCCGCAGGCCAAAGGCCGCCATTTCCCGCAACAGCCGCGCCTCATGATCGCCACGCAGCCGATAATCCGCTGGCACTGCCCCCGACACCCCGACACCCCGCAGCGCCACCAGCACCAAGCCGATACAATCCAGCCCCAGCGCTGGATCGCGCCCTTGCGGCCGAAAAGGCACGCCAACGCACGCCCGCGCCGCCTGCACCAGCGGCACGTCATCCCCATCATGCTGCATCGTTCACGCCCCCGGATAACGCGTGAGCAGGTCATTCCCCGGCAAATGCGGTTCACCCCGAAAATTCGCGACATTGCCATAGGCAAATCGACAAGTGGCCAAACGCTTGTCGCACCCCGCGATCAGTTCCAACCGCGCCCCCGTCGCTACCGCAAAAGGTGGCGGCTCCCGCAACGTAATCTGCCCCCCATTCGCCGCGAGCACTGCGCTTTCCAGCCCGGTATTCGCGCCACTCATCCACCGTACCCGGCCATAGGCCAATGGCTTGGACGGCACTGCCGTTACCGTAAACACATCATGGGCCGACACCCCCGACACCTGCGCCAGTACAGTTAATCCCGCCGGGTCCACCCCGCACCGCCGGTCGCCCAGCGCCGCGCGACATTCGGGCGAGGTCAGCTCCACCACAGGCCGCTCCAATATCGATGTCGGCCCGCGCAGCTCCACCGTAAAGCTGCCCTGCTTGATCGCCACCTCGCCCAATTCGCCTCGCGCCATCACCAACGCCTCGCCCTCAGGCGCGCTCCAATCGATCGCAAACAGCAATAATTGCGCCCCGTCCCATCGCCCCGCGATCAAATCATCCTCGCGTACCGCCTCGCTGGATAGCGCGCCCGTCACCTCCATCGTATCGACGCCCATCCCGCTTTTCTGATGGATCGCGCTCGGCACGATCCCCGGCGTCGCTCGATACATCAGGCCATCGCGCCACAGATCACGGTCATGCGAGGTCAGCCTCGACGCTAGGTGTCCCCATCGCCAAGGCCCCGGCCCTGCTCGCAATTCTTCAGTGTTCCTGTTATGTACCCAATCAGCGTGACGATGTCAAGCAAATATAACCCATCTGGTTATTTATGCTCAGCCAACCTTCGCCAACACTCTGCGCTCTTTCTCTATAATCGGCGCAAAACTGGGCCGCGCAAGGATGTTGGCCAAATAGGCATTCACCTTGGGCCAACGTGCCGGATCCAAATTCACCCCGGCATATTGAAAATTGACAAAGGGCGATGCCACCGCAATGTCCGCAAGGCTGAAACGATCCCCCACCAGATAGCCAGATGCGGGCACCACACCCTCAAGATAATCAATCAAGGCCGGCAATTTATCGCGCTCGAAATTGTCCGCGACCGCCTGATCACCCGGAATTTTCATGAATTTCGGCGCGACGATGCGATTGAAAAATATCGCATACACGCCCGCAGCCAACATCGAATCCGCATATTCCTCAAACCAGATCGTTCTTGCCCGGTCTTGCGGCGCAGACGAAATCAAGCCGCTGCCGGGAAATTTGGCATCGAGATAGGCAATGATCGCCGAAGAATCCGGCAAGCTGAAATCCTCATCCAGCAGTGCCGGTATTTTCTTGAACGGGCTCGCCGTCAAAAATTCGGGATCAACGCTATCCGGCCCTGCTGGCACAACATCCAGCGCGATCCCGCATTCCGCCGCATAGACCATGACCTTACGGACAAAAGGCGAAAAGCTGCTGCCAAATAACTTCATTTCCGAACCTCCCCAAACCGAACGCATCAACCGGCGGCGCGTATCACCCGTCCGCGTGCATCCCATATTGCTTCATCAAATCGTACAAAGTCGGACGACTGATGCCAAGCAGCTTGGCCGCCGCCGATACATTGCCCTCGCACCGCGCAATCGCCTGCCGCATCGCTCGGCGATCCGCGAGCTCGCGCGCGGCTTTGAGGTTCAACAACTCACCCGCCCCTTCGCGCCCCTCAAGGTCAAGATCGGCTGCCGTCAACAATTTGCCATCCGCCATGATGACTGCCCGCTTCATCCGATTTTCAAGCTCGCGGACATTGCCCGGCCAGCCCCAATCATTCAGGATCGACAACGCATCCGGGGCCAGCCCCTTGACCTGCGGATTCATCTCACGCGCAAAGCGGCTGACGAAATGCTTCGCCAACAACGTCACATCGCCATGACGTTCAGCCAGATTTGGAATCTTCACCACAATCTCGGCCAACCGATAATACAGATCCTCGCGAAACGTCCCAGCCGCGATCATCTCATCCAGATTGCGATGGGTCGCGCACACGATCCGCGTATCGACCGCAATCGGCTTGCGCCCGCCAATCCGGTCGATCACCCGCTCTTGCAGGAACCGCAGCAATTTCACCTGCACCGGCAACGGAATATCGCCGACTTCATCAAGGAACAACGTGCCACCCTCGGCCAATTCCACCTTGCCCTCGGTGGTCTTGATTGCCCCGGTAAACGCGCCCTTTTCGTAGCCGAACAACTCCGCTTCCAACAGATTTTCGGGGATCGCCGCGCAATTGATCGCGATAAACGGGCCCTTACGCCGCTTGGAACTGTCATGCACGCCCTTGGCCAACAGCTCCTTGCCGGTCCCGGACGCCCCCAACAGCATCACCGACACATCCGCAGGGGCGACCCGTTCAATCGTCCGCACGACCTTCAACATTTCCGGCGCGGCCGTGATCATCCCGCCCAGCACCGTCACATCCCCGCCGCCCATCTGCGCCAGCCGCTCATTCTCGGCTTCAATCCCATGCAAATGAAACGCACGGCGCACGATCAAGCCGAGTTCATCAATATCGACTGGCTTCTGATAAAAATCATAGGCCCCGCCCGCAATCGCCCGCAAGGCGCTCTCACGCGCGCCATGGCCGCTCGCGACGATCACCTTGGTATCGGGCTTCAGCGCCAGAATTTCCGCGAGCGTGGCAAAGCCTTCGCTCGTCCCATCCGGATCGGGCGGCAGGCCAAGGTCCAGCGTCACCACCGCCGGCTCTTCCGCCCGCAACGCATCAATCGCCGCCGCGCGGGTCCCGGCAATCACCACGTCATAATCCTCATAGGCCCAGCGCAATTGGCGCTGCAGCCCCTCATCATCCTCGATGATCAACAATTTCGGTCGGATCTCCGACATCAGGCCACCATCTTTCCGCTTGAAATTTCACTCATGATCACCGCCTCATCCGCATCGCCCGTCTCTTGGGCCAGCGGCAATAAAATCGCAAAGCAACTGCCCTTGTCCGGCTGGCTTTCCACCTCGATCCGCCCCCCCATCGCCTGAATCAGGCTGCGCGCTTCAAAGGCGCCAATGCCGAACCCATTTTCCTTGGTCGAGGCAAAAGGCTTGAACAATCGCGTCCGGATAAATTCCGCCGTCATGCCACAGCCCTCGTCACGCACCTCAATCCGCACCATCTCGCCCGCCGCCTTGATACTGACAGACACCGCGCCATCTGCCGGACTGGCATCCAGCCCATTTTGCACCAGATGCAGCAACGCCTGCTCCAGCCGCGCCGGATCGACGATCACATCAACCTCGTCCATGGCCTCGAAGATAACCGGTGCCACCGCCTGCTTGGGCGCCAATATCTGCGCCACCAACGTCTTTACCGGCAGAGAGCGCGGCTCATCCGCCCGGGATTGGTGATGCTGGGAAAGCCGTGCCAACATGTCATTCATCTTGTCGACCGATGCGCGAATCGTCGCGATCATATCCGCCCTGAATGCCGGATTATCCGCATGGCGCTCCGCATTGCGCGCCAACAGGCTCAACTGGCTGACCAGATTCTTGATGTCATGCATGATGAACGCAAATCGACGGTTGAACTCATCAAAGCGCCGCGCATCTGAAAGGGCCTCCTGCCCCTGCGCCTCGGCCAAATAGCTCGCCGCCTGCCGGCCAACGATCTTGAGCAGATCGAAATCTTCCCAATCAAGCGCACGGTCGACCAAGGGCGACTGCACCACCACCAGACCGAACAAGCGGTCGCCATGGATCAACGGCACACCCGCCCATGCCAGTTGCTCTTCCACCAACCGCCCCGGCACAGCATCGACACCATCATCCGCATAGCCATCGTCGCGCGGATCGCGCAATGCGCCGAATTCAATCACCCGCCCGGTGTCTTCCAGCCATGCGCTCATCTTTACCGCGTCGCCAAAATCCTCATCGGCAAGGCCGCCCCAATTGCGCCGCGCCGCGAGTTTCAACCGGCCCGCATCGTCCGGCATGAACAATGCGCCGCCCGGCGATTCCATGATATCGGCAATCGCCCGGATCACGCGCTCGGCAATCGGCTCCTCGCTCTCCCCGGGGCTGGATAACGTCCGGGTAAATCGCAGCCACTCCTCGCGATAATCATAGCGATGGCGAAAGAAATGCTTGGCGATTTTCACCTTCAACCACGCCCGCACCCGCCCCGATGGCAACAGCACCAGCGCCACCACCGACATGCCAAACACGACTGTAATCTGACCGATCTCGGCACGCGTCCCCCCCACCGCCTCAATCGCGCGGGTCGCAATCGCCATGCAAATCAGGTAAAAACCAATGGCTACCAGCGACAAGGACTGAAACGTCAGGCGACGCGACAATTGCAGCTTCCACATCCGGTTGCGCCGCGCCGCCAACACGAACAACGGCACCAGCATCACCATGATCATGCCGCGCATCGCAAACAGCATCGGCGACAATTGATGGGTCAAATAGGTCGTGGTGTAGATATTGAGATCATACATCCACATCCCCGCCAACGCGACGACCGGCATCAACATCCCCCAGCGCCCATCGGGCGAGGTGGCGGTATAGAGATTATGCACCAGCAACAGCGCCCCGACCGCAAAGATCATCCGTAGCGCAGTGCCGGAATAAAACAGCGTCTCCGACACATGGCTGGCGCCAGGCTGGGCGTTAAACGACACCAACACCGGCACGGCCACCGCCGCGACGATGCACAAAGTGGCATAGACCGCGATCACCGCGCGTCGCTGCGGCCCGCGATGCCCATGCAAAAACAACACCAGCATGAAACCAAGCCATCCCATGTTGCGGAACGATTCCAGCATGATCGCAGCCAATGAATATGGCCCGAACACCGAAATAGTCAGCGCCCAGACAGATGTCAGCGCAAAGGCCAATGCCAACACCCATCCCCGCGCCGCCTGTATGGGCCGCCCTGCCTGCCACAACGCCAGCATTGCAAAGGCAACGGACGCCAGCGCATGGGTCCACAGGCTGACAAACGCCGCCGTCATCATCGCACCCCCTCCGGCCAAAGCACCACGCGCACCGTTTGCAACAATATCAGCACATCAAGAAACGGCGTGTAATTCTTGGCATAATAAAGATCATATTCCAGCTTGGCCCGCGCATCCTTGATCGACGCGCCATAAGGGTAATTGATCTGCGCCCAACCGGTAATCCCCGGCTTCACCATATGGCGCTCGGCATAATAAGCGATCTTGCTTTCAAGATCGGCCACGAAACTGGGCCGTTCGGGTCGCGGGCCGACAAAGCTCATCTCGCCCTTCAGCACGCTCCACGCCTGTGGCAATTCGTCGATCCGCGTCATCCGCAACAGCGCCCCCACTCTGGTGATGCGCGGATCATTCGCCTGCGCCCAGACCGCCTCGCCCCCGACCTCGGCATCTTGGCGCATCGATCGCAGCTTGATGATGTTGAACGGCACGCCAAACAACCCGATCCGCTGCTGCCGATAAAACGCCCCGCCGGGGCTTTCCAGCCGCACCAAGACGGCACACAAAAGGATCAACGGCGCAGTCGCCACCAATAACAACCCACTCGCGACAATATCGAACAATCGCTTGGCAATGCCGGACAAACGCCGCCCCGATGAAAAGCCATCGGAGAAAATCAACCAGCTCGGATTGATGCTATCAAGCTCGATCCGCCCGGTTTCACGCTCCATGAACGTCGATAATTCATTGACATGCACGCCTGTCGTCTTGATCCGCAACAGATCCGCCAGCGGCAACGCATTGCGCCGTTCTTCCAGCGCCAGCACGACCTCGCTCGCGCGCAGCCGCACCACATGATCGGCCAGACTCTCGATATCGCGTCGGTTGATCGCCCAGGCAATTTCCTGCGGCCCATCATTCATCGCGACATAGCCGGTGACAGAAAACCCCGCGCCCGGTCGCTTCGCCACTTCCTCGATCCGCGCGGCCCGCGGCCCCGCGCCCAACACTAGCAACCGCCGCTTGAACGCCTCGCCACCCAGCAACCGCCCCAGCATCAACCGCACACATACCAACATGCCAAAGGCAAGGGCCATGGCAATCACCGACACCGAACGCCATAATTCCACCATCGGCACGGCGAGCAACAGCAGCGCCAACAGGATAATCCCCAACGAAATCGCCACCAACAATCGCGATATCGCAAAGCGCAGGGATTGCAGCGCATCCGTGCCATAACAGCCGACCGCAATCATCGCGAATTGCAGCGCCACAGCAAAGGAAAGATTGGGGATCAAACGCGCCTGAAATGGCCCAAGCGCATCCGGCACATGCCAATATCGGATGATCCAGCCACCTTCGGCGGCAAAAAACAACGCGAGCAGGTCCACCAACCCCAGCAACAGCACGGCATGGGGGATATAATGTTTAAACAACCTGATCACGCGGTACCCACCCTTTAATCTACTCCTGTGTCAAAAATTCCGACAATCTCTTGGTCTTGTCGCAGCAATTGACAAACATTCTCTTAAGCATTCTCCGCGCGCGCCGACAGCCCCCGGTCAAAGATTTCCGCCCCCACATCCGAAGTTTGTCACTTCAACGCTTGGACAAATGCAAAAGCGCCTTTATGGCAAATCCATCATGGCAGACATTACGCCGCTCGATCGCTTCAAATCCGTCCTGACCGGGGCGACAAGGGCTATCGCGCACGAACCCGAAATTGAGGTCGCCTTCACCGCAGATGCACCGCATCATGTGGGGCAGGTGCTGCGCGTGCCATTGCCCGCCCGTTCGCTGCCTGCCGATCAGGTCGCCGAAGCACGCGGCTTTGCCGATGCCATGGCCCTGCAATTGCGCCATCACGACACAGGCCTCCACCTGCGCGCCGCCCCGAGCGACCCGATCGCCCGCGCCGTGTTCGATGCCGTCGAAACCGCGCGGGTCGAAGCCTTGGGCGCACGCGACATGGCAGGCGTGCGCGCCAATCTCGGCCATGCCCTCGATGTGCGCTTGCGCTCAGACCCGCTGGTGCGCGCGCAACGCGCCGAAGATGTGCCCTTGGCCACCGCCCTTTCCCTCTTGGTGCGCGAACGGCTAACCGGCGATGCCCCGCCCGCCATCGCCGAACCGGCTCTGGCGCTGGTGCGCCAATGGATTGAAGACAAGGCTGGCAAGGACCTTGATGCGCTCGACACGGCGCTCGACGATCAATCCGCCTTTGCCAAGCTCACCGCCAAATTATTGCAGGATCTCGACCTCACACAGGCGCCCAGCGACGAGATGGAGCCGACCGAAGAACAGGACCAGCAAGGCGGCGACGACGAGACCGAAGGCGAAGAAGATCGCGACAGCGAAGACGACGCCGGTTCATCCGACAGCCAGATGGAGATGCGCGCCGAACCGATCGATAGCGACGGCGACGAAGGCGAGTTCGAACAGCGCGACGAAGACATGCCCGACGACACGGACGCCGAATCGGGCGACGATGGCGAAGAGGGCATGATGCCGGTTCGGCCCAACCGGCCCTTGTCCGATCTAGCGCCCGATTTCGATTACACGGCCTTCACCACCGCGTTCGACGAAGAAATCGCCGCCACCGAATTATGCGAGGCCGAGGAACTGACCCGGCTGCGCGCCTATCTCGATCAACAGCTTGTCCATCTGCAAGGCGCGGTGACCAAACTCGCCAACAGGCTGCAAAGGCGCTTGATGGCGCAGCAATCGCGCAGTTGGGATTTCGATCAGGAAGAAGGCATCATCGACGCGGCGCGCCTCGCCCGCATCGTCACCAGCCCCGGCCATTCATTAAGCTATAAGATCGAACAGGAAACCAATTTCCGCGACACCGTCGTGACCTTGTTGATCGACAATAGCGGCTCGATGCGCGGTCGCCCGATCTCGATCGCCGCGATCAGTGCCGACATCATGGCCCGCACACTCGAACGCTGCGGCGTGAAAACCGAAATTCTCGGCTTCACCACCCGCGCATGGAAGGGCGGGCAAAGCCGTGAAAAATGGCTCGCCGCCGGTCGTCCCAACACGCCCGGTCGCCTCAACGACCTGCGCCACATCATCTACAAGCAAGCCGACGAACCCTATCGCCGCGCGCGCAATTCGCTCGGCCTGATGATGCGCGAAGGGCTGTTGAAGGAAAATATCGACGGCGAAGCCCTGCTCTGGGCGCATAATCGGATGATCACCCGGCGCGAGGAACGCAAAATCCTGATGGTCATCTCCGATGGCGCACCGGTCGATGATTCGACCCTGTCCGTCAACAATGGGGCCTATCTCGAACGCCATTTACGGCAGGTGATCGCCTGGATCGAAAACCGCTCGCCGGTCGAACTCTGCGCCATCGGCATCGGCCATGATGTGACGCGCTATTATCAGCGCGCCGTAACGATCATGGACGCCGAACAATTGGGCGGTACGATGGTCGAACAACTCGCCAGCCTGTTCGACACCGACAAGAAATAACGCATTACGCGCCGGTCACTGCCGCCCCGGCCCCAATGGCATGCAGCGCCACGCCATGCTGGCGCAACCACGCCCGCTCGGCCTTCGGCTCCCGCCCGAGCAACGTTGCGACCAGCGCATGGAATTCCGGCCCATGATGCATATGCACGAGATGCGCGACCTCATGCGCGACCGTCGCGGTCAACACCTCGGGCGGCGCAAGAATCAGCCGCCAGCTATAGCGAATGGCCCCGGATGCGGTGCAACTCCCCCACCGCGTGCGCGGATCGCCCACCCCGACCGAACGGATCACCCGCCCAGCCTGCACCGCCATCACGCTGCTCTGCGTGCTCAGTTCATGCCGCGCCTGTTCGCGTAACCAACGCAAGACGCGCCGCTCGATCCCTGCGCGATCGCCGCCCACCAGCAACACGCCATCCGCTTTCTCGACCCGGCGTGGACGGGCTTCCGACCATATAATCCGATGCGGCACCCCTTGAAACGGGATTGTCGCTTCATGATCCAGCGGCTGATGCGCGACCCGTCGCGCCAAGATCCGATCCAGCCAATCACCCTGACCAGCGGCCCAATCGAGCGCTGCTTTTACCGAACCGCGCGGCGGCACCGACAGGCACAACACATGCTGCCGCCCATCATAACGCAACGTCCAGCGCCGGGCGCGCGGACGGCGCACCAGCCGCACCGTCATCTCGCGCTCGGCTATGCGAATGCGATGCAGCGCCGGATCAGAGGTCACGGTCGATCAAATGATATTCAAGGTCGCCCGCTTCATCTTCCGACACGGTCCAGCCTGAAACGGATTGCCCCGCCTTGCGCGTGCTGTCCGGATCGCCGGTGACGAGCGGGTGCCATTCGGGCAGACTTTCCCCCGCCGCCAACAAGCGATAGGCGCAGGTCCCCGGCAACCATTCGATCTCCCGCGCCAGACGCGGGGTCAAACGCACGCATTCCGGCACATGAATCCGCCGATTGCGATAATCCGAACAAAATCCTGTGCGCCGGTCCAGCATCCGGCACGCCACATTGGTCGGCAGCAATTCGCCGCTATCTTCATCTTCCAGCTTATGCAGACAGCATTTGCCGCAGCCGTCGCACAGCGATTCCCACTCGCTCCGCGTCATTTTTTCGAGCGGCTTTTCTTCCCAGAAGGGCTTGCTCATCGCACCCATTTTTCCAGATCGGCCAGCACCGACTCCGCCTTTTGATCGGGCGTCAGCAGCACAATCGGCTTGCCATTCGGGTCCATCAAAAAGGTCATGCGGCCATGATTGACGAGATAATTGCCCTTGTCATCCGTATCGCCCTTCATCACCGGCACCGCAAAGGCGCGGGTCACTTCGGCAATCTGCGCGTCGCTCCCAGTCAGGCCGATAAAGCGTGGATGAAAGGCCGCGACGAACTGTGCCAATTTTTCCGGCGTATCGCGCTTGGGATCAACGGTGATGAACAATGGCTGGACCTTGGCGGCCAATTCGGGACTATTTTCCTCGAACTTGCGGAACGCGAGCGCAAGCTGCTGCATATCGGTCGGGCAAATGTCCGGGCACCAGCTATAGCCGAAATACACCATGCGATATTTGCCCTTGAGCATCGCCTCGGTAAAGGGCTGACCCTTGGTATCGATGAGGTTGATCGGCCCGCCAATTGCCGCGCCCTCCAGTGGTGCCGGCTCGTTGCTGGCCTGCTGACAGGCGGGCAGTGCCACACATGCCGCAAGGGCAAACAGGCTCAGGCGCAAATTGCTGACGATCCGTATCAATGCTCGACTCCATTTTCGGCATGCATGCCCTATGCCCGACAGGCGCAAGGCCCATATAAAAGGGCCGCACCCGCAGGTGCAGCCCCCTTATCATCATTTCATGCCCAAGGGCAGAAATTACATCTTCTTGGCGGCATCCTTGGTCGCAGCGCCGGCCTTTTCCATCGTGCCGCCTGCTGCTTCCATCGCACCGGCAGCCGCATCCTTGGCGGCTTCGCCTGCTGCTGCTGCCGCTTCGCCAGCCGCGTCAACCTTGGCATCTACCACATTGCCAGCCGCATCGGCAGCGCCAGCCGCCGCTTCCATCGTCGCTTCGCCAGCATTGGCCACATCAGCCGCCGCCGCATCAGCCGCTTCCGCGCCTTCTTCCTGCGTCTTTTGACCACAAGCAGCAAGGCCAAGCGAGGCCACCAATACGAGCGACAGAGCAAATGACTTCTTCATAGGCTTACCCTCCTGATTTTAAGAACTGGCTAGAGCGAGAAATCGCCAAAGCGGCCATGTGGTAACCCGCCCCAACTGCGCATGCAATCATCAAAACGGTCTGAATTTCACAATCTGGTTCAGGGCAGGACCTTCGGCGCAGGCGCACCTGCATCCACCGGCGCTGTTGGTCCATTGTTCTGATCTGGCGTGATATTTTCTTGAACAGTATCTGTCACCACCGGCGCAGCCTCTGGTGCAACCGCTGGAACTTCTGCCGGATTGGCAGCATCGGTCACACCCACATCGCTCGCCGCGGCCTCGCTCACCGCCGCATCGAGCGCGCGGTCCAGATCGCTTTCGCCATGATGGCCATTGTCGCCACCCTCATCCCGGTTCTCGACCTGCGCCTGCCGGAATTGCTGGAACGCCGAACGCGCCAACGCATAGGAATCCGCGCTGGTTTCCAGCGCGCCATCGGCCCCGCTTTCGATCAGGCGATTGCGGGTATCGATCACCTCCAGCGCCGACACGCCATAGCGCAGCCCTTGCGAGGCGCCGGATTCGCGCAAAGCCACCCGCCACGGATTGGTGAAAAAGCCCACGCCAGTGCCGATGCCATCCCGGAAACCCGACGGACCAAGCAATGGCAACACCAGATACGGCCCCGGACGCATGCCCCAAATCGCCATTGTCTGGCCGAAATCTTCCGGCGCAGGCTTGATGCCAAAGCCGGTCGCATGATCGGCGATCCCGCCCACCCCAAGGGTCGTATTGATCACGAATCGCGCCAAAGACTGGCCCGCGCGCTTGGGCCTGCCCTGCAACAATGCGTTCGCGGCAGAAAAGGGTTCCGCCAGATTGTCGAAAATACGGGTGATCCCGCGCCGCGCCGGGCGGGGCGTCACCGCGCGATAGACTTTGGTCACCGGCTTCAACGCAACCTTATCGACCGTCTCGTTGAACTTCCACATCCCGCGATTGAAGCCGCCCAGCGGGTCGCCCGCCTCACGGTCGGCGGTCGTCGCGCAGGCGGTGAGCGCGCACATCATCAACAAGGGCCATTTCGACAAGATCTGGGCAATTTTCACAACAAGAAATCCCGACAATAATGATATGGCGTAATAGGCATAGCAGCAGGCCGGGTGCAACTCGGTTGACTTGATATAAAGAATTCTTTATGTCCTTATATAATGTCTGATGCGCTTCATGTCTTCCGTGCCTTGGCCGACCCTACACGCTTGCGCGTGATGAATCTGCTGCGCGAAATGGAATTATCGGTCGGCGAACTGGCACAGGTCTTGGGGCAAAGCCAGCCGCGTGTGTCCCGCCATGTCAAGATTCTCGCGGATGCGGGCCTTGCCGAACGCCATAAAGAAGGCAGTTGGGTCTTTCTCGGCCTTGGTCCCGATGCACGGGTCGAACCGATTCTCAAAGCGATTGACGCGCTGGAGGCCGAAAGCGGCACCGACCATTGGCTGATCGCGGATGCGGCCCGTCTGGCGGCTGTGCGCGCGGATCGCTCGGCAGCCGCGGAACGCTGGTTCGCCGAACATGCCGAACAATGGGATGCCTTGCGTTCGCTCCACATCGCCGACGCCGAGGTGGAGGCCGCGCTCAAAACCCTGTTTGCCACTAACAATCTTGGTCGCTTGGTCGATCTTGGCACCGGCACGGGCCGGATGCTCGCGTTGTTCGGCGATCAGGCGACCAGCGCCATCGGCATCGATCGCAGCCCGGAAATGCTCCGCCTCGCCCGTGCCAAGCTCGCGGAATCCGGACTGGAACGGATCGAATTGCGCCAAGGCGACATCGGCTCGCTGCCGATGGGCGATGCGCAGGCCGATACGATCATTCTCCATCAGGTGCTGCATTATGCCCAGCACCCCGCCGCCGTCATCGCCGAGGCCACCCGCGTGCTCGACGATCATGGCCGGTTGATCCTGATCGACTTCGCCCCGCATCATCGCGAGGAATTGCGCGTCGAACACGCCCATGTCCGGCTCGGCTTTGCCGATGACCAGATTTCGGGCTGGATGGCCGCAAACGGTCTTGACTGCGACGTCATAGCGGCGCTTGAAGGCCGCGAACTCACCGTGAAAATCTGGCAGGGGACAAAACGCCCCGCTCAAAACGTAACAAGGATATCTGCATGACAAGCCCGGTGCTGACCTCCGGCCCGCTCTTCGCCGATCTTGCTGGCGATGTAGACATCAGCTTCGAATTCTTCCCGCCCAAGACTCCCCGGATGGAAGAACAGCTCTGGGAAACCTTCAAAACGCTCGAACCCTTGGGGCCGCGTTTCGTCTCGGTCACCTATGGCGCGGGCGGCTCGACCCGCGAACGTACCCATAACACCGTCGCCCGCATCGCGCGTGAAAGCCACATCCCGGCGGCCGCGCATCTGACCTGCGTCGACGCCAGCAAGGACGAAATTCATGAGGTCGCCCGCGCCTATTGGGATGCGGGCGTGCGCCATATCGTCGCGCTGCGCGGCGATCCGCCCGTCATGGGCAGCGCATTCGTGCCGCACCCGCAAGGCTATGCCAGCGCCGCCGATCTCGTGCGCGGTTTGCGCGACATCGCACCGTTCGAAATTTCGGTCGCCGCCTATCCGGAAACCCATCCGGAAGCGATCAGCCCGGAAGCCGACCTCGCCAATTTGAAGGCGAAGATCGACGCAGGCGCAACCCGCGCCATCACCCAATTCTTCTTCTCGCCAGAAGCGTTCTTCCGCTTTCAGGATCGCGCCTTGGCCGCCGGGATCACCGCCGACATCGTCCCCGGCATTCTGCCGGTGTCGAATGTCGCGCAGGCCCGCAAATTCGCCCAGCAATGCGGCGCGGAAATCCCGGCATGGATGGATCGCCTGTTCGAAGGGCTGGACGATCTGCCCGGCGCGCGCCAGTTGGTCGCCGCAACGCTTGCCGCCGAAATGTGCCGCAATCTCTATGCGGGCGGCGTGCGCCAGTTCCATTTCTACACCCTCAACCGGGCCGAATTATCCTACGCCATTTGCCATTTGCTCGGCATCCGTTCCAAGCACCCGCAGGAGAAAACCGCATGACCAGCGCCCGCGAAAAACTGTTCGCCGAAGCCGCCAAGCGCGTCCTGATGACAGATGGCGCATGGGGCACCCAGATTCAGGGCTTCGGCCTGAAAGAAGAGGATTACGCCGGCGATCTCGGCCTCAGCCATGATCAAAAGGGCAATAACGACATTTTGATCCTGACCCGCCCGGACGTGATCGAAAAGATTACCCGGTCCTATCTCGATGCAGGCTCCGACATCATCTCGACCAACACCTTTTCCTCCACCCAGATCAGCCAGGCCGATTATGGGGCGGAACATCTCGTCCACCGGCTGAACGTCGAATCGGCCAGGCTCGCGCGCCGCACGGCGGATGAATATGAAGCCAAGGACGGTCGCCCGCGCTTTGTCGCCGGTTGCGTCGGCCCAACCAACAAGACCCTGTCTCTGTCGCCCGACGTCAATGATCCGGGCTATCGCGAAATCGACTTCGACACGCTGAAGAACGTCTATCGTGAACAGATCGACGCCTTGGTCGAAGGCGGGGTCGATTTCATCCTGATCGAAACCGTGTTCGACACGTTGAATGCCAAGGCCGGCATCATGGCCGTGCTGGAGGCGCAAGACACGCTTGGCCACGATATTCCGATCATGCTGTCGATGACGCTGACCGATCTGTCGGGCCGCAACCTGTCCGGCCATACGGTCGAGGCGTTCTGGTATGCGGTGCGCCATGCCAAGCCGGTGACCATCGGCCTCAATTGCTCCTTCGGCGCGGAACAACTCCGCCCGCATGTGCGCGTGCTCTCCGATATCGCCGACACGCTGATCATGATCTACCCCAATGCGGGCCTGCCCAATGATCTTGGCGAATATGACGAACTCCCGGCGCAAACCGCCGCCTTGGTGCGCGAATGGGCGGATCATGGTCAGGTCAATGTGCTGGGCGGTTGCTGCGGCTCCTCGCCCGCGCATATCGCCGCCATCGCCAAGGCCGTGACCGGTCTCAAGCCCCGCGAAATCAGCCACCCGCCGGTGCTGACCCATCTCGCCGGGCTGGAACCGATGACCATCGCGGCCTGATTCTCGACCTGCATTTCCCGTATTGAACGGACATTATATGACCAGCTCTTCCTCCGCCAATTTCGTCAATATCGGCGAACGCACCAATGTCACCGGCTCTGCCGCGTTCAAAAAGCTGATCATGGCAGGCGATTATGCCAAGGCCGTGGACGTCGCGCGGCAACAGGTGGAAAACGGTGCGCAGATCATCGACGTCAACATGG
>DITW01000006.1 GCA_002422945.1 Sphingomonadales bacterium UBA6174 | reverse complement strand
TGCGCGGATTTGCAGTCCGCTACGTCACCACTCCGCCATCGGGCCTCGCATGCATGCGGCATGGCATGGTGTGCCGGTCCAATGAGCCAAGTCGCGCGCGATGTCAACGATTCAAGCGGGGCCATGTCGTGATTTAGCGCCCAGCCGCAGGACGGCCATGTTCATCGAAGCGTTTGCCATCGGGGACGCTGACCTGCGGCATCGGCATCGCACCGCCCATCGCAGCGTCCAACCGGAACACGAACGACAGGATCGTCGCCACCGCGAGGAACAAATCTTCCGAGATCACCTGCCCCGCGCGTGACGTGAAATAAATGGCGCGGGTCAACTGCGGATATTCAAGCGTCGGGATATGATCCTTGCGCGCCAATTCGCGGATGGCGAGCGCCACCTCGCCACGCCCGCGCGCGACGACAACCGGGGCAGCATCAATGCCGGGGCGATAGCGCAGCGCCACCGCAAAATGGGTCGGGTTGGTCAGCACAACCGACGCCTCCGCCACCGCCTTGCGCGCCGAACCCGCCAACAACGCGTGCTGGCGTTGGCGTTGCGCCTGTTTTAATTCGGGCGCGCCCTCGCTTTCGCGCATTTCCTGCTTCACCTGTTCGCGCGACATCCGCAAACGGGCCATGCGCTGGAATATCTGCATCGGGACATCGATCCCCGCAATCAGCACGATACCGATCACGAGCGCCATCACCGCCTGCGCCAGCATCTGCCCCATCGCCCGGATCGCACCCGACAAATCCTGCATTGCAAGCGCCGGAAACACCCGCATCGCATCCGACACGAACCACCAGCCAATGGCCCCCAGCAACAGCGTCTTGGCCAACGCCTTGCCCAATTCCATCAGGCCATGCATGCCGAACATACGCTTCAACCCGCTCATCGGGCTCATCCGGCTTGCCTTGAAACCAATGGCCGAGCCGCGAAATCCTGCCGAACCCAACAACACCGGGCCAGCTATCGTCGCGAGCAGCGCCATCAAGAACAACCCGAACAATGGCCAGATCACCGGGCCGATCAACCGCACCAGCCGCGTGCCGGGGGCGAAATGGGCAATATCCTCCGCCCGTACCGATAGGCCCTGTCGCAATGATTGGGCGCAGGCATCGACAAAGACCGGTCCCAGCAACACCAGCCAACCCGCCGCCGCCGCCATCACCAGCGCAATGCCAAGCTCTTTCGATTGTAAGACATCGCCCTCTTTCGCCGCCTCGTCGCGGCGTTTTTGGGTAGGGGCTTCACTTTGCTGATCCTTATCCGGCGCGTCCGACATGTTCAGCCTTTCGCCAGACCGGCTGCGTGCGCTAGCGCCGCCGATAATGCGCGGGAAATACCCTCGGCCATCGCCGGTAATGTCGCCGCCATCAGCACGACCCCGGCGATCAACGCCACTGGCATGCCGACGGCAAACAGGTTTAGCGATGGGGCGGACCGGCCGATAATCCCCATGATGACCTGCACCAGCACCAAGGCAAAACCGACCGGCAGCGCAATCGACAGGCCCGCTGAAAACACCAGTCCGCCAAATTGCACCAGCCCCATCAAGACATTGCGCGATGGCCATGCGCCGCCGGGCGGCACCGCCTGATAGCTCTCGGCAATGATCCGCGCGAACTGGAGATGGCCATCGCTCGCGAAAAAGAGAAAGGTCGCAAGGATCGTCATCAACTGGCCGACCGCCGGGCTGGAATGGCCCGCAATCGGGTCGTGCATCGAGGCAAAGCCAAGCCCCATATTATTGCTGATTAACTCGCCTCCCAACAGGGCAGCGGCAAAGCCGATCTGCACGGCAAAGCCGAAGGCAAGGCCGCAGATCACCTCGCCCATGATAAACAACAGCCCCGATAGCGACACAATCCCGGCAGCGGGCGGTGCGACCCCGGCCAATGTCATGCCGGGCAAACCGAGCGCCACCGCGATCACAAGGCGCAAGACCACAGGCACAGCGGGCATGCCGAATACAGGGGCCGCCAGAAACGCCGCGCCGGGCCGCAACAACGCCAACATCAGCGACAACAACATCGGCTCTAACGTAGCAAGACTATGAGGGATCAACGGGCCAGATCCGGTATCCGGTCGAACATCTCGCGCGTGAAATCCATCAACAGCACCAGAATGCTGCCCCCGAAAATGGCGAGGCACAGGGCCACGACAATCAGCTTGGGGACAAAGGACAGGGTCGTCTCGTTGATCGAGGTCGCGGCCTGCACCATACCCAATACCACCCCCGCGATCAGCGCAGGCAAGAGGATCGGGACAGATGCCAAGGCCAGCACCCATAAGGCCTGTTGCGCGACGCCGATGAAATAATCGGTGTCCATCTCAGCTCACCTGAAACGAGCCAGCGAGTGACCCCATCGTCAGCGCCCAGCCATCGACCAGCACGAACAGCAGCAATTTGAATGGCATGGATATGATTGTCGGCGACAACATCATCATGCCGAGCGACATCAAGGCCGATGCCACCACCAGATCGATAATCAGAAACGGCAGGAAAATCAGGAAACCGATCTGAAAGGCGGTCTTTAATTCACTGGTGACAAAAGCCGGGACAAGGATCGAAAACGGTACCTCTTGCACAGATGCGAATGGCTGCGCGCGGGCGAGACTGGCGAACATGCCAAGGTCAGTCTTGCGTGTCTGCGCCATCATGAAGCCATGCAATTCATGGCCGGTCACCGCCACCGCCTTGTCGATCCCGATCTGCTGCGCCTGATAGGGTCCCAGCGCCTGCGTATTGATCCGGGAGATGACAGGCTGCATCACGAACATCGATAGAAACAGCGACAGGCCGACCAGCACCTGATTGGGCGGCGTCTGTTGCAGGCCCAAGGCCTGACGCAGGATCGACAGCACAATGAGAATGCGGGTGAAGCTCGTCATCATCAACAGCAATGACGGCAGGATCGTCAGCAACCCCATCAGCAGCAGCAATTGGAGCGACAGGCTCAACGGCTTGCCATCGCCCGACAGCGATGCGAGCGCCCCGCCCAATGTCGGCTCCGGCGCGGGGGATGCCGCCCAGACAGGAGACGCCATACACAGCGCCGCCAATATGGGCAGCAGTAACAGCGGCAATAATGGCCGCTCAGTCATGAAAATCGCCCAAAGCCTGTTCGGCCAGCAAGCTGATCTGCCCGCGCGATACCGCCAGCAACAATTCGCGCCCGTGGAAATCGACGACTGCCAATTTGGCCTGCGGCCCCATCGGCACCACCCCGACCACCCGCGCCGGCCGCGCATCCTTAGCCACCGTCGGCAGGCCCATCTGCAACTTGCGCCATAACCAGAGCGAACCCCAGGCAAGCCCAGCTACCAATGGCAGCAGGATCAACACCCGCAGGATATAATCGAACATCATGAACGTCGCTCCATCCCGACCATGCGACGATCGGACGACACGACCTCGACCACGCGAATGCCGTAACGACCATTGGTGGCGATCACCTCGCCCTTGGCGATCAGCGTGCCATTGGCGAAAATATTGAGCAGATCATCGGCCTCGCGATCAAGCTGGACCACGCTGCCTTCTGACAAAGCGAGCAATTCGGACAGCCGGATCGACGCCGAGCCGACCTCGACCGACAGACGGAGCGACACCCCGGCCAGCAGTTCAAGATTATGGTCCGGCGCAGGCGCCGCCGTCACGATATCGGCAACACCGGGGGCTTCGGTCAGATCACTCATGGCGAAATAGTCCTTCAGGCAGAGATTGGGCAGCAATCGGTTCGATCCGGGCGATGCGAATGGCGGCATGGCCATTGGCTTCACCCAATGTGCCATGGGCAAAAATGCGCTTGGCCACGGTCACGGGGATAAATTGGGGCAAGGTGATCGGAATGATGTCGCCCACCTGCAACGTCATCAATTGCGACAGCGGCAATTCAGGCCGGGTAAAGACGGTCTTGACCGGTAGCCGAACCTGCATCAGCGCCGCCAACATGCGGTCGCGCGCGGCTCGGTCGATACGAGGGGCAGCGGCATGATTGGGATCGCGGGCCAGCACCGGCCATGCCGATAATTGCCCCATGTCGAACACCAGTTCGAGTTCATGCACGCCCAGCGCGGCACAACGAAGTTCAAGCGGCTGGACAATGACCGGATCATCGGCGCGGCACATCGTCAGTCGCGCGATGTCCGCCTCGACCTTCGCGCGCTCGGACCGCAATTCCGTGATCGGTCGCCATGCGGCGGCGAGCACCCGGCAGCTCTCATCCGCCAACCGCTCCGCCAGCCGATATTCTGCCGCCGTCAATTGTGGCCGTGTTGCATGAACGGCCCCATCGCCGCCATAAAAGAGATCGACCAAGCCGATCACCAATGGCACCGGCACCATCAAATAGGCGGTGAGCTTGCCATTGGCGAGGCTGCAGTGAAGCGCGATCCGATCGGCAGCGACCCCTGCCTGCCAATCTTCGAACCGCAACTGCCGCATCGCATCCGCCCGGATCACCGGGGGCATATTGGCAATGGCGGCGATCTGGTGACGCAAGCCCAGATTAAAACGTTCTATCACCGGCCCTAGTCCGGGCAGGGCCGCGGGCTGGCCATTGCGCCGCACCAGCGAAATCGCCGGAGGCGCATCCGCCGCCACAGCCTGATCCAGACCCTGATCCATGTTCATTGAATCACCAGATTGGTGAAATAGACATTGTCGATGCCGCCAAAGCCTTCCTTCTCGCGCAGGATATGGTTGATTGCGTCCGTCAGCTTGCGCTGCAATTCATGCTTGCCCTGCACGCTCGACAACACCGTCGCATCCTGTTCGGACAGCACCATCAACACCGCGGACCGGATCGGCACCATCTGACGATTGATATTGGCGATCACCTTGCCATCGAAATAGGTCGCAAGGCTCAAACCGACCTGCACAAAACCACTGCCATCCGACAAATTGGCGGTGAACGTCTGATCAATCGGAAAATAGGTCACTTCATATTCGCGTGCCTCTTTGGGCGAGGCATCGGTTTTGGTCGTGATCGTGCCGACTTTGGGTTCCGGTGCCTTGCCCTCGCCGCCTTCGCCGCCTGCTTCGGCAGGCTCTTCGCTGCGCTTGACCAATTTCGGGCGATTGGGGTCTTCCGGCTCATGCTTGGCGACCATGCCACTGCCGGTCGCATAAAGGCCCGCGCCCACGCCCGCCCCCAACAAAATGATCGCGCCCACCCCGATCAACAGGAACTTCTTCGCCTTGCCTCCCTTGGGCTTGGCATCCGCCGTTTCGTCCTTGGTCTTTGCCTTACTCATTCTTCATATCCTCATGATCGGATCAGGCCACCCGGCCATGGGCGTCGGCAACGGGCGCGGCCTTGTTGGTCTCCGCCTGCGGGACGGGCTGATCGCCGTTCAGATCGAATGTGCGGCTCTGCTGGCGAGGCTGGTCTTGCTGGCCGCTATTGGCCTGCGCCAGATTCTGGCCCTGATGGCCCTGATTCTGCTGTTGATTCTGGTGCTGGCTCTGATTCTGGTGCTGGCCCGTTTGCGTGCCAACGGACGCATCTGCGATACGTACGCCTTGCTGGCGCAGGTCTTCCATCAGCCGGGGCTGGGCCTGTGAGATGATTTGGGTCGCCTCTGCCGTTTCAGCATCAAGCCGGACCGACAGACCGGCCTCGCCTTGCTGCAACATCACCGCCAAACGACCAAGCTGCGGCGGATCGAGGCGGAACGACATTTTGCCATCGCTGCCAGCGGACGCCGCAATATCGCGGGCAAGGTCATTCACCCAACGATCATGCCGTGCCAGATCGAGCTGGCGTTCAACCGGCAATTGCACCGCAACCGCTTCGCCCAACGCGGGATCGGTTGACGGCATGGCCACGTCCGCGCGGGCGACCGCGATGCCGGATACCGTCATATTCAATGATGCCGGTTGAGGACCAGATACGGGCGCAGTGAATTCGGGCAAGCGCGACGCGGCAGCGTCCGACAGGCCCGTCGCCGATGCCCCGGTCTTGCCCGCCGATACATCGGACGTGACGGCAAGGGGGCCTGCCGGATCGGGCAAGGCCGCCGCTGGCACGGATGGTCCATTCGCCATTTTGGCACGGGTCGCAGCCGGGGCTGGCACAATCGGGGCGGGCATGGCAGCAGGCATGACGTCAAGCGGCAAACCCGCATCCGACGCAGCACTGGACGCAGGCGCAGGCAATACGCCATCCACCAACGCAACGCGCCACTGCGGCTGGCCGCTATTGTCAAATATCGCCGCCGCTGGCAGGTCGGGCGACATCTCCGGCACGCTTATGGCCACCGGCGCATTGACCAAGCCGCCACCCGCAGGCGATATCTCACCGATTTTCGGCATAAGCATCGCCATCGCATCGGGCGATGATGCCGCCAATGCGTTGAGTGCGGTTGCCGTCGTCCCTGTTGCGGCTGATGTGGCGGATAAGGTCATGCCCGCTGCCGCATCATTTGCATGGGGTGACGATGGCAAGGTCGGCAATGGTGCCAATACTGGCGCAAGGCTGGTCATCGGCAACACGACCCCATTCAACGCCAGCAACGCCATCGCCAATGGTTCTTGTGATGTGTCCGCTGGCAAGCCATCGTCCTGCCCAGCGTCCCCGCTCATATCCGCCCCGCCATCGGTTGATGCAGCGCCGGGTAATGCAGCATCGGGCATGGCACCCAGAATATTCAATGCCAGCAGCGCCGCAAAATCCGGGGCAGTGGCCGCGACTGCGCCGGTTTCAGTGGCCGGTTGCGGGGCTGCGCCTCCATGCGCAATCGACGCCATGGTGCCAGTTGCCGCCACGGGCACCGACAAGCTGGTAACCGGAGCAGGTGCAGGCGTGCCAGCACCAAAAAGGGAAGAATTCGCCATCATCATTGTCCGTTTCTCCGTGTGCGCGCAGGCGCGATCCGCTGCGCATCGACGCGGCGTTCGGCCAATAGTTCATCCTGTGCCAAGGCGGCGTCATGCAGTCGCTCTGCGCCATCTTCGCGAAGAGCAGCATGGTTGCGCCGGTCGGCCTCATGCTCGAACGCCGCCCGCGCGGTCTTGAGCGAGACCTTCAACTCATGCGCCGCCGCCTCCAGCCGCAATTGCATATCGGCCATCGCGCGGATCACGACGCCGGGCTGGACCTGTATGTCCGGCACCAACTCGGCCCGCAGCGTCTCCAGCCGGGCAGCAATCGCCTCCAGCCCTTGCAGCGTCGCCCCGGCACGGGCCATGCGGATTTCGGCCTGTCGGCGTTCGATCATGCGCAGCCGCAACAAACGCGCGCGTTTTTCGGTCGGGCTGGTCATGCGCCAAAGCCTTCAATCAACTGAGCGCGCGCCGTGTTGTAATCGACCTGCTGATGACGCGGTTGCGCGATAAAACCGGTCATGTCGGTGCGCCGCGATATGGCGAGATCGACCACCGGATCGCTCCCGGCGACATAGGCCCCCATCATCACCAGATCGCGATTTTCCTCATAGGCGGCCCAAAGCTGGCGAAACCGCGCCGCCGCCGCCAGATGATCCTCATCGATCACATCGACCATGGTCCGCGATAATGACCGGGCAATATCTATCGCCGGATATACGCCCTGTTCGGCCAAATGCCGGGACAGGATGAAATGGCCATCGACAATCGCGCGCGCGGAATCGACCACCGGATCGTCATTGTCCCCGCCATCGGCCAGCACGGTATAAACCGCCGTGATCGATCCGCCGGTATCCCGATCCGCGCCCGCGCGTTCGATCAGCCGGGGGATGAGCGCGAGCGCGGACGGCGGATAGCCCTTCATCGTCGGCGGTTCACCCAAGGCAAGACCGATCTCGCGCTGGGCATGGGCGACGCGGGTCAGGCTGTCGATCATCAGAAAGACGCGCTTGCCTTCATGGCGGAAAAACTCGGCAATGGCGGTCGCCCGCATCGCCGCCCGGATCCGCAGCAATGGCGGATGATCCGCTGGCACCGCCACCACCACCGCACGCGGGCGCAACCGCGCATCCAGCTTGGTCTCGACGAAATCGCTGACTTCCCGTGCGCGTTCGCCAATCAGGCCGATGACAACGACATCGCAATCGACCCCGGCCAGCATCTGCCCCATCAACACCGATTTGCCGACGCCGGACCCGGCGACCAACGCCACGCGCTGGCCCTCACCCATCGTCAACAACGCATCGATCGCGCGCACGCCGACATCGAACGGCGTCACCACCCGGCCACGGTTGAGCAGGTTCGAACGCTTGCCCGCCAACGGCCAGGTATAACGGGTCGACACTGGCGGTCGCCCATCCAGCGGCGCGCCATGGGCATCGATCACCCGGCCCAACAGGCCATGGCCACAGGCCACCTGCCCACCCTGCCCCATCGGCGTCACGGCAGCACCCGCAGCAAAAGGCGCATCATTATCAAAACTCTGGATGAGGCTGCGCCGCGCATGAAATCCCACAACCTCGCCGCGCACGCTGCCGCCTTGGCTGGTCGCGATCTGCACATTGGTGCCAAGCGGCTGATCCAGTCCCTCGGCCTCCAATACCTGACCTTCATGGGCAATCAGCGTGCCAATCCGACGTGGCGCGGCATGGGCCAGATCGACCCCATCCAGCAACAATTCGCCTGACATCATCAACCGTCCGGTCATTCATCGATTCCTTTCAATCCTAATTCGGCCCGAAGGGCATCGAGGTAGAGGGCGGTGCCATGTTCGATCCAACCCGCGGAACAATCGATCCGGATCGATCCCGGATCGGCCTTGGGGTCGGCCATCAACGTCAGGCCCATTGGGGCCTGTTCGATCAACGCCATGTCATCCGGGTGCAGCCACAAGGTGCGCGCCGCATCGCAATCCCCGATCAGTCGGGCCGCCGCCTCGGCACGGCGTCGCAATTGCGGGCCATCGATGGGAACTTCGCCAATAATCTGGGTCACCAGCCGTTCGACCGTCTCGGCAATCAACTGCGCCAGTTCTTCGCTCGGCTCATTGCGCAGCGCCTCGGCACTGGCAACCAGCGCCAGCAGGCGCGTCCGTTCCACCGCCATTTCCTGATGGGCATCGGCAAGGCCCGCCGCATCGCCGCGCTGATAGGCGGCGTCGATCTCGACTTCGCGCGTGGGCGCGGCGGGCGGTGTCAGGACCGCTGCCTCAGGCATCCCGCCAGATTGTTGTGGCCTGAACCGGCCCATCGCCAAAGGCAAGGCGGTAATGGCGATGCGGGATGGGCGGGTATTTTTGTTGGGGTCAGACATAATCATCCCCCGGCGCACCCAGCATGATCTCGCCGCTTGCCGCCAATTGACGCGCCACGCCGACGATCTGCTTTTGCGCTTCTTCGACTTCGACCCGTTTGACGAGACCGGACTCGGCCATTTCGTCGCGGATCGATTCCGCCGCGCGCGCCGACATCGATCCCAGCATCCGATCAATCAGCGCCTGATCCGCACCTTTCAGCGCCAGCCCCAAGGTCGCCGCATCGACCGAACGCAACACCGCGCCCAAGGCCTTGGCATCGAGTTCGTTCAGATCCTCGAACACGAACATCTCATCTTCGATCGCTTGCCCTAGAATCTTGTCCTTCTTCTTCAGCGATTTCAGCACCCGCTCGCCCACCGGCTTTTTCATCGTATTGAAGATGCGGGCGACCTCATTCTTGCCGCCCAGCCGCATGCCGGGTTTGCGCCCCGGACGGTCGGCGGCATGCGCAAGAATGATTTCCAGCTCGGCAATCGCTTCTGCGGGCACATTTTCCAGCCGTGCCGCGCGCCATGCCAGATCGGCCTGATGATTGTCGTCCAGCGGCTCCAGCGCCACCGCCGCCGCCTCTGGCGTCAAGACGGCGAGAATAATCGCGGCGACCTGCGGATGTTCCTCGGCCAATATCTCGGCGATCACCTCCGGCTCCATCCAGCGCAGCATTTCAAGGGTGGCCGCACTGGAACGCGGTGCGATGGTCGCCAGAATATTATCGGCCCTGACCGCGCCAAGGGCGGCGTTCATAACACTGCGCACCCGTGGTTCGGCAGTGGCGGCGAGTTCGCTGATCTCTTGGGTCGCATCGACAAATCGACCAAGCGCATCCTGAATCACCTCTTCGCCTGCATGTGCAACGTCCAGCATCGCCGCACCGAGATCGCGCACCATATCGGGATCGAGCTGGCGCAGGATCGCGGCAGCATCCCCCTCCTCCAGCAACATCATCAGGATCGCCGCGACATCGCGGCCACTGACCTGCGCGGCATCGGCTGTCATTTCTGCGGAAGGCGTCTCATCAGCCATCCTTGCGCCCCTCCATCAATTGACGGACGATCAGCGCCGCGCGGTCAGGATTTTGACGGACGAACGACCGCACCAGCGCCGCCCGCTCTTCATAACCGGGGGCAGAGGCGATCATATCGATCGTCACATCCTGCTTGGCCGGTGATGAGGACGGTAACAGACCATCGCTCGCCGCCAGCAGATTGCGCTCAATCTCTGCCGCCTCGCGCCGTTCGGCGGCACGGGCCTTCATCGTTTTCAACATCGGGCGTCCGACAAAGAACAATAATAACAGCGCCACCAACACCGCGCCTGCCTGACGGACCATCGGCATGAACCATGGCGCATCCCAGAAATTGCGTTCCTCGACAGCCACCGGCGCAAAGGCGCGTGAATTGATCGCCACCACATCGCCGCGCTGGGCATTGAAACCGACCGCGCCCTTGACCAACGCATCGAGCGCTGCGATTTCCTGCGGCGTGCGTGGCTTGGCCCCCGGCGGGTCGCGCAGCGCAACCGCCACCGTCAACCGCGCCAACTGGCCTTGCGGCTGATGGGTGACGGAAATTTCCCGCCCGACATCAAAAGTCCGATCATAGGTCTCGGCCTTTTGCTGTTCCCCCGTGGCGCCAGCGGCAAGCGCAGTCCCACCCGGCGTATTGGCGAGATTGGTGGCCGGTGGCGGCTGGTTGGCCAATGCACCGGGAATACCGCCAGCGGGCAACTGGCCAGAGGCGTTAGACGTGCCTTCTTCCCGCCGCAACGCCCTGTCGTCCTTGGGATAGGTTTCTCGGGTCGACTGGCTTTCCGCCAGATTGATATCGGCATGCACCTCGGTGGTGAAATTATCCGCCCCCAAAATCGGGGACAACAACGCGATCAGCGCTTGGCGATAGCGCTCCTCCATCTTCATCTGCAACTGAAACGCGGGATTTTCCGCCGCATCGTCCTGCGACAATAACGCGCCCGATTGATCGATGATCGACACCTGCGCCGCCGATAGCCCCGGCACCGATGAGGCGACAAGGTGACGGATCGCCCGCACCTGCGCCGTCGACAAGGTGCGCCCCGGTTGCAGCGTCAACATCACCGACGCGGCAGGCTGGGCCTGATCACGGAAAAATACCGATGGCTCGGCGACCGCAAGGTGGATGCGTGCGGTTTTCACCACCTCGATCCCCTCGATTGTGCGGGCAAGGTCCATCTCCCGCGCGCCGCGCAAGGTTTCATCCTCGACCGCCCGGCTCGATCCCATCGGCAGCTTGGCAATCAACGCATCGCCGCTCGGCGCGGCCTTGGGCAGGCCTTGCGCCGCGAGCATGATCCGGGCGCGCTGCACATCATCTTCCGGCACGTCGATGGTGCCGGTGCCGGTGTTGATCTCATAGGCAATGCCTGCACCTTGCAAGGCTTCGGCGACTGCCGCCTTGTCGGCATCGGCCAGACCCTGAAAAATCGGCGTCTGCGCCGGGCTTTGCAGCCCCCAATACGCAAGGGCCGCCAACGCCGTCGCGCCCAACAGGCCAAGCGCGGGTAGCGCGCGCTGCACCGCAGGCTGGCGACCGATCTGGCGCAGCGCAGCCAACGGATCGCCTTTCAATGCGGCGCGGCCATTGTCGGATGCGGATGAAGCAACCGCAGGCAGGATGTCGCCGTCAGCCATCTCTTACACCGGCATATTCATGACGTCGCGATACGCGGACAGCAATTTGTTGCGGACTTGCAGGGTCGTTTCAAAGCCGATGGACGCTTTTTGACGCTCCACCATCACCTGCACAATGTCATTGGTGTCCCCGCGTTCATAGGATGCGCTCAATTCTGCCGCCTTGCTTTGCTGCGCGTTCACCGCCGACAGCGCATCGCCCATATTGGCCGCAAAGGTCGAACCGCCGCCGGTTTCCACGCCATGACCAGCCGCACGCTGCAACGCGCTGTTCTGGTTCAGGATCGTGCTGCGCATCTGCAACAGCCGGGACGAATCTATCGTGGACATGATGAGCGGTACATCTGCTTTGGTCAGGCGGAATTGCCCCTGCCGCCAAAAATGCAAAGCCCGTGCCAATCCGATGAATAGGCGGATTTCTCTTGTGTTTCAGCCGCGTCACAACAGCGTGCCCCCCCCGTCGCCAATTTCCCGACGCGGCAAATCATTGAAATCGAACGGCCGCGCTAAACCCCATCACGGGCCTGCCGTTACTGCTGGTGAGGCTGTTCACCCGAACTTGGGCAGCCCAGCAATATTCAGCCACCATTTCAGTCACAGCTTCAATATGTCGGAAAGGACTCTTTATGACCGTCATCAACACGAATGTGAGCGCACTCCGGGCCCAGAACAGCTCGCGCGCCGCCTCCAACTCGCTCTCCACCGCCATGGAACGCCTGTCCAGCGGCAAGCGCATCAACGGCGCAAAGGATGATGCCGCCGGTCTCGCCATTGCCACCCGTATGGACGCCAAGGTCCGCGGCATGAATCAGGCGATCCGCAACTCTGGCGACGGCATCTCGCTCTCACAGACCGCCGATGGCGCAATGGGCGAAATTTCCAACATTCTGGTACGCATGCGCGAATTGGCGATCCAGTCGTCGAACGGCACCGCGACCTCGACCGATCGCACCGCCCTGCAATCAGAAGTCACGGCTTTATTGTCGCAGGTCGGCGATATTTCGGGCCGCACCGATTTCAACGGCACGCAATTGCTCGATGGCAGCGCCGATCTCGACATTCAGACCGGCACCAATAGCGGCGAAAACATCAACATCACCATCGCCGATCTGACCTCGAGCGGCCTTGGCGTCAACGTTGTCGATATCTCGACTGCCGCAGGCGCCGCCACAGCATTGGGCCTGATCGACACCGGCATTCAGACGGTCGCCACCGAACGCGCCAATCTCGGTGCGGTGCAGAACCGGCTTGAAATCACCGTCAATAATCTGACGTCCACCGTCACCAATCTGACGGAAGCAAAGTCGCGGATTGAAGATGCAGATTTTTCGATGGAATCGACGAAATTGGCCGCCGCCCAGATCCTCTCTCAGGCATCGACCGCCATGTTGGCGCAGGCCAATCAAAGCCAGCAGGGTGTGATGAACCTGCTGCGCTGATCTAATTCTCACGCCACTAACTTACACCGCACTCAATGGCCCCGGCACCCTTATGGTCCGGGGCCATTTTTTCTACGTGACCGATTGGCCCGCAGTAAAATCGATCAATTCGTCGTTTTTTCGACCGCCTTGCCGACCGACTGCACGTCCCGGCCAACACCGCGCACAGTATTGCAGGCGGTGGCGAGCATCGATGCGGCCAACAAGGTCATCAGCGCAATTTTACGTGTCATTTTCTCTTCCCGCAGTGATATCATAAAACGCAACAACCAAATGGGCGCAGCGCCCATCGGCATCATGTCGATATTTCCCTTATTCCAGCTCGAATGCAACTGACACTGTCACAGATACAGCCTGTTCGCCGGGCTGGATCATGGTTTCGGCCTTGTCCGCCCGTGCCGACATGGCGACCATTGGCTGTGGATAGACCGGGCCGCCGCCGCCTTCGCTGATCGATATGATCCGCTTGACCTTCAGGCCGGTCGCCCCGGCATAAAGTTCGGCCCGCGCGCGCGCCTTGCGAATTGCCGCGACCCGCGCCTCATCCAGCGCCGCCTCATTATCGCTCAGGCCAAAGCTCGGTCCATTGATCTGATTCGCGCCATTGGCAACCAGTGCATCAAGGATCGCGCCCGCCTTGGCCACATTGCGAAAGACAACGCTCAATTGATTGCTCGCCTGATAGCCGGTGATGATCGGCGGCTGCTGTTCGACATAATGATATTGCGGACTGAGGTTGATCGATGCGGTGCGGATCGACTTATCGTCAATGCCCGCCTTCTTCAGGGCGGCAATCACCCGCGCCATGCGTTCGGCATTGGCCGATAATGCTGCCTGTGCCGTTGGCGCCTGCGTCGTCACCCCGGCGGAAATCTGGACCTGATCCGGCACCCGCGTCACGCTCGCCTCGGCGCTGATCTCCAGCCGCGTGCCGATATGCGGCCCCATCGGCGGTGGTGGCACCATCATCGGACTTTGCGCCGCTACCGGGCCAAATGCGATCATGCTCGATATCATGAACGCCAACCCACAGGCTTTTTTTCCAGTTCGCATCATTATTTACGCCTTTCCACGCGCCATGATCGGGCAGTATTGTCCCAATCTCCGACATCCTGCTTGCAACATCACAGATCAACCGTGGCTGAACAAGCTGGATTACACCAAATTCATCAACTGCCGCCGGAACTGGCATTGCAGGGCGTGGCGCACTGCTATATGGTCGCAACACAGTTCATATAGGGATTGATGCAGTGCGGCATCCGTCACCGTATATAGCCTAACGGGCAGAAACAGTGATGAATTTCGAAAAAGGCTTTTCCTCCATGCAACCGGTTGGTGCCGAAGATGATGACCAGCACGATGCCCGCGCCGCGTTGCAGCGCCGCTACAAGATATTCGGCCTGATCGGGCTGGGCTTGCTGGTTGCCGCGTTGGTGTTGGTCAAGCTCCTTACCGCAAGTCAGGATGCACCGCGCGCGCCGATGCCGCAAACCGTCACCGTCATAGTGCCGGGCCGGGACATGGTCGAAACGGTGATCAGCGCGACCGGCACCCTTGCCGCCCGCCGCGAAATGCCGGTCGGCATCGCAGGCGAAGGCGGGATGATCGCGCGCGTGCTGGTCGAACCGGGTGATTGGGTCGTCGCCGGTCAGATACTCGCCACCATCGAACGCTCGGTGCAAGAACAACAGGCCCGCCAATTGCGCGCCAGCATCGCGCTGGCGCAGGCCGAACTCGACCGCGCCTTGTCGCTGCAAAGCCGAGGATTTGTGTCCAAGGCCGATATCGACCGCAAAACCGCGACACGCGATATCGCCCGCGCCCAATATGGCGAAATCATCGCCCGCATCGGCAGGCTCGACATCCGCGCCCCGGCGGCAGGGCTGGTGCTCGAACGCAAGGCCGAACCCGGGCAGGTCGTCAGCCCCGGCTCGGGCACCTTGTTCCGCCTCGCCAAAAGCGGTGAAATCGAATTGCTGGCCCGGCTCGCGGAATCCGATCTCATCCGGCTGTCCGTCGGCAATCGCGCCAGCGTGACGCCGGTCGGTTCGGACCGCAGCTTTAACGGCGAAGTGTGGCAGGTCGCCCCGGTCATCGACCCGCAGACCCGGCAAGGCATTGCCCGCATCGCTTTGTCTTATGATCCGCAACTGCGCCCCGGCGGATTTGCCGCCGCACGGCTCGTCGCGGGCATGGCGGCCTTGCCGCTGGTGCCTGAATCGGCGGTGCAAGGGGATGAACAGGC
This sequence comes from Sphingomonadales bacterium UBA6174, assembly GCA_002422945.1. Lineage (GTDB taxonomy): Bacteria > Pseudomonadota > Alphaproteobacteria > Sphingomonadales > Sphingomonadaceae > Alteraquisediminimonas. Next base: position 9,026 of record DITW01000006.1, on the reverse strand, counting down.
CAGCTTTGTCTATATTATCGACGCCGATAACAAGGCGCAGCGCCGCGCGATCAAAATCGGCGCAGTGACAGATCGCGGCATTGCGGTCACCGAAGGACTGAATGGCACTGAACAGGTCGTGGTGCTGGCAGGCGCTTTCCTGAACCCCGGCGAAAAAGTCTTGCCGGTCCGCGCAAAGGCCGAAGGCGGCGCAAAATGAGCTTCCGGAACATCTCGGCATGGTCGATCCGCAACCCGATCCCGCCGCTGGTGCTGTTCGTCGCGCTGATGGCGATGGGGATCTCCGCCTTTCTGCGGATGGACGTCAATCAGGACCCGGACGTCGAATTCCCGATGGCGCAGATCATGATCGCCCAGCCGGGCGCCGCACCGACCGAGCTTGAAACACAGGTCACGCAAAAGGTGGAAGCCGCCGTCCGCAGCCTGCAAGGCGTGGACGAGGTCAATTCAGCCGCGCGCGAAGGCGTATCGATGACAATGGTGCAATTCACCATTGGCACCCCGATTGATCGGGCGGTGAACGATGTGCGCGATGCCATATCCAACATCCGGGCAGATCTGCCCGATGGGATATTGGAACCACAAATCACCCGGATGGACACCTCGGACAAGCCCATCGCGTATTTCGCGGTCGAGGCTACCGACCTCACGCTCGAACAGCTCAGCTGGTTCGTCGACAATGATATTGCCAAACAATTACGGACCATTTCCGGCCTGTCCGGCGTGTTTCGTGGCGGTGGCGTCAGCCGTGAAATCCGGGTCATGCTCGATCCCGTCAAACTGCAATCGCTTGGCGTCACGGCGGCGCAGGTCAACGCCCAATTGCGCCAGACCAATGTCAACGCCGCCGGTGGTCGCACCGAAATTGCAGGCGCGGAGCAATCCGTGCGCGTGCTCGGCAATGCGCTCAACGCCTATCAGCTCGGCCAGACGCAAATCGCGCTGAGCAATGGCCGCGCGATCAAATTGGCCGATCTCGCCGAGGTCCGCGATCTTTATGCGGAACAGCGCGCGGTTTCGCTGATGAACAATCGGCAGGTGCTGTCCTTTGGCATCCAACGCTCCAAAGGCGCATCTGATGTGACGGTGTTCGAGGAGGTGGAAAAAGAGCTGGCGCGCATCCAGCAGCGTTACCCCAAGGTGAAGTTCACCCTGTTGTACACGACCGTCGATTATACCAAGGCCCAATATCATGCGGCGATGACATCCATGGTCGAGGGTGCGGTGCTGGCGGTGTTGGTGGTGTTCTTGTTCCTGCGCGATTGGCGGGCGACGATCATTTCCGCCATCGCCATTCCCTTGTCCGCCATTCCGGCCTTTTGGTTCATGGATATGATGGGCTTTACGCTCAACACGATCAGCCTGCTTGCGCTTAGTCTGGTGGCCGGGGTGCTGGTCGATGATGCGATTGTCGAGATCGAGAATATCGTGCGCCATATGCGGATGGGCAAATCCGCTTATCAGGCATCGATCGACGCAGCGGACGAAATCGGCCTTGCGGTGCTGGCAACCACCATGGCGATTGTCGCGGTGTTCCTGCCGGTCGGTTTGATGCCCGGCGTATCCGGGCAGTTCTTCAAGAATTTCGGCTTTACCGTGGTGTTCGCGGTGCTGCTCAGCCTTGGCGTCGCCCGCTTGATCACCCCGATGATCGCGGCCTATTTCCTCAAGGCGCAAGGCAGCCAACAACATGGCGAAGGCCCGTTGATGGATGTCTATATGGACTTGCTGCGCTGGTCGCTCCGCCATCGCTGGAAAACCATCGGCATTGGTGTGATCGCATTGGCACTCACGGTATTGAGCTTTGCCACCCTGCCATTCACCTTCCAGCCGAAGATGGATTATAATAATTCGCAGGTGAAGATCGAACTCGTCCCCGGCGCGACCCTCGCCCAATCGCGCGCTGTGGCGGAAAATGTTGCCCATCTGCTGCAACAAGGTGCGCCAGAGGTGATCGAGGCCGCCTTTGCCGATATCCAGACCGACAAGGCAACGATCTATCTGACCCTGCGCAAGGATCGCCCCGTCACCTCGACCGAATTTGAGCGCGCATGGGCGCCCCGGCTGAACCAGATTGCCGATGCGCGAATCACGTTTCAGTCCCAGTCCGGCGGCTTTACTGGCCGCGATGTGACGATCACCCTCGGCGGCGATAATCCCGCCGTGTTGGAAAAGACCGCGCATCAGCTGGTGTCCGAACTGGCCACCCTTCCCAGCCTGCGCGCGCCGCGTTTCAATGGCGATCTCAAACGCCCGGAAATCACGATCAAGCCGCGTCTTGACCTTGCGGCCTCCATGGGCGTCACCACTGCCGCGCTCAGCCAGACCATCCGCATCGCGACATTGGGTGAAATCGACCAGAATACCGCAAAATTCTCACTGCTTGATCGCCAGATACCGATCCGAGTGTCATTGACGGAACAATCGCGCGCCGATCTGTCGACGATCGAAAATCTGCCCGTCCCGACGGCAAGCGGTGGGTCCGTCCCGCTCAAGACCGTGGCGGAAATCGGCTTTGGCGAAGGCCCGACCGTGATCCAGCGGACCAACCAGATCCGTCGCGCGACCATCGGCGTCGATCTTGCGCCGGGCGTGGTCAATTCGGATGCGGCAAAGCAGATTGCCGAACTGCCGACGATGAAAAATCTGCCCGAGGGCATTCAGCGGCTGAAACTCGGTGAATCCAAATGGCAGGCGGAAATGCTGACCAATTTCATCATCGCCGTCGTGTCCGGCATCCTGCTGCTGTTGGCAGTGTTGGTGCTGCTCTATCACCGGATCATGCCGCCCTTCGTCAACATGGGTTCGCTGCTGCTCGCCCCGCTGGGGGCGGGTCTTGCACTGCACCTCACCAACAATCCGATGTCCATGCCGGTGATGATCGGCCTGTTGATGCTGTTTGGCATCGTGGCCAAAAACTCGATCCTAATGGTCGATTTCGCGCTGGAGGAAATGAACAAAGGCGTGGATCGCACCGCCGCCATTCTCGACGCAGGACATAAGCGCGCCCAACCGATCCTGATGACAACCGTCGCCATGGTCGCGGGCATGGTGCCGACCGCGCTCTCGCTGGCAGGCGACAGCAGCTTCCGCGCACCTTTGGGTATCACGGTGATCGGAGGGTTGATCGTGTCGACCCTACTCACGCTCGTGATCGTCCCGGCCGCCTTCAGCCTCGCCATCGGCTTTGAACGCCGGGTCGGCCCGCTGCTCAGCAAGCATCTGACGACGGGTGGGGAGGCGGATACAACGATCGCCCCACAGGCGGCGGAATAAACTTTGCGGTTCTGGCGATCCTCCTCGCCACATGGCGCAGCCTTCACCGGGTCCATAGCCGATCCGGGTCGGTCGATGCGTCAGGCGGCGACCGGATTATTAGTGGCGATGGCGTCCCTTTATCTCGTCTCGCGCCTGCTGGTCGCCGATTATCCCTTATTGGGCTGGACCCGCGCCTTTGCCGAGGCGGCGATGGTCGGCGGACTGGCCGACTGGTTCGCCGTCACCGCCTTGTTCCGCCACCCGATGGGCCTGCCCATCCCGCACACCGCGATCATCCCGGAAAACAAGGATCGGATCGGCGCGGCGCTGGCCCAGTTCGTGCGTGACAATTTCCTGACCCCCTCGGTCGTCGCACGCCGAATGCGCCATGCCGATATCGCGGGGGCGGTCGGCATATTTCTCTCGCGTCCCGCAGCAGATGGCCGGATGCGCCAAGGGGCAAGCCGCCTGTTCGCATCGATCTTCGAAGGGCTGGATCAGGACCGTCTCGGCGGCATGGTCCGGGGCCTGATCGCCGAACGGCTCGACCGACTTGAAATATCCCCGCTGTTGGGCCGGGGTCTGCAAGCCGCCATCGCCGAAAATCGTCATGTGCCAATGTTGGATGGCATCATCATCTGGGCGGCGCATACGCTGGACGCCAATGCCCAATTGATCCGCGACATGATCCACGCCCGCGCCAATGCGCTGCTGCGACTGACCGGGCTGGATGAAACCATCGCCAATGCTATTCTCGATGGCCTGCAAAAAATGCTCGCGGAAATGGTTGCGGACCCTGACCACCCGTTGCGCGCCAAGGGGGAGGAAGGGCTGGCCAAGCTCGCCCACGACCTGCAACATGATCACGAAACCCGTGCCAAGGCGGAAAATTTCAAACGCTCGATTCTCGCCAATCCGGCAATCAGCCAATGGATCGACAGCATCTGGGAACAGGGCCGCCGCGCGATGCTCGCCGCCGCACGCGATCCGGATGCCGCGTTGGCCGGTCGCTTGGGCGACATGCTGCAACAATTGGGGCAGGCCATCGGCGCCGATCAACGCATGAAAGCGGGCATCAACCGCTTTGCGCGGCGCGCCGTTGTCGGCATGGCCGCCAGCTATGGCGATGGCATTGTCACCCTGATTTCCGATACGATTGCCGGTTGGGATGCCAGCACCGTCAGCGGACGGATTGAACAGGCGGTCGGTCGCGACCTGCAATTTATCCGCCTGAATGGCACGTTGGTCGGCGGCTTGGTCGGGCTGGCCCTCCATGCCATCGACCAATTGCTATAAAAGGCTTTTGAAAAACCGCCGCTGGTTGGTAAAGGCGAGGCCAATTCCACTCCACCGCACAAACAGCGAAAAGACGAGCCATGGCCGGTCATTCAAAATTCAAGAACATCATGCATCGCAAGGGCGCTCAGGATAAGAAGCGCTCGTCCCTGTTTTCCAAGCTCAGCCGCGAAATCACCATCGCAGCGAAAATGGGCACGCCCGACCCGGACATGAACCCGCGCCTGCGCGCCGCCGTCCTCGCCGCCCGCGCCCAGTCGATGCCGAAAGACAATATCGAACGCGCGATCAACAAGGCCTCGATGGGCGACAGCGATAATTACGAAGAAATCCGCTATGAAGGCTTTGGCCCGGGTGGCGTTTCCCTGATTATCGAGGCGCTGACTGATAATCGCAACCGCACCGCGACGAACGTTCGCACGGCGGTGTCGAAAAATGGCGGCAACTTGGGCGCGTCCGGTTCCGTCAGCCACGCCTTTGATCGCATGGGCCTGATCACCTATCCGGCCAGCGTCGGCGATGGCGACAAGGTGTTCGAAGCCGCATTGGAAGCCGGGGCTGATGATGTCGCCTCGACCGATGAAGGCCATGAAATCTGGACCAGCGTCGAAAATCTCCATGGCGTCGCCAAGGCGTTGGAAGCGACCCTCGGCGAACCGGAAGGGGCAAAGCTGGCATGGCGTCCCCAGACTATGGTATCTATCGATATGGGCGATGCGACGACTCTGTTGAAGTTGCTCGACGTGCTCGACGATGACGATGACGTCCAGACGGTCTGGGGCAATTACGACATCCCGGACGATGTGATGGAAAAGCTCGGCTGATCAGCCGGGTTTCAAGTCCGAAATAGGGAGCGATCAGATGGCGATGAAGGGCATATTGATGCTGGCCTGCGCATTGGCGCTGGTCGGCTGCAACAAGGCGGAAACCGATAAGGCCAACCGCCCCAATGCGCCCTTCGGCCTAGCCAAGGGCGATCTGATCCCCGACATCCAGATCGGCAGCACACCCGACGCTAAGGGCTATGCCGTGATGCGCGAAGTGCCAAAGCCTGAAGCGCCGTTCGTCAGCTATGCCGTGATCGTGCGCGAGAATATCGGCATTTGTCAGGTCACCGCCGTGTCCGGCAATTTCGCGGTCAGCAATGAAAATGCGGTGCGGGGCCGATTGGCACAGGCGGGACAGGCTATACAGGCCACATACGGCCCGCCCACCAGCTTCATCGATAGCTGCGACGATAAGGACAAGTCCAAAGGCGCCGGGCTATGCAAGCCCAGCCTCTGGGCGCAGGCCATCGCACGCGGCGTGCGCCGATATGCGTTTATCTGGGGCAGCCCGGACAAGCCATTGAACGCCGATATCAAGCAGATCCGGCTGGAAGCCCGCACCAATGAGGTGATGGAGCCGTATATCCGCGCCGATTATGTCTTCACCAATGAGACCGCCTGCACGCCGCCCGCGCCCCAGAAAAATTAAGCGGGCCGAATGCTGCTGATCGGGATCGATCCGGGCCTTGGCACCACCGGTTGGGGGGTGATCATCGCCCATGGCAATCGCCTGTCCCATGTCGCCAATGGCCAGATTGCCACCGACCCCAAGGCTGCCTTGCCGGATCGGTTGCTCACCCTCGATCATGCGCTCACCGACTTGTTGCTGACCCACAAGCCCGATCATGGCGCGGTGGAAGAGGTGTTCGTCAACGCCAACCCGCAATCGACGCTGAAACTGGGGCAGGCGCGCGGTGTGGCATTGCTGGCCTTGGCGCGATCCGGCCTCCAAGTGGGCGAATATGCCGCGCGGCTGGTCAAGAAATCCGTGGTCGGCGTCGGCAATGCCGATAAGGCGCAGGTCCATGCGATGGTCAGCCGTTTGTTACCGGGAATCAAGATTGTAGGGGCGGATGCCGCCGACGCATTGGCCGTCGCCATCACCCACGCCCATCATCTCGCCAGCGCCAAATCGCTCGCCCGGTTCTGAAGTCCAGATGTAATTCCCGTCATTTTGGCTTGACCTTCGTCCCGCCAACCCCCTAAAGGCCCGCCCAGACTTGGGGTTCCCTGTGAAAAGGGATGAAAAGGGAAGTCCGGTGCGTGGGTCAATCCACCAATCCGACGCTGTTCCCGCAACTGTAACCGGCGAGAACCGGTCCCATAATCCCACTGGTGGTTTGATCTGCCGGGAAGGGGGGACCAGAACAACGACCCGGAAGCCAGGAGACCTGCCACTCGTCGTCGTCCTTCACGCGGGCGGGATAACCGGGTGATCGAGGCCGTAACTGGCCCTCGTCGTGGCGACATTTTTGTGTCGTTACGGGAGAATTATATCATGAAGACCATTGCTACTCTTTTTGCTGGCGCTGCGGCGCTGGCCCTGCCTGCTGGCGCGCGCGCCGAAACTGCTGCGGGCACCATGGATGAAATCATCGTTACCGCACTGCGCACCCCTACTGCTGCCCAACATACCGGCGTCGAAGTCAGCGTGCTGAATGCCGATGACATCGCGCGTCGACAGACCGCATCGGTCGCGGAATTGCTCGGCAGCCTGCCCGGCGTTTCCTTCGATCGCTCCGGTAGCTTTGGCGGCGTGACATCGGTCCGCATTCGTGGCGCAGAAGGCGCGCAGACCTTGGTGCTGCTCGATGGCGTGCGGATGAACGACGTCGCCGAACCCGCCGCTGGCTTCGACTTCAGCACGTTGATGACCGGCAACATCGAACGTATCGAATTATTGCGCGGCAGCCAGTCGGTGCTGTGGGGCAGTCAGGCGATTGGCGGGGTCGTCAACCTCGTTACCACCCAGCCGACCGAAAACCTTTCCGTGCGTGGGCGTGCCGAATATGGCTATGCCGATACGGCGCGCGGCTATGGCGATGTGAGCGGCACCAATGGTCCGGTCGCTTGGGTTGTGGGCGGCGGCTATGATCGCACCGACGGCATTTCCTCCGCCGACAGCCGTAATGGCAACACCGAACGCGACGGTTTCCGTGGCGCGTCGGCCCATGCCAAGGTCGCGATTAAGCTTGCCGATAATATCGCGCTCGACATGCGCGGCAATTTCCTCGACACCAAGATCAACTTCGACGGTTTCCCCTGCTGCACCTATGAATTGGCTGATACCAATGAGTGGGGCAAGAACCGCAGCTTCAACGGCTATGCCGGGCTGAACGTGCGCCTGTTCGATGATCGCCTGAAGAATCGCTTCGCCTGGAGCCATGCCGATGCGCGTCGTCGCATCTTCGATCCGCTCAACAATCTTTACGACCCCAGCGTTCCGGAAGAAAACTTCCGCAGCCGAGGCAAAAGTGACCGGTTTGAATATCAGGGCGATCTCGCCTTGTCGGATGCCTATGGCCTGACCTTCGGCTATGAACATGAAAAGAACCACATGGTGACCCGCTTTAATTATGGCGGCTTTACCGGCGGCGATAATGCCAAGACCAATAGCGACAGCATCTATGCCCGCGCCTCGGCCCGCCCGGTCAAGGGCCTCGCCATCAACGTCGGTGCGCGCCATGATTGGCACGCAGACTTTGGCAAGGAACTGACGCTCGGCACCGACATGGTCTACAGCCCGAATGATGGTCAGACCACGATCCGCGCCTCTTATGGTGAAGGCTTCAAGGCCCCAACCTTGTACCAGCTCTATGGCGATTACGGGAATACTATGCTCAACCCGGAAAAGGCAAAGACCTGGGATGCGGGCATCACCCAGCGGCTATTGAACAACCAGATCGAACTGAGCGCGGTCTATTTCGAACGCCGCACCCGCAACCAGATCGACTTCGATCTCGACACCTATAGCTATGGCAACATTGCAAAGGCTCGCGCTCATGGCGCAGAATTCAGCCTGATTGTCCGGCCCGTCGCCCAGTTCACATTGGAGGCGGCCTATACCTATATCAAGGCCATCAACCATGCCGTGACAAGTCCGAACTTCGGCAATGATCTGGCCCGTCGCCCGCGTGATGTCCTGAACCTGCGCGCCGATTATGATTGGTCATTCGGCCTGAAAACAGGTGCCGCCGTGCGCGTCGTCGGCGATTCATGGGAAAATGCCACCAATACGCGGCAGCTTGATGGCTATATCGTCGCCGACATCTCGGCACGCTATGCGCTGACCGATCAGGTGGAACTGACAGGCCGCATCGAAAACCTGTTCGACAGCCATTATCAAACCGCACGCAATTACGGATCGTTCCCGCGTGCGGCCTATTTCGGCGTGCGTTTCGGGATGTAACGACTTGCCCCGCGCCGGGGAATAAGGCATAGGCCGTCGCCACGCAGGCGATGGCAATGCCACGCCCCGGCGCGACAAGCGGGTGTAGCTCAATGGTAGAGCAGAAGCTTCCCAAGCTTACGACGAGGGTTCGATTCCCTTCACCCGCTCCAGTTGTGTTGTTTTCGGCGCCCATGTAGCTCAGTGGTAGAGCACTCCCTTGGTAAGGGAGAGGCCACGTGTTCAATCCACGTCAT
>DITW01000052.1 GCA_002422945.1 Sphingomonadales bacterium UBA6174 | reverse complement strand
CCCAATCCAGCCGGTGTGGGTGCACCGGGTAGAAGAGGAGTAAGCGCTGTGAACAATGGTGCACTTAAGGATATTCGCGTTCTGGAACTTGGCCAGTTATTGGCGGGGCCATTTTGTGGCCAGTTGCTGGGCGATATGGGTGCGGATGTGATCAAGGTCGAGCCACCGGTCACGGGCGATCCTATGCGTGAATGGGGCCAAGGTGATGAGAAGGTCCAGTGGGAAGTGATCGGTCGCAACAAGCGCTCGGTGAGCGCAAACCTGCGCGTTCCTGAAGGTCAGGCGCTGGTCAAGCGGTTGATTGCGCACGCTGATGTCCTCATCGAGAACTTCAAGCCCGGGACGCTGGAAAAGTGGGGGCTTGGGCCGGATATTTTGCTGGCCGAATTTCCCAATCTGATCATCGCCCGCATGTCCGGCTATGGCCAGACCGGTCCTTATTCGGATCGAGCTGGGTTTGGCGGGATCGGCGAGGCAATGGGTGGCTGGCGCTATATCGTGGGTGAACCCGATCGTCCGCCTAGCCGCATGGGTGTCTCGATTGGTGACACGCTGACTGCAACCTATGGCTGTATGGGTGTTCTGGCGGCATTACATGTGCGCGAAAAAACCGGACAGGGGCAAGTGATCGATACGGCGCTGTATGAAAGCGTGCTCCAGGTGATGGAAGGGTTGGTGCCTGAATATGATCGGATGGGCCTCATTCGTGAGCGCTCAGGATCAATTTTGAAAGGGATCGCTCCATCCAATGTCTATAGCTGTAAGGATGGCGAATTCATGATCGGAGCGAATAAGGATTCGCTTTGGAAGCGGCTAGCCACGGCGATGGGTTGCCCCGAACTAGGTGATGATCCTCGCTATGCCACGCACTTGGCGCGAGGGGAAAACCAGACCGAGCTCGACGCATTGATCAACAACTGGACCAAAAGTCTGACGATGGACGAGGTCGATGCGCTGATGACAGAATATTCAGTGCCAGCGGGCCGTGTCTATCGCGCGCCGGACATGCTCGCTGATCCTCATTTTCAAGCGCGAGAGGCGATCATCGAAGTTGAGACCGAGCGGTTCGGTCCGCTGAAGATGCAATCCAGTTTTCCCAAATTTTCCAGAACGCCAAGCAGCGTGCGTCGCCCAGCACCTTCGATTGTCGGACAGCATAATGCCGAAATCTATGGGAAGCTGTTGGGCATGGGCGAAGCGGAACTGGCTGAGCTGGCGCAGCAAGGCATTATCTGACGGTATCGGGTCTGGCCGACTGCGCAGGGGGCTTCCGAACAATGGCGGTCCTTCGGTCAGTACCCGGCACTATTGCCCGTCGAGACGGAAGCATGAGGTGTGTGAAAGATTTGTGAGTGTGCTGGTACATTTTTGTAGGCGGAGGCATAGTTCCTGATAGGGAAAATCTTTCACAGTCAGGATAGGGGTGATGCAGCTTCGGCATTTGCAGTATTTCAGTACGCTTGCGAGGGTGCGACATTTCGCCAAAGCTGCGACTGAATGTGGTGTGACCCAGCCGACCCTCTCCGCAGGGCTTGTTTCGCTTGAACATGAATTTGGGCATCGGTTGGTGGAGCGCGATAAGCGCTTCATCGGCCTTACCGCCCATGGTGAGGCGATGCTGCCATGGGTCCATCAAATTCTGGGGGCTGTTGGAGAAATGGCCCATGCAGTGTCGGCCACCGCTGCGCCCGTTTCAGGCACGTTCAATCTTGCTGCCATTCCTGCTTCCCTGCCGTTTGTCGGGGTGTTCGGTAAGGCGCTGCTGACACAATATCCTCATCTGTCGCTGTCGGTTACATCAGCCACATCCCGCGAAATTGAGCGTGGTCTTAATGCCTTCGAATATGACGCGGGCATTACGTATATAGACCATGAACCCCTGTCCAATGTCATTTCCGTACCGCTATATGAAGAAAAATACCTGTTCATTACGCAGTCGGGTGATCGTTTCGATGCTTATAGTGAGATCAGCTGGGACGAAGTTGTGGCGCAGCCATTATGTTTGCTGCATCAGGGAATGCAGCATCGCCGCATATTGGATCAGCGCTTGGGCGATCGCTTGTTGTCTGCAACGCCTCAGGTTGTTGCAGACAGCCATATCTCGCTTCTTTCCATGGTTCGAGATGGGGGCTTTGCTGCGGTTATTCCCGACAGTTACACAAAGCTGTTTGCCGGGTTGGAATGGGCCCGACTTTTGCCAATTCAAGAGGGCGACCTTAAGCAACGCATCGGTCTGGTGGCCGTGAATCGCGATCCGATGAGTGCGCTGGCCAGGGTGGGCATTTCTGTTGCGGCGCAAATGAAGGCAATGGAGCGGCAGCTTCTGATTTGATAGGATTTATCTATTAATCATCATGTAAATCATTTTGACATTGCCCGGTCGGTACTTGAACAGATGGTGGATGAACCGGCTCGATGAAATAATTGCGATGCACCTTGCCGACGAGGGGGCTTTGTTGCCGATCCTGCATGATGTGCAGGCAGAATTTGGTTATATTTCCGAAGAGGCAATTGTTGCGATCGCTCTTGCAATGAACCTGAGCCGTGCAGAAGTGTATGGCGTTGTCAGCTTTTATCACGATTTTCGTTCGACGCCTGATGCACGGCCCGTCATACAATTATGCCGGGCTGAGGCATGTCAGGCGCGGGGTGTTGAAGCACTGCTGGCGAGCCTGCCAGTGCAAAATCATGTGCGGCTGGAAGCGGTCTATTGTCTCGGCCTGTGCAGCGTTGGGCCCAATGCGATGGTGAACGGCACTTTGCATGCGCGCCTTGATGGCGACAAGTTCCACGCGCTGGTGGAAGCTTCACTATGACCGTGGTGCGTATATCTGATGATGCCCTTGCAGTTGCATGCGGTGCCGATGCTGTCGCCGCTGCATTTGCGCAAGCCGGATGCACGGTTGAGCGTGTTTCAAGTTGGGGCATGCACTGGCTAGAACCGCTGGTGGAAATTGACGGATATGGTTTTGGTCCACTGGCGCCGGATGATGTGCCAGACGTGCTTGCAGGCAGCAGCGCAAAAGCGATTGGGGTGATTGCGGATCACCCATTTATTGCCGGGCAGCAGCGGATTACTTTCACCCGTGCCGGGCGCACTCGTCCTTTAAGCCTTGAAGACTATGCTGCAAATGGCGGCTGGCTTGGTTTGGAGCGGGCGCGGAAAATAGGGGCGCTCACCACGCTGGCGGAAGTGACCGCGTCAGGATTAAGAGGTCGCGGCGGCGCGGGATTTCCAGCCGGTATCAAGTGGCAAACGGTGGCTAATGCCCCAGCTGTGCAGAAATATATTGTCTGTAATGCTGACGAGGGAGACAGTGCCACTTTCGCCGATCGTATGGTGATGGAAGGCGATCCTTTCATGTTGATCGAAGGGATGGCCATCGCCGCGCTGGCGGTGGGGTCAACACGCGGTTACGTTTATATCCGTAGTGAATATCCCCATGCTATTTCCCGCATGAAGGCTGCTGTCACGGCCTGTGCCCATGTGGTTGCGCCCTTTGCGGTCCATGTGCGAACAGGGGCGGGTGCCTATGTGTGCGGAGAGGAGACCGCGCTTCTCAACAGTATTGAAGGCAAACGCGGAGAGGTGCGGGCCAAGCCGCCGTTGCCCGCGCTTGAAGGGTTGTTCGGCAAACCGACCGTGGTCAATAATGTCCTGACCCTTGCCGCAGTGCCATGGATTTTGGCTCATGGTGCCAAAGCCTATGCAGATGTCGGTTATGGCCGATCGCGCGGAACGATGCCGATCCAGCTTGCCGGCAATGTGAAATATGGTGGCCTTTACGAAATAGGCTTCGGTGTGACGCTGGGGGATCTTGTCAACCGTATCGGCGGTGGGACTGCATCCGGACGACCGATCAAGGCCGTGCAAGTGGGAGGTCCACTTGGAGCCTATCACCCATCTTCAGACTTCGACTTGCCATTTGATTATGAAAGTTTTGCCGATGCTGGCGGCCTGATTGGCCATGCTGGCATTACCATATTCGACGATTGTACCGACATGAGCGCACAGGCCCGCTTCGCCATGCAGTTCTGCGCGGCGGAAAGCTGTGGAAAATGCACACCTTGCCGCATTGGTTCCACGCGCGGCGTGGAACTGGTCGATCGGATCAGGCACCGCATCCCCCGTGCGCCGGATGGCGTGGAAGTCCTGCCGCAGATGCACAATGCCCGCAAGCAACCGCGAACAGTCCATGAGGACATCACATTGCTAAAAGACCTTTGTGAAACCATGAAACTCGGCTCCCTTTGCGCACTTGGCGGTTTCACACCTTATCCGGTGCTGTCCGCGCTGCGCCATTGGCCCGAAGATTTTGGTTTGGACGGTACTGAAAGCAATGCCGCGCAGGAGGTTGACCATGGGGTATGAACCGCAATCCGACCTAGGTACCCCTGAAGTAGCAAATGTGAATGTAGTGCGCTGTAGGATTGACGGTAGGGACCTCACTGTGCCTGAAGGCACAAGCGTGATGCGGGCGGCAGCATTGGCGGGAGGTTCCATTCCCAAGCTTTGCGCCAGCGACAACCTCAAGCAATTCGGTTCCTGCCGAATGTGCCTTGTCGAAATTGACGGTGTGCGGGGTACACCCGCCTCATGCACGACATTAGTAAGTGATGGAATGAACGTTCATACCCAGACCCCTTTGCTGCAAAAGCTGCGGCGCGGTGTGATGGAGCTATATATTTCAGACCATCCGCTGGACTGTTTGACGTGCAGCGCCAACAATGATTGCGAATTGCAGGATACTGCTGCGCAGGTGGGGTTGCGAGATGTGCGTTATGGCTATGACGGGGCGAACCATCTGGGCGCGCCTGTCGATAGCTCAAATCCCTATTTCGATTTTGATCCGTCCAAATGCATCGCTTGTTCCCGATGCGTGAGGGCTTGCGATGAAGTGCAGGGCAGTTTTGCTCTGACCATTGCCGGTCGGGGTTTTGGCAGTTCGGTCTCGGCAGGGCTGGCTTCAGAAGACTTCCTGTCGTCCGAATGCGTGTCTTGCGGCGCTTGCGTTCAAGCCTGCCCCACGGCGACGCTACAGGAAAAGTCGGTCAAGGACATCGGCAAGCCTGAACGGGTTGTTGTGACGACCTGTGCCTATTGTGGGGTTGGATGCACATTCCGGGCGGAAATGCGTGGCGAGCAATTGGTGAGGATGGTGCCGTGGAAGGGCGGCAAAGCCAATCGGGGCCATTCTTGCGTGAAGGGCCGTTTTGCTTGGGGATATGCCCACCATCAGGAACGGATCACGCATCCGATGATCCGGGACAGCATTGACCAGCCTTGGCGGGAAGTCAGTTGGGAAGAGGCGCTGATATTCGCCGCCAGCCGGATCAACTCAATTCGCGAAACCTATGGCCGCAATGCGCTGGGCGGGATCACCTCAAGCCGCTGCACCAATGAGGAAACATTCCTCGTTCAGAAGCTGGTTCGGGCAGGATTTGGCACCAATAACGTGGATACGTGCGCCCGTGTGTGCCATTCCCCAACAGGTTATGGCCTCAAGACCACATTTGGAACGTCAGCAGGGACGCAGGATTTCGATAGCGTTGAGGAAAGCGATGTCATTTTGGTCATCGGCGCTAACCCCACCGATGGACACCCGGTTTTTGCCAGCCGGATGAAAAGGCGGCTGCGACAGGGAGCCAAGCTGATCGTTATCGATCCGCGCCGTACCGATCTAGTCCGCAGCCCGCATATCACCGCTGATTACCATTTGCCGCTGCGGCCCGGTACCAATGTGGCGGTGTTGACGGCGATGGCGCATGTCATCGTGACCGAAGGCCTTGCAAATGAGGACTTTATCCTCGCCCGGTGCGAGTGGGAGGAATATCAGCACTGGGCGGAGTTCGTCGCGCATGAACGCCATAGCCCGGAGCACCTTTCTGCGGTGTGCGGTGTAGACCCTGAGGTTATTCGCAATGCGGCGAGGCTGTATGCCACCGGGGGCAATGGGGCGATCTATTACGGACTGGGCGTGACAGAGCATAGCCAAGGCTCATCCACGGTCATGGCGATAGCGAACCTGGCAATGGCTACGGGCAATGTCGGCAGGCGCGGCGTGGGGGTTAATCCCTTGCGCGGTCAGAACAATGTGCAAGGTGCATGCGACATGGGCAGCTTCCCGCATGAATTGTCGGGTTATCGTCATGTCTCAGATGCCACGGCGCGCGCATTGTTTGAAAATGCATGGGATGTCCGGATCGATCCGGAGCCGGGACTTCGTATCCCGAACATGCTGGATGCTGCCGTGGAAGGCACGTTCAAAATGATCTATATTCAGGGCGAGGATATTCTCCAGTCCGATCCCGACACGCAGCATGTTGCGGCGGGCCTTGCGGCGATGGATTGCGTCATCGTCCATGACTTGTTTTTAAATGAGACCGCAAATTACGCCCATATTTTCCTGCCGGGCTCCACCTTCCTTGAAAAGAATGGCACTTTTACCAATGCGGAACGCCGGATCCAGCGCGTGCGCAAGGTCATGGAACCGTTGAACGGATATGAAGACTGGCAGGTGACGCAGGCCTTGGCCCGGGCGATTGGGCTGGACTGGGATTACACGCACCCTAGCGAAATCATGGAAGAAATCGCCTGGCTCACCCCGTCATTCGCCGGTGTCAGCTATGAACGTCTAGAAGCCGATGGTTCGTTACAATGGCCTGTAGATGCGGCGGCTCCAGACGGGACGCCGATCATGCATGTGGACGGTTTCGTGCGCGGCAAGGGTAGGTTCGTCGTCACAGATTATGTGCCGACAGACGAGCGAACCGGCCCGCGCTTCCCGCTATTGCTGACCACTGGCCGTATTTTAAGCCAGTACAATGTCGGGGCGCAGACCAGACGCACGGCCAACACAGTCTGGCACCCGGAGGATGTATTGGAAATTCATCCCATGGACGCGGAAAATCGGGGCCTGAAAACCGGAGACTGGGTGCGTCTTGCCAGTCGGTCTGGTGAAACAACGCTGCGCGCACAAGTGACGGACAGGGTGGCGCCTGGGGTGGTCTATACCACATTCCACCACCCTGTATCCCAAGCCAATGTTGTCACTACGGACTATTCTGATTGGGCGACCAACTGCCCGGAATATAAAGTGACGGCGGTTCAGGTCAGTGCGTCAAATGGTCTGACCGAATGGCAGGAAGATTATGCCAGCCGCACGCGGACTAGCCGACGAGTTATGCACAGCGACAGCGCAGCGGAGTTGGAGGGATGAGCGCGCATGGCATCGAAAGGCTTGTCTATATGGCCAATCAGATTGCGCGCCATCTTGTGCTGGAGCGTGATCCAGTCAGCGCCGTGGCCGATCATATCATCGCGTTTTGGACCCCAGCCATGCGCGATCAGTTGATCAAACATGGGGCGACCGGGCTGGACCTAATCGCGGCAAAGGCACTGGAACAGGCCCATCGCCATGATGTAAATTTGATCAGTCTGGCACGGAAGGACCAATTTTTGGAACGCTGCCATGAGTGTTGAAATGCAGTCGAACAACCCTCAGCCACTCATCGATCCATTTGGCCGCAAGGTGGATTATTTGCGTGTTTCGGTCACGGACCGATGCGACTTGCGCTGCGTCTATTGTATGAAGGAAAATCAGAAGTTTCTACCAAGGGCCGATCTTCTGACGATTGAGGAACTGGAACGCCTCTGCAACCTCTTTATCGCAAGCGGTACCCGGCGTATTCGGCTTACCGGGGGTGAGCCATTATTGCGGCGCGGGATCATGGATCTCATTACGCAGCTTGGGCGTCAGGTACAAAGTGGCGCCCTTGCCGAACTGACCCTTACCACCAATGGCACCCGTCTTGTCCAGCATGCGCAGGCATTGGTGGATAATCATGTGCGCCGGATCAATGTTTCGCTGGATAGCCGCGACCCGTTGAAATTCCGTCATATCACCCGTGGTGGCGATGTCGATCAGGTCCTGAACGGCATTAAGGCGGCGCAGGTGGCAGGACTTTCAGTCAAGCTGAACATGGTAGCGCTGAAAGGGGTCAATGAAGGAGAGATCGCCGATCAGATCCAATGGGCGCACGAACAAGGAATGGCCATTACCTTGATCGAGACGATGCCCATGGGCGAAGTGGAAGAAGATCGCACAGATCAGTATCTGCCGCTTGATAGGGTGCGCTCTACCCTGTCGGAAAAATGGACTTTAACCCCGCTGACCAAACGGACGGCAGGGCCGGCCCGTTATGTTCGGGTTGAAGAAACGGGCGGCGAATTGGGTTTCATCACACCGCTAACGCATAATTTTTGCGAGAGTTGCAATCGCGTACGGCTGACCTGCACAGGCACATTATTCATGTGCTTGGGCCAAAATGACGCGGCAGAGCTGCGCGAACCTTTACGGGCCCATGCTGATGATGATCAGGCGGTGTTACGTGCGTTGCATGCGGCCATCGCGCGCAAGCCCAAAGGCCATGATTTTCATATTGATAGAAAAGGGCAGGCACCTGCAGTCCCGCGCCCGATGTCCATGACCGGAGGGTAAAGATGGCAAAAGTTCTTCTCTTTGGCTGGTTCGCCGAAAAAGCTGGCTGGGCGGAGCAGCAGATTGCCGGGGCTACGCTGTTGCATCTTAAAACGATCTTGGGTGAATGCCATCCGGACATTGCTGCCGCGCTCGCAGTCGGCAAAGGGCGTTCAGCCGTGAACCAGTCCCTTGTCTATGGCGATGCACCAGTGAATGATGGCGATGAAGTCGCCTTTTTCCCACCGGTCAGCGGAGGGTGAGCCATGGTTATTGTGCAGACTGAACCCATTGATCCATCGCTATTATTGCACGACTTTACAAAGCGGGCTGGCGGGGCGGGCGCTATCGTCAGTTTCACGGGCCTTGTGAGGCCCGGAGAGGCGTGTCCCGGAAATGAAGCCGCTTTGGTCACTGCGCTGGAGCTTCAGGCATATCCCGGATTCACCGAAAAAGTCATGGCCGGGATTGTCGACGAAGCGCAGGCCCGCTTCGCTATAAGGGATGCCATGGTTGCCCATCGTTATGGTAGGATAGGGCCGACAGACCCGATCATATTCGTCGCCACTGCTGCGCACCACCGGCGGGATGCCTTTCTGGCGGCAGATTATCTGATGGACCAGTTCAAGACACGCGCGCCTTTTTGGAAGAAAGAGCATGCGCCTGATGGTGCGCGTTGGATAGAGCCCCGCGCACAGGATCACCAAGACCTCGCCCGTTGGGGGTAGTGAAACGACGTAGTGCAACTATCGCCCGATATTGATGAAAGCCTGACGTTTCACCCGTTGCGCATGAGTGGGCGCATCCAGATCAATGCAAAAGGCTCTGGTGCGCATGCTAATGAGGGTGGACGCCACCCCCATTAGCTCGATGCGCATCACTTGGCCCAATTGTTTTTACATGTTGGTGAGGGCCGTATCGTCCAACGCATAAAGAATGGCTGCGCCACCCATGGCGCTGGCGCAAAGGCCGCGTGCTTCGGCAACAATATGCTCTTCAAAATAGCGGGCAACGATCCGCTTTGCCTTGCCAATGGCGTCGCCCTTTGCCTCGGCTGCCGGGACCTGCTGCGCGAGCTGCCACCCGGCCACCGCGACGGCGCACATGGTGCAGAATGGAACGCTGCCAGCCAGCTTATCGTCAAGGCTGGCCTCTTTGATCATCCAGTCGGCAACCGCGATGCAGTCTTGCGCCAGAAGGGCAAGGGGTGAGCCTGCAGGTGTATGGGCGGCGACATCGCAGAGTAGCGATTTGAGGGTATCACCATTTTTATAGCCCAGTTTGCGGGTGACCAAATCCGCTGCCTGAATACCGTTGGTGCCTTCGTAAATCGGCGCAATGCGTGCATCGCGATAGAATTGGGCTGCACCTGTTTCTTCGATAAAACCCATGCCGCCGTGTACCTGCAGCCCGATACTGGACACTTCGCAACCGATATCGGTTGCCCATGCCTTCAGCATAGGCACCAGCACATCGGCGCGCTGTTGCGCTTCTGTATTGCCCAATGCCCCCCTGTCCACTTGTCCGGCAGTATAATATAACAGCGCCCGCGAGGCTTCGGTCAGCGCGCGCATGCGCAGCAGCATTCGCCGCACATCGGGATGCTGAATAATGGCCACCGGCGTTTTGTCAGAAGCACTGGCGCGCGCGGACTGCACGCGGTCCATCGCATAGGCACATGCTTTCTGGAACGCGGCTTCGGCGATCTGAACGCCTTGGCTGCCGACATTGATGCGGGCCGAATTCATCATCGTGAACATGGCCTTTAGGCCCTCGTTCTCCGCGCCGACCAGTTCACCGATGCACGCATCATTGTCGCCAAAACTCATCACACAGGTCGGCGAAGAATGAATGCCCAGCTTATGTTCGATGGACACAGCGCGCAGATCGTTACGCGCGCCTAATGCCCCATGATTGTCCAGATGATATTTCGGCACAATGAACAGCGATATGCCGCGCGATCCGGCAGGAGCCCCGGGCGTGCGGGCGAGTACCAGATGGATGATGTTGCGTGCCAGATCATGTTCACCCCAAGTGATGAAGATCTTGGTACCCTTGATCCGCCACTTGCCCGCATGTTCGCCGGTTTCGATGGGCGTCGCTGTGGTACGCAGTGCGCCCACGTCAGAGCCTGCCTGAGGCTCGGTCAGGTTCATGGTGCCTGACCATTCGCCACTAACCAGCTTTGGGAGGTAGAGCGCTTTTTGCACCGCGCTGCCATGATGATCCAGCGCCTCAATCGCGCCCACGGTCAGCATCGGCAGCAGGCTGAAGCCGAGGTTCGATCCACCCAGACTCTCCAGAACGCAGCATGCGAGGGTAAAGGGTAGGCCTTGTCCGCCAAACTCCACCGGGCCCGCAACCGCGTTCCAGCCTTGCTCGACATAAGCCTGATAGGCTGCGGCAAATCCCTGTGGCAGCGTAACCACCCCGTTGGTCCCTACAGCGCCATCATGGTCCCCGATGCGGTTCAGCGGCGCCCATTCTCCTGCTGCGAATTGGCCGATCCCCAAGGCGATGGCCTGCACCATGTCCGGCGTTGCCGCCGCGAACCGCTCATGTGTGGCAAGCTCAGCAATGCCAGCGTTTACTTCAATGGCGAGTGTCTGGTCTGACGTGGGGGGAGAGAATGACATGATCGAGGCTTTCTGACTTGGCTTTTTACTGAGAAATGACCGGCTGCTGCCATGGCCGCACTTGGGCAAGGTGCGTTTCATATGTCGTAATCTTGTCCACGGCGGTAAGGGTCAGGCTAATCTCATCAAGCCCGTTCAGGAGACAGTGCTTTCGGAACGGATCGATTTCGAATGTAAACTTGACGTGCGCAGGCGTGGTGACGGTCTGGCTTGCAAGGTCCACTCTTATAGGTGCCCGGGTTTCCGCTGCTTTCATCAAGCGGTCGACCGCCGTTTGCGGTAACACGACCGTCAATATCCCGTTCTTGAATGCATTGCCGGAGAAGATGTCCGAGAAACTCGGCGCGATTACTATTTTTACGCCCATGTCTGTCAGCGACCATGCGGCATGTTCGCGGCTGGAGCCGCAGCCGAAATTGTCTCCGGCGATCAAGATCGGGCTCGCCTTATAGGCTGGATCGTCGAACACCGTATCGCGGTTGCTGCGCAGGGCCGCGAATGCTGCTTTGCCAAGCCCATTGCGGTGGACCGTCTTCAACCATTCAGCTGAGATGATGACGTCCGTATCGCAGTTTTTCATGCCGAAAGGATAGGCCGTGCCTTCCACAATATTGATCGGCGAAATCATTGCGGCTGCTCCATCAATAAACGGACATCGGTAAGGTGGCCAGTAACGGCTGCGGCTGCGGCCATGGCGGGCGAAACAAGATGGGTGCGCGCGCCCGGGCCCTGCCTGCCCATGAAGTTGCGGTTGCTGGTGGAGGCGCAGCGTTCGCCAGCCGGGACTTTGTCCGGGTTCATCCCGAGACAGGCGGAACAACCCG
>DITW01000094.1 GCA_002422945.1 Sphingomonadales bacterium UBA6174 | reverse complement strand
ACTGCGGTCGCTGGACCACGCTTACTGCGATGCCTGCACACGCAACAGTCCTGTCCAGCCCTATTTCGGTCGGCGTGGTAACGCCATTGTCCTTGACGAAGGTTCAAGATCTGGAATTCGGCGGCTTCAGCGCAAGCGCAACCAGCGGACGTATCTTCATCAACGCCTATACCGATGGGCGCAGCTCCACGGGCGGCGTCACCTTATTGGGCGGCACCACATCCGCAGCCAAATTTTTAAGCTATGGCTATCGCGGCCAGACCATTTCCATCCTGCGTCCCTCCACGGCCATTACGCTCACACGCATCGGCGGCGGGGCGACGATGACCATGGACCAATTCACGCTGAACGGTGGTGCCCTTCGTTCAGTCAAAACAGATGGGGTCGTGGATGTGCGCGTCGGCTGCCGCCTGAATATAGCGGCAAACCAAATGGGGGGAAGCTATGCCGGATCGTTCACGCTGACGGTCGAATATCAATAAGCCTGATCAGCGGCGCAGGCTTAAATCGATCATATCGACTGTGATCCAGCCGTAGGTATAATTGAGAAAATATAAAACGAACAACCCGCCCGATAGCAAGGTTGTCCGTCGGACAATGGCCCATGCGTTGAAATTGACCGGTGCGCTTTCCGCATGACCGATTTCATGCTGTTCGCCATTATCCGCATGGGTGCGCACACCAAAAGGCAGCACCATGAACAACGACGCAAACCAAAACAGAAAATAGATGGCGAGTGCGGAACCCCAGAACATCTTGCCTCCTTGCGGCCAGAAAGTGCCGAATTCACAATAGAATAGAGTCGACAGCGAACATCCGCCGTCGACCCATCATCATCAGATCGTAATCAGCGCGACATCGACAATCGGCTTTTTGCCCGTCCATGCGACAGCGCAACGCCGCACGGCAAGCCGCACCGCCTCGCGCAATTTTTCCATATCCCGGCCATCATATTTATCGACGGCATTTTCAACAACGGTAATGGCTTCATCGATAAAGTCGTCACGGTCTTCTTCAACCGGCACGCCCATCGGTTTGATCGACGGCACACCATGCAGACAGCCATCGGCATCAATCGCAATCGCGACCTGCACTGTGCCGTAGAGGGCCAGACGTCGACGCTCAGCGATAGTCGCGCCATTGGCGGGCAGGATCACATCGCCATCCAGCACCAGTCGCCCGGTTGACTCATTACCGATCTTGACCGGGCCTTTGGGAGCCAAGCGAACCACATCGCCATTCGACTGGACCAACGTGCGCTTGACGCCCTGTTCAATCCCGAAACGCGCCTGTTCGGCCATATGGCGGCGTTCGCCATGGACCGGCAACAAGATTTCAGGCCGCAGCCAGCCATACATTGCCGCCAATTCCGGGCGCCCCGGATGGCCGGACACATGGACATGCGCCTGCTTTTCAGTGACCATGATCACATTCTTGCGCGCGAGATTGTTCTGGACGACGCCAATCGCCTTTTCATTGCCGGGGATCTGGCGGGATGAGAAGATGACGGTATCGCCCTCTTCCAACTTGATCTGATGGTTCTCCGCCGCGATCCGAGCCAGCGCCGCGCGATCTTCGCCCTGCCCGCCCGTGGCCACCACCAACACATCGCGCCGGGGCAGCGACATCGCGGTATCGAAATCGATCACATCGGGGAATTTCTTGAACATCCCGCACGCCTTGCCGACGGTCAGGAAGCGATCCAGCGAACGACCGGCAACGCACAGCTTGCGCCCCGTCTTGACCGCGACATCGCCCAAAGTCTGCAAGCGCGCGGCATTAGAGGCAAAGCTGGTGACAACTACCCGCCCGCGCGCAGCCTTCACGCAACGCAGCAAATCGTCGCGTACACCGCCTTCGCTGCCCGATGCCTTGGGGTTGAATACGTTGGTGCTGTCGCACACCAAGGCCAACACACCCTCATCGCCAATTGCCGTCAACTCTTCCGGGGTCGCACCTTCGCCGATGACGGGATCGTCGTCCAACTTCCAATCGCCAGTATGGAACACCCGGCCATAAGGCGTATCGATCAGGATCGCGCTCATATCCGGAATGCTGTGCGCCAATGGCACATAACGGCAGTTGAACGGCCCAAGCTGAACCTGCCCGCGATCCGGCACGATGTGGAGCTTGACCTTGTCGGCAATGCCCTCTTCTTCCAGCTTACCCCTGATCAGGCGCGCCGTGAAATCCGTCGCATAGAGCGGCACACCGAGATCGGCGGCGAGATAAGGCACCGCGCCGATATGATCTTCATGGCCATGGGTTAGCAAGATACCCAACAGATCGTCGCGGCGTTCCTCGATGAAGCTGAGATCCGGCAAAACCAGATCGACACCCGGATAATCGTCGCCCGCAAAGGTCAGGCCCAGATCGACCATCAGCCATTTGCCCTGACAGCCATAGAGATTCACATTCATGCCAATTTCGTCCGAGCCGCCAAGGGCCAGGAACAGCAATTCTTTACCCGGTGTAGTCACCTGTATTCATTCCAATCTTAAAACATCGTGCGGAAAATCGGGAACCCGTTTTCCGTTAAAACGATGCGACAATTAAAAACGAGAGCATGCTCTCAAAACATTCAGCCGATCCGACGCTGATACATGATAATCAGTCCCCTGATCGTCAGGTCCGATTCAATCGCGTCAAATACCGGGCTGTGCTGCTCGAACAATGTGGCCAGCCCGCCGGTGCCAATAACCTGCACCGGACGGCCAATTTCCTTCTTCATGCGGGCGACAAGCCCCTCGATCATTGCGATATAGCCCCAATACACCCCGATCAACATCTGATCTTCGGTATTGATGCCAATCACCTTATTCGTATCCGGTGCGCGAATGGCGATGCGCGGCAGCTTTGCCGCCGCCGCCACCAAGGCATCGAGCGATAGATTAATCCCCGGCGCAATGATACCGCCCGCGTAATTGCCTTGTGCATCGACATGATCGAACGTGGTCGCCGTGCCAAAATCGATCACGATCAAATCGCCTGTATGGGAAGCATGGGCTGCAATGGCGTTGATCACGCGGTCTGCGCCCACGGTTTTCGGTTCATCGACCAGCAAGCCAATGCCCCATGGCAATTCGTCGCGCCCCGCGATCAACGCATCCACGCCGAAATATTTACTCGCCAACACCTCCAGATTATGGAGCGCGCGCGGTACCACCGTCGCGATGATGACGGCCTCCACCACCGAACGATCACGGCCACCCAAGATGAGCAACTGGTTCAGCCACACCGCATATTCATCGGCGGTGCGCTTAGGATCGGTCGCGATGCGCCAACGCTCGACAATCTCGTCCCCGTCGATCAGGGCGAAAACGATGTTGGTATTCCCGGCATCAATGGCGAGTAGCATCGCCGCAACTCCTATAAAATTCGGGTTAGATCAGGAATACGTCCCCGGCATGGATCGTCTCTACGCTTCCCGACGCGCGACGCAAGCGTAACGCGCCATCCGGTGCCATGCCGTCGAACATCCCTTCACAAGCGTTGCCATCCGGCAACCATGCCCGCATCATGGTGCCCAGCGGGAAAGATCGCTTGCTCCATTGATCGGCAATCGCCGCCAAACCTTCCGCCCGCCATAAGGCAAGATATTCGGCAAAACGATCCTTGAGCGTCACCACCAATTCCCCCGGCGTCGGATATGCCAACCCCGCCTCGGCAAGGCTGATCGTCGCGCGATCGGGGATTGTCGGCGCATGGGCGAGATTGACGCCAAAACCGGCGATAATCGCATCGCCCTCGCGCTCCAGCAAAATGCCCGATAGCTTGGCATTATCCAGCATCAGATCATTGGGCCATTTGATCCGCAACCGATCCGGACCGGTAAATGGTAGCAACGCCGCATCAAGCGCCACCGCCGCCACCAAGGCAAGGCTCGGCGCAGGCGGATCGCCGGGCAGCATCCGGATTAAGGTCGATGCGTAGAGATTACCGGGCGCGGGTGACCAGAGCCGCCCCTGCCGCCCTCGCCCTGCAGTTTGATGCTCGGCCCAAAGCCAGCAACCTTCGGCGGCGCCAGCCTTGGCCAGCGCCGCCATATCGTCATTTGTCGACTGCGTTACCGCGACTGAACGGATCATCCCGTTCAGAACAGCGACCCCGCTGCCCTGTCGCTCAACTGCCCCAGCAACGGAATCGCAAGATAACCAATCGGCGACACGGCCAAGGCGGTCAGCAGCATCAAGCCGGTTTCCACTACATTATTGTTCGCGGCGAACACCTCGTCGCCCGGTTCATCGAAATAGATGATCTTGACGATCTTGATGTAATAAAACGCACCGATCACCGAGGTCGCGATACCCACTGCGGCCAAGGGCAACAGGCCAACTGCAACCGCGGCATCGAATACGAGGAACTTCGGCCAGAAACCGAACAATGGCGGAATGCCGGCCAGCGAGAACATAAAGATCGCAAATGCAGCCGACAGCCCCGGACGGCTGCGCGACAGACCTGCCAGCGCAGAAATGGACTCAATCGGGCGCCCTTCGGCATCGCGCATCTGCAACACGCAGACAAAGCTGCCGATCGTCATCACGACATAAACGGCGAGATAGGTCAGCACCGCCGCGATCCCCTGCTGGGTTCCCGCCGCAAGGCCGATCAGCGCAAAGCCGACATTGTTGATCGACGAATAGGCCAGCAATCGCTTGATATTGGTCTGATTGATCGCCGCCACGCCGCCGAGAATGGTCGAGGCCAAGGCCGCGAAGATCACGATCTGCTGCCATTGATGCGCCGCCGGCCCCATCGCCACGACCGCCACCCGGATCGCCATGCACAAGGCCGCGACCTTCGGCGCCGATGCGAAGAAGGTCGTCACCGGGGTCGGCGCGCCTTCATAGACATCCGGGGTCCACATATGGAACGGCACGGCGCTGACCTTGAACGCAAGACCTGCGAACACGAATACCAGACCGAACAATTCGCCCATCGACACGCCATCGCCATAGGCCTTGGCAATGCCATCAAAGGCGGTCGTGCCGGTAAAGCCATAAACCAAGGAAATGCCGTACAGCAGAATGCCCGATGCGAGCGCGCCCAGCACGAAATATTTCAGACCCGCTTCCGCCGAACGCTGATCCGAGCGCATAAAGCTCGCCAGCACATAGGCGGCAAGGCTGTTGAGTTCGAGACCAACATAAAGCGACAACAGATCGCCAGCCGATACCATCATGCCCATGCCAACGCAGGCCAGCAGGATCAGGATCGGATATTCGGCCCGCAACCCGATATGGCTACCATCCGCCAGTTGGAAAAAGCGCGGTGCAATCAGGATCGACGCGCCAGCGGCGAAATAAATCAGCACCTTGGCAAAAGCCGCAAAGCTATCGGCCTGATATTGACCGCCAAAGGCCGCGCCCGCAGGCCCCATCAACGCCAGACCGGCAACGGCCAGCAGCACAACGGCAATCCAACTGATCAGCCGCGTCGCCTTGTCGCCAGCCCAGCCCGCCACCAGCAACAACACCAAAGCGCCCGCCGCCAAAATGACCTCGGACAGGGTCAGGGTAAGAGATTCAGCGTAACTCATCAGTGTTGCCCCTCCGCCAATGCAGATGCCGGTGCGTGTTCGGCGGCCTTTTCATGGGCAGCCGCTGGTTGAGGCAAGCCCTTTTTCAACTGCGCATCGCCCATTGGGTTGGCCCGTTCAATCCGGGCCAGCAATGTGCCGACATCCTTGCGCATCGGCGCGATGAAGCTTTCCGGATAGACGCCCATCCACAAGGTCACCGTCGCGATTGGCGCGAGAATAAGCCATTCGCGCTTGTTCATATCCGGCATGGCCGCGACATCTGCCTTATCCAACGGGCCATAAACCACCCGACGGTAGAGATAGAGCATATAGGCCGCGCCAAGGATCACCCCGGTCGTCGCAATAAACGCCACTAGGCTGTTCGCCTCATAAGCCCCGACCAGCGCAAGAAACTCGCCCACGAAACCCGACGTTCCGGGAAGCCCGATGCTCGCCATGGTGAAAAACAGGAAGAACAATGCATATTTCGGCATATTCTCAGCCAGACCACCATAACGGCTGATTTCGCGGGTGTGCAGGCGATCATAGATAACGCCCACGCACAGGAACAATGCCGCCGACACCAGACCATGGCTCAGCATGACCACCAGCGCGCCTTCGATCCCCTGACGGTTAAAGGCGAACAAACCGATGGTCACAAACGCCATATGCGCGACCGATGAATAAGCGATCAGCTTCTTCATGTCCTGCTGCACCAACGCGACCAGCGAGGTATAAATCACAGCTACCAGCGACATGCCCATCACCAAGGGGACAAAATGCCCCGAGGCTTCCGGGAACATCGGCAAGGAGAAACGCAGGAAGCCATAGCCACCCATTTTCAACAGCACGCCCGCAAGGATCATGGAGCCCGCCGTCGGCGCCTGCACGTGCGCATCCGGCAACCATGTATGCACCGGCCACATCGGC
>DITW01000047.1 GCA_002422945.1 Sphingomonadales bacterium UBA6174 | reverse complement strand
CATCGGGTGCGCATCGCGACGGAAGCCACGATAGAAGGTCGCCAGCTGTTCATGCAGCATGGTGTGACGGCTGATCGTGCGGGTGAAGGTTTCCAGCGTCGGCTTGTTCGGCAGTTCGCCGTTCAGCAGCAGATACGCCACTTCCATGAAACTGGACTGTTCAGCCAGCTGATCGATCGGATAGCCGCGATGGAGCAAGACGCCCTCATCGCCATCGATATAGGTAATCTTGGATTCACAGCTCGCCGTCGACGTGAACCCCGGATCGAAGGTAAACGCGCCGGTATTGCCATACAGCTTGCGGATATCGATCACATCCGGACCGACCGTGCCCGACATAACCTTGTAATCCGAAGCATTGCCCGCGAGTTCGAGCCGTGCTGCTTCATTACCCATAACAGTCTCCACCCTGATCAATTCGTCATCTGGTCGCTGATGCGGCCGAGGCTTTCATCCCGTCCGAGCAGCAATAATACGTCAAAAATACCCGGACTTGTAGCTTGGCCCGTCAGCGCCGCCCTTAACGGTTGCGCCACCTTTCCAAGCTTCAACTCCTGCGCTTCGGCGACCTGACGAATGACCCCATCAAGGGTGTCCGCCGTCCAGTCCGCGACCGGTTCAAGAGCTGCGAAAACGAGTCCAAGGATTGTCTTCGATGGATCGTCTAGCAGTGCTTTTGCGCTCTCGTCCATGGCAATTGGGCGATTGCGGAACAAAAACAGCGCAGATGCAGCAATTTCCTTGAGATTTTTAGCGCGTGGCTTGATGAATTCCATGCTGCGTAGCAACACATCCGCCTCGGAATCAGTCAATTCATGCCCCAAAAGGGCCTCGACATCGGGTCGCACCAAGGTCGCCAGCCGGGCATTTTCCGACTCGCGGATATAATGGCCGTTCAGATGTTCAAGCTTCTTTTGGTCGAAACGCGATGGCGCCTTGCCGACCTGACCGATATCAAACCAGCGGATCGCATCTTCGCGGCTGATGAACTCATCATCGCCATGGCCCCAGCCGAGACGCAGCAGGTAATTGCACACCGCCTCGGGCAGCATCCCCATTTCGTCGCGATAGGCCTCGACGCCGAGTGCGCCATGCCGCTTGGACAATTTCGCGCCATCGGCACCGTGAATGAGCGGCACATGGGCATATACCGGTTCCGGCCAGCCCATCGCGCGATAGATCGTCAATTGACGAAACGCGTTATTGAGGTGATCGTCGCCGCGAATGACATGGGTCACGGCCATATCATGATCGTCGACCACCACCGCGAGCATATAGGTCGGCGTCCCGTCCGACCGCAGCAGGATCATGTCGTCCAGCTCGGCATTTTGCACGGTGACATCGCCCTGCACCCGATCATGGATGGTGACGGCCCCTTCGCGCGGCGCCTTCAGCCGAATGACGAACGGCGCGCCCGCCGGGGCTTCCGACGGATCGCGATCGCGCCAGCGACCGTCATAGCGCATCGGCAGCTTCTTTTCGCGCTGTTCGGCACGCATCGCTTCCAATTCTTCGGGCGTGGCATAGCAACGATAGGCATGGCCTGCGGCCAGCATCTGGTTCGCGACCTCGGCATGGCGATCAGCGCGGGCGAACTGGAACACTGGCTCCCCATCCCAATCAAGCCCGAGCCAGCGCATGCCGTCCAGAATGGCGTCAATCGCGGGCTGGGTCGAACGCGCGCGGTCGGTATCTTCGATCCGCAAAAGAAATTTGCCGCCATGATGACGGGCGAACAGCCAGTTGAACAACGCGGTACGCGCGCCGCCAATGTGCAAAAAGCCAGTGGGCGACGGGGCAAAACGTGTTACAATCGTTGAAGAATTTTCACTTGCGCTCACGCGCTTGACCTCGCACTAATCATGGGATGTTTGAAACAGAACAGCGCGCACCTAGACCATTTTTCATCGCGATGGAACTGTTCAACGCATGCAATCGTATTTCCCGCTTTATCCCCCGTGCAATCGGCAACAGCCTCGCCGCGCTTGAGGCCCAACTTGCCGCCGAACGACACCAACTCCCCTTATGGCTGCCGGTCTTTATGGGGATCGGCATCATTGGCTGGTTCATCCTGCCCCATCGCACCGATTGGTATGCGTTGCTCTGCCTCTTTGCCGCGATGTGCGGGCTGGGCATCTCCATCGGACACAGCCGATTATTGGGACGCGCGCTTATAATAAGCGGGGTAGCGGCCAGCCTTGGTCTCGCGCTGATCTGGTTTCGGGCGGAACATGTCGCTGCCCGCGTCCTTGCCCGGCCCGTTGTCACCAACTTCGATGCCCGCGTGATCGCCGTCGAATATCGCGCTGCTAATGAAAAATGGCGCTATTTGCTGGCTCCGCTGCATCGCCCAGACCTGCCTGAAAAGCTGCGCCTGAACCATAGCCTCGCACCGCCCCCGGATATTATCGGCGGCGTGTTGCAGGTGCGGGCGCGACTGGTGCCGCCCGCGTCTGCCTCCTTGCCCGGTGGTTATGACTTTCAACAGGTCGCATGGTTTCAAGGATTGGGCGCCACCGGGACAATGCTCGATCCGCCGCGCCTGATCCAGTCGCCCGGACGCCGGACGCTTCATCACATTCTCAACCCGTTGCGCGCCAGCATCGCCGATCATATCACCCACAAACTCAGCCCCGCGGCAGGCGGCGTCGCCATTTCGCTGGCCACCGGCAATGCGGGGCAAATGCCAGCGGGTGACGCCGATGCGATGCGCCAAAGCGGCCTTGCCCATCTCCTGTCCGTCAGCGGCCTGCATATCAGCGCGGTGGTCGGCGCGACCGTGCTGCTCACCACCTCGCTTTTGGCATTGAGCCAGCGGATCGCGCTTCGCCTGCCGATCCCGATTATCGGCGCCGGGATCGCCGCCTTGACCGCCATTGGCTATACCTTGCTGACCGGCGCAGAGGTCCCGGCGGTCCGCGCCTGTATTGCCGCGCTGCTGATCCTCATCGGCATGGCGCTTGGACGACGCGCGCTCAGCATGCGGCTGGTGGCAACCGGGGTGCTGTTGGTGCTGCCCTTATGGCCGGAATCCGTGATCGGCCCCAGCTTTCAAATGAGCTTTGCCGCCATTATCGCGATTGTCGCCTTGCATGAACATCCCAAGGTCAAGGCGCTGCTTGCCAGACGAGAAGAGCCGTTCATCGCTAAAATGGCCCGCATTATATTGGGCCTGATCCTCACCGGCCTTGCGGTCGAAATCATGTTGATGCCGATCGTCCTTTATCATTTTCACCGGACGGGACTTTATGGTGCGCTCGCCAATATCGTCGCGATCCCGCTCACCACCTTCATCGTGATGCCTTTAGAGGCGGCCGCACTGTTGCTGGACCTGTTCGGGCTTGGCGCGCCATTATGGTGGGCGGTGGAACAGAGCATTTCCCTGCTGCTCGCCCTTGCGCACAAGGTCGCCAGCCTGCCCGGCGCGACGTTGATGCTGCCAAGCATGGGACGCCCGGCCTTTGCCCTGATGATCGGCGGCGGGCTGTGGCTTTTATTATGGCAGACACGCTGGCGATGGGCTGGCGTGCTGCCCGTGGCGGCGGGTGCGGTGTTAACGGCCTTGGCCCCTGCCCCCGATCTGCTGGTAACCCGCGATGGGCGGCATGTGTTGCTGCGGCTTGATGATAATGCGGTAGCCTTATTACGGGGTCGCGCCGGGGATTATATGCGCACGACATTGGCCGAAGGCGCAGGCATGCCTACCGACAGCCTGACCCAGGGCCTCGCGGACCTGCAAGACCGTCACGATGTCCATTGCTCCCGCGATGCCTGCACCACCCGGTTGCATCGCGATGGGCGGACGTGGACCATCGGCTTTATCCGCTCGGATATTTTGCTGCCATGGGATGAAATGCGGCGATATTGTCGGCAATTGGACATTGTCATAGCGCCACGTCGGCTGCCTGCTGCCTGTGCGCCGCGCTGGCTGCGTTGGGACCGTCCCGCGCTTGAAACCTTGGGCGGGGCGGCGCTGTCGCTTTCGCCGCCATCGATCCGACAGGGGGAAAGTCGCGAAGGAGACCATCCGTGGCAACGTGCCGCAGAAAAAACCTCTCCCTCCGGCTTGACCGTCAGCCGTCATTCATGGTTCGTCACATATCAATAAGGCGTTCGTTTGAGGAGAAGTGAGATATGATGCGCAACGGCCTGATCGCTTGCACCGCCATCGCCCTTGCCATTGGCGCGAGCTATGCACCCCAAGGCGATGCAAAATCCACCCCGGCATCGACGCCACGCTCGATTTCCGCATCGGAAAAGGCGCAGGGCGCGAAATATCATCCGGATCTGCTCGCGGAATATGGCGGGCCTTACACCGGCCCACAGGCCGATTATGTCACGCGGGTCGGCAAAAAAATCTCGGTCCAATCGGGCCTATCCAATGCCGAGGGCGATTTCACGATCACCTTGCTCAATTCGCCGGTGAACAACGCGTTCGCGATTCCCGGTGGCTATGTCTATATCACGCGGCAATTGCTGGCGCTGATGAACGACGAGGCGGAACTGGCCTCCGTCATGGGCCATGAAGTCGGCCACGTCGCCGCCCGCCATTCGGCAAAGCGCAACACCACCTCCACCATCGGCCAGATTCTCTCGGCAGGTGTCGGCATTCTCACCGGCAACAGCACGCTTGGCCAATTGGCGGGCTATGGCACGCAATTGTATACGCTCGGCTTTTCACGCAAGCAGGAATATCAGGCTGACGATCTTGGCGTCGCCTATCTGGCGCGTGGCGGCTATGATCCGCTGGCCGCGTCCGACATGCTGGCTGCACTTGGTGCGCAGACCGCTTTGGACGGCAAGGTGACGGGCCAAACCCGCAACATACCCACATGGACCAGCACCCACCCCAATAGTGCCGACCGGGTCATCCGCGCGCGCAAACAGGCCGCCACCACCGGTATTCCGGCGGGTCAGGGCTTGCGTAACCGCGATGTGTTCATCTCGATGCTTGATGGCATGCTCTATGATGATGACCCGAAGGAAGGGCTGGTGGTTGGACAGCAATTCATCCACCCGGTGCTGAAACTGAAGTTCACCGCACCCACCGGCTATAACATCATCAATGGCAGCGATGCCGTCACCATCAACGGCACAGGCGGCAAGGCACAATTTTCCGCCGGAAAAATGCCTGCCAACGGCCTGGCTGGCCATATCGATGCGGTGTTCAAATCAGTGGGCGGCAACACCCAGATCCAATATAGCGAGATCACCACCACCAAAATCAACGGCATCAATGCCGCACAGGCCAGCGCGCGGGCCAACACCTCGTCTGGGCAGGTCGATGTCGTGGTCACGGCCTTTGATTTCGGACAGGCCGCCTATCATTTCCTGACAATCGCCCCGGCGGGTCAGGGTGTCGGTCCGCTTGGCCCATTGGTCAACAGCCTCACCCGGATCACCGATGCCGAGGCCGCCGCCATCAAACCGCGTGAAGTTGACATCGTGACTGTGAAAGCAGGCGACACCCCGGCCACATTGTCGGGCCGCATGGCCTATACAGACTATAAGCTCGAACGTTTTCTGACGCTCAACGCCCTCGACAGCAATGCCAAATTGACACCGGGTCAAAAGTTGAAGCTGATCGTCTATCGCAAATAAAGACTGGTCAGGACGAAATAAAAAAAGGGGCCGGCACATCCCATGCCGACCCCTTTTTTGTATCACGATTTATCAAATTGCTTACCTTGAATCAGGAAGCCCTCAAATTCGTAGAGACATTCGTGAAAGTCTTTTTCATACTATTGCCCACACCCTGCATGGCCGCAATAGCGGAAACAGCAATAAGCGCTGATATCAAGCCATATTCAATAGCTGTCGCGCCTTTTGTTTCCCGCAATAAATGTAATAAATGCAACATCTGCCTACTCCCAATTTCCGCTATAGGCTGCAGCCGCATTAAAAAGGGGCCGGAACTTCCAGCGCCGACCCCCCTTCTATTTTCGCGGCAATTATATCAGCCAGATATTGGCTTAGCCTGCGGTGTTGAGGTTGGTCGAAATATTGGTGAAGGTCTTCTTCATGCTATTGCCCAAACCCTGCATGGCGGTGATGGCTGCAACAGCGATCAGTGCGGCAATCAGACCATATTCAATAGCCGTTGCGCCCTTGGTGTTCTTAACCATTTTACGAATGAAATACATTACGCTACTCCTAGGTTCCAAGCTTCAGTAGTTCCCAACTCCACACCTTGCTTAAGGGTTTGGATCATTTTGTAATTAGCACCGATAAGTGTAGAAATATTTAATTTGACCCTCATTTTATCTGGCAGATATTTTTTCACCAGATTTATTGGCAGATCAGCTGGCTTTATTCACCTGCCCCGCAACACTCGTCCACATTCTGACCGATGACTTCGCAAAATCACCCAAAGCTGACAGCATCACGATCACCATCAGTGACAGGATCAGCCCATATTCAATCGCTGTACCACCGCGATTGTTGCGCAGCGCATATACAACGCGGCCTAGCCACCGTATCAGCATCATCATATATCCCTATGTCCCGAGCCCTCATTGCCACCTACAGGTTAAGACTTTACTATGATGAGAAAATTAATGCCGCAGCAACCTTTACTCATCGTTGTTGCCGCCGCTTTGGCCGACACATCGGGGCGCGTGCTGTTGCAACAACGACCCGCGCATAAGCAAATGGGCGGTTTATGGGAGTTTCCCGGCGGCAAGGTGGAAAATGGCGAAACGCCGGAAGCCGCCATCATCCGCGAACTTGCCGAAGAACTCGACATCATCGTCGATCATAGCTGCCTTGCACCCGCCTGCTTCGCGAGCGAGCCATTGGGTGACCGGCATTTGTTGTTGCTGCTCTTTGTCCTGCGCAAATGGAAGGGCACACCCAAGCCGCTGGATGCGTCGGGGATGCAATGGGTCACGCCCGCGCAAATGTTCTCGATCGAGATGCCACCTGCCGATCGCCCATTGATCGGCCTGCTCGACGCCCTGCTTTAGACGGGCTTGGCAGGCGTCCATGCGGTGATGGTGAGCAACTCCACCCGCTCGCTAAACCGTCCGTCCGGGGCAGCATGAGTCGCAAGCGCTGCCGCCAAGGCGCGATAGCCCTGCTTGCCAAAGGGACGAGGATCACGCCGGATCAGGGCGTTTCCGCCACCATGCGCGCGTATATCAGCCAACAGGTCCGCCACATCGCGATAGCGCAATTCCACGCCAAAGGAATCGGCCACCGGCTGCACAAAACCTGCGCGCGACAAGAGATCGCCCGCCGCGCGCACGTCGATTTGCGGATGGAGCCGAGGCGATGCCGCCCGGCCTTCCGCCTCTTGCGCCTGTTGCAATGCATCCCGCAGCAGCGGCAACGAACCCGCCCCCGCCATCGCGCCGATCAACATCGCATCATGCGTCATCAGCCGTCGACATTGCACCAGCATGCCGGGCAGATCATTGACGAGATCCAGCCCACCCGGGGCAATCACCAAATCATAGCCCCCGGCCAGATCGAACAACCGATCAGGCTCAACGCATTTCATCCCTGCCCTTTGCGCGAATATCTCACTGGAATCGCAACATTCGACCGAAATCCCCTGCGCCTTCAGCCATTCCGGCAACGCCGAATCCGCCGCGCCGATCAATAATGCCCGCTGAAATGGTCGTTGAACAAAGGCGATGCGCTCGATTACATCCTCTTCGACCTGTCGCAGCAAGAACCGCATATCCGCAGGCAGATGCGCCGCGCGGTCGCGATGGCGGCGAAGCAAGTCGCGATCATAGATTTCAAGTTCGGCAGTCATGATCATGTTGCCATAGCGCTTGTGCCGATAGGTGCAATCCCGCAAGATCATGCCATGCGTATGTTGCTTCGTTTATTAACATCACCGGCCAAGATGCTACTCGACTTCGCCTTGCCGCCTCGCTGCATCGCTTGTGGCACGATTGTCGCCGATGCGGGCAGCCTGTGCACCGATTGCTGGGGACAGGCGCAATTTCTGACCGGACAAGGCTGTGGCCAATGTGGCCGCCCGCTGCCCGTTACCGCCCTAGACTCAGGCCAGACTATCCATTGTGGCCCCTGCCTTGCCAACCCGCCCGCCTTTGATAGCGTAAGGGCTGTCATGGCCTATGGCGACATCGCCCGCACTATTGCCTTGCAGCTGAAACATGGTCGTCAGATCGCCCATGCCCGCACCATATCGCGACTGATGGCACGGCTTGTCCCGATTATATCTAGTGACAACCCGGCGATACTGATCCCCGTGCCGCTCCATCGCTGGCGATTGTGGCGGCGCGGGTTCAATCAATCGGCACTGGTGGCGGATCATCTCGCCCGACTGTCGGGCCTAAGCCATCATCGCATGACATTGCGCCGGATCAAGCGGACGCCCTCGCTCGGCCATCTCAACCGGCATCAGCGGCGCAAGGCCGTGACCGGGGCATTCGGTGTCAAAGGCGATGTGCAGGGCCGCCATATCATCCTGATCGACGATGTATTCACCACCGGATCAACCGCGCAGGCCTGTGCCTTGGCCCTGAAAAAAGCAGGCGCGGCCCGGGTCGATGTCATTTGCTGGGCGCGGGTATCTGAAGAAGCTTAGGGTCAGGATCGAGCAATTGACCACCTGCCGACTTGACAGATGCGGGGTTCGACCACAGTTGGGAAATAATGACTGATTATCGGAGCCTCCATGACCAAGGTTGAAGTCTACACCAAATTCTATTGCCCTTATTGCGTGCGTGCGATGGAGCTGCTGAACAGCAAGGGCGTGGAACCGGTCGAATATGATGTAACCATGGGCGGCCCGAAAAAAACGGAGATGGTCGAACGCTCGGGCGGGCGCATGACCATGCCGCAAATCTTTATCAATGACCGTCACATTGGCGGCTGTGATGATCTGGTCGCGCTCGATCGCGCGGGCGGGCTTGATCCGTTGCTCGCAAACTGATCGCTGGAATGAAGGACCGGGCATGAACATGCTCCGCGCAGCCTTGATGCAAATGACCGCCGGAATCGATCCGGCGGCCAACGCCTTGGCGATTGAACAGGCGATGGCACGCGCCGCTGAGGCCGGGGCAACATTGTTCTGCACCCCGGAAATGAGCAACCTCATCGACCGCGACCGCGCCCGCGCTGCCAGCCATATCGTGGCAGAAGGCGATGACGAGGTGCTGCGCCGCATCTGCGCCGCCGCTGCCAAACATCATCTCTGGGTATTGATCGGATCGCTCGCGGTGCGTCATGAGGGTGAAGCCGATAAATATGCCAACCGGTCGTACCTGATCGACGACACCGGCGCGATCCGCGCGCGTTACGATAAAATGCACCTTTTCGATGTCGATCTCGCCAGTGGTGAAAGCTGGCGCGAATCCAATGCATATGCAGCGGGCAATACCGCAATGGTCGCAGATACGCCTTGGGGCGGCATCGGCCTGTCGATCTGCTACGACATCCGCTTCCCCGCGCTCTATCAGGCCTTAAGCGCCGCCGGGGCAAAAATCCTCGCGATCCCCGCCGCCTTTACCGTGCCGACAGGCCGGGCGCATTGGGAGACACTGCTGCGCGCACGTGCCATCGAAAACGCGTGCTTCGTCATCGCCACCGCCCAGACCGGCCTGCATGAAGATGGACGAGAAACCTATGGCCATAGCTGCGTGATCGATCCTTGGGGGGAGATATTGCTCTCGCTCGATGAGGAGCAGGGCCTGGGCATTGTCGATCTGCCGCTGGACCGAATCGACGACATTCGCGCCCGTATTCCGGTGATCGCCCATCGCAGGCCGATCCCAACAGCACAGGTGGCAAAATGATCGTCTTCGATCTGCGCTGCCAACATGGCGGCCATGTGTTTGAAGCATGGTTCGGTTCATCCGCCGATTATGAATCGCAACAACAGCGCGGCCTGTTGTCCTGCCCGATTTGCGGCGACACCGTGATTGAAAAGGCGGTCATGGCCCCGGCCATCGGTCCCAAGGGCAACCAAAGTCGCGAACACACCCCGTCACAACAAGCTCATGAATCCACCGCCCCAAGCGGCGGTGGCACTGCTCCCTCTGTCCCGATGACCGCCCTTGATCCACAGGCGGTCAAGTCAATGCTGAACGCGCTCGCCACCGCACAGGCAGAGGCGCTGAAATCATCAACATGGGTCGGCAAGGATTTTGCCGATCAGGCCCGCGCCATGCATGAAGGCGACATCGATCAACAGCCGATCCACGGCCAAACCAGCCTTGATGAAGCGCGCGAGCTGATCGAGGAAGGCATCGGCGTCATGCCCTTGCCATTTCCTATCCGCCCCCCCGGCATGGACAATTGACCGCTGGACAGATTGACCACCGACCCGATTTCCCGCTAACGGTCGCCAGCGTGCACCCGTAGCTCAGCAGGATAGAGCATCAGATTCCTAATCTGGGGGCCACTGGTTCGAATCCAGTCGGGTGCACCATATATTTCAATAATTTATGTGTCACACCGCCAATTATACGTGCCGCCTTTTACTCCTCAGGCATCAGATAGGCATCAGGCCATCCATAGACTGGCCAGGCATCCTCTAATGATCTCAGCACATGCATTCGACTGCGACAGGCTTGCTCCCCATATTTTTCGGCAACTCCCATGGAAGCACTATGCCCACCCCCCGGGGGAGGCACATTTTCAACGAAGACGGGGGTTTAAGAGTACATACTAACTCCCACCACCTCGCTTTCATCATAATATTTGTCGAAATAAATTGACGCCCCCCGACTCTATCGACAATACTTGTGTCGAAAGGAGTCGAGCATGCGGATTCGCGAACTCATTCAGAAAACAAATACGACGGAACGCCAAGTCCGTTACCTGATTAGCGAAGGCTTCATGCCCGGCCCTGTCGGAGGCCGCGCGAATGCTGAATATGACGACAATCATGTCCGGATAATTCAGCGCTACTCCAGATTGCGCGAACTTGGCTTTCCACCAGCTGCCATTAAGCTCCTGTTGAATGCGCGTGATGGCACACCCTTTCCCATCGGCGATGGCATCACCTTGTTAGTGAGCCCTGACCTCCTCGCAAGCGGCACTCCTGTTGCCCCACTCATCCAGAAAATTGAACAAATCCTAGTCGAAATCCTGAAGGAGGATGGCCATGACCACGAAGGTTAAAACGATGACAGACCCCCTCAGCCTGTTCATGGCAGAGGTAATGAAGGGCAAGGATGCTTACCCACTGCCATTGATCGCGACATCGATTGATCTGTCAGTGCTCACCGGCCTTGTCGTTGTGACAATGAAACGTATTTTCCGTAATGTCGAAAAGCGTCCAATCGAAGCCGTGATGACATTTCCAGTACCCATCCATGCTGCAGTTTTTGCGCTGGAAGCAAACATCGATGGACGCCATGTTAAAGCTGTAGCCCAATCTAAGCTAGAGGCGAGACAGACATATGAGCGCGCCGTTGAGAGTGGCAAGGCGGCTGTGTTGCATGAGGAAGTGCTGCGTGGGATTCATACGTTATCCGTTGCCAATCTTCGTCCCGACGCCGAAGTCGAGGTAATATTGAAATGGGTTACCACACCTAATCTTATCAATGGCCGAGGCGAACTCCGCATTCCGCTTACTGTCGGTGATGTATATGGTTGCTCTGGCCTATCTGATGTCGATGATTTGACCCATGCCGCAAGCCCCCTCAAATCTGCGATATTGACAGTATCTCGTGCAGATATTCCATTCGAGATTGCTGGAAAATCGGCCTTGGAAGGCCCCTTTAATGTGGCACTCAATAGACCCATTGACCTTACTTTCCCGCGTTGGAAATCCTCTGCCTTGCACGGCACCGCTGCAGATGGACGCAGTGTCGATGTATTCTTGGAACCCAGCCCAGTTTTAAGCGGCGCTCGCGCAGCAGTAGCTGTCATGTTTGATTATTCTGGCTCAATGTCAGAGCCCTTTAGTGGTGTGCGCGGCAAAGCTAACAAACATGACGTAGCCGCGATGGTTGTGAGGAGTGTCGCGGGCGGCATGGCCTATGGCGACCACCTAGACCTGTGGCAATTCGACACACAAGCAAGTCGCGTCGGGCAGTTGGATCAATTTGATGATCGCAGCATCATGACACTGCTAAATATGATCTCGGGGCCACGGGACGGAACGGAGATAGGCAGATGCATTGAGCAAGTTGCATCGGGGACAGAAACACGCGATATTTTATTAATCACTGACGGCAAGAGTTATGCGCTAGACTTTCAAGCCTTGCTCAAATTGGGTAAGCGCATCAGTGTTCTGCTGATTGGGGAGGACAGCCTTGAAGCACGGGTGGGTCATCTGGCCGCCCTGACCGGAGGCCAATTATTTATCGTAACAGAACGCAACCTTGATGACATAGCAGCTGCTATGGATCTGGCGCTACGTTCACCATTTCAGCCAGCATCATATGAAGCGACCGGCGAAGAGACTTTGCAGGCACAACGCTGTGGTATGAGCATCAATGCTACTTGGCATCGCGGCGCGAAATCCGCACAGGACGAGGAAGCTAGAGCCATAGGCGCTTTCTCAGCCTTTGCGGCCATTCAGGCACTGGACGAGGAACAGGGTGCAAAATGGGCAGAAGCAGAAGGTTTGGCAACGCACTTAACTAGCCTGATCTTGGTTGATGAGGTTGGCGAAGCAGTTAAAACCCTCCCTGCCCTCAGAAAAGTACCGCTAGCTTCACCGATGAGCTTGGCGCCCGACACCTATTTTTCCGCAGACATGTCTATAACGGCAGATTTGGCAATTAACGCCCCTAGGGTGTCAGCATCGATCATTATGCACAATATCCGTAAGCCCGCACCACCGCGCAGACTTCAGAAATCGTTCGAATATCAAGAAGTATCGGATGCAATTGCAAGGTTATCGGCCCTTATCGATTGGGATAACCATCCTTCTGAAATATTGAATTATGATCTTAATTTCATCAACTTAGAGGCTCATGAACTAATCGATATATTGCAGATGATGCTTGAGGACGTAGCTGACAGCCTTGGAATGGCACCCATTTCTCTGGCCCTTGGCCTTGCGGCCCATGTTGGACAAGGACGCTCACGGTCAGCAATGCGCATTGCCCGTAAACTCCTTCAAGGCCTTGATGATGAGGTGTTGAGAACCCTTTTCTCCCAACTGAGGATCATCTGACCCACGGTGAATTGCGCTAGGCATGTTCTGACCAAAAACTCATTTACTCGGGCCATAAACACAACAAACAAAGGATATCAGTCTCTTGATTGCTAGAAAGCTAACCACTGTCGCAGCCTTGGCATATCTCGCGATTACTCCAGCGGCATTGGCCCTGCCGTCACTGTCGGTCGTGCATTCGGAAGCGACTGCCCAAGCCGAAGCGCCGCCGGGAGAGCATGAGTTTATGGACGCGCAAGCAATCGAAGATTCGGCGTTGGATCTAACACCAGCCCAACGCCACGAAATCATTCGCCTTTATGAGATATCAGCAGGCAAGGGCTATGCGATGGCCCATCACAATCTCGGTGTCTGGTATCATTATGGCATCGGAACCAATGTTGATTACCATAAGGCGTTTGATCATTATCTTGCTGCAGCTCAGCTAGGCTTTGCGGGCGCAATGAACAACCTCGGTGACATGTACGAGAGCGGACAAGGAGTTCATCAGTCATATGGTGACGCAATACGCTGGTATGCCAGCGCTGCTGAACAAGGCGAGCCAGTCGCTCACTACAGTCTAGGTTCACTCTACCTGACAGGTAAAGGTGTCCGCCAAGACTATGCGGAGGCCGCATTCTGGTTGCAGATTGCACTTAAGCGTATGCCGCAGGGTCAAAATCGCGAAGCTACTATCACAAGCCTGAATGAGGCGCTTAGACAACTCTCGAATGAAGAAGCTGAATTCGTTTCTAAGAGGATTGAACAGTGGGAGCCATTAGTGATGGCAGCTGATATTATGAGTGATAGAATTAAGTAAATTTCTCTCGCCTTATTTAAAGGGATAGATCGACATGAAAAAATATTTTGCGGTAACAGTATTTTTCATGCTGGCAGGCTGTTCAGCTAAATACGATAGCTATGTGGAATGCGTAAATGAGGAGGTCAAAGCTGGTGGCACGGAGAGCACTGCAAGGCCTTACTGCCACAAACTCTTTACACCTAGCGCAGTCACAGGGGACATGAATGCCGCAGAGGTCGTTGCCGTAGATGCAACATCTGTGGATGCCAATGTCGCCGAGACAACAGAGGTTGCACCTGCTTCCGTGCCCAGAGAGAATCGAGCGAGAAAATCTACGAATAACAAAATAGTGATTGACGATTCGCCTCCAGTAGATCTCAATGCCGCTGAAGTCGTAATGGATGAATCATATTAAATTGACGCCAATAAATGACATCAGTATCAAGTGATTTTCACAATCTATTAGAAGTTTATATAGGACGTTTACATAATGAATATTATCGGAATAATCATCGCACTAGCTACAATTTCCATTACCACCCCAAGCATTGCAGGGTGTGTTGGTTATGGCGGATCTTACAGCTGTACCGACCAGTCTGGAAACTCTGACCGGCCCCCACTGAGTGGT
>DITW01000092.1 GCA_002422945.1 Sphingomonadales bacterium UBA6174 | reverse complement strand
AAGGGCATGGGCGGCGCGATGGATCTTGTCGCGGGCGTCAAGAAGATCATCGTCGTGATGGAGCATTGCGCCAAGGATGGTTCGCCGAAGTTCATCCCGAGCTGCACCTTGCCGCTCACCGGCAAGAATGTCGTCGATATGATCGTGACGGATCTGGCCGTGTTCCAGCGGCCCAATCATGACCTGCCGTTCCATCTGGTGGAAATGGCGCCGGGCGTGACTAGGCAAGAGATCGCCGCCAAGACGACGGCGCATTACATCGTCTGATCTGAACGATTGGGATTAAAAAAAGGGCGCGCCGGACAATCCG
Source organism: Sphingomonadales bacterium UBA6174 (assembly GCA_002422945.1). Classification (GTDB taxonomy): domain Bacteria; phylum Pseudomonadota; class Alphaproteobacteria; order Sphingomonadales; family Sphingomonadaceae; genus Alteraquisediminimonas. The sequence continues at coordinate 4,899 of DITW01000092.1, read as the reverse complement.
GGGCGCCCTTTTTTGTGGGAGTTCAGTGTCAGCCAGTCTAGCCGACCAGCCCCGCTGTCTGCGCCAACACCCACAGGCCGATCACGAGGAACAGCAAAGCCGCCACGCTGCGAATGACTGGCAAGGGCGCTTTTTCAATGATGATATGGCCGACGAAAACTGCGGGCACATTGGCAAGCATCATCCCGATGGTCGTCCCCATCATCACCGCCAGTGCATCCTGATATTGCGCGCCAAGGGCGATGGTCGCGATTTGGGTCTTGTCGCCCATTTCGACGATGAAAAAAGCGATCAGCGTCGTCAAAAACGCGCCGAAGCGGGCATTTTCGGTGGCCTCTTCGTCATCAAGGCTGTCGGGCACCAATGTCCACAGCGCCATCGCGAGGAAGGAAGCACCGACGGCATAGCGGAACCACAGGCTGTCGAGCAGGTTGGCCACCTCTTGCCCGACAAGGGCTGCAAGATAATGATTGGCGAGCGTTGCCAGCAGGATGCCGAGGATGATTGGCACCGGACGACGAAAGCGGGTGGCGAGGACGATCGCCAACAACTGCGTCTTGTCCCCGATTTCCGCTAGCGCGACAATCGCGGTGGAGGTGAGAATGGCGTCCATCGACATTAATCTTCGTTCCTTGTCATGCCGTGTTCATAGATTTGCGATTCGGCGCGATGCTTGATAGTGGCTCATCCATGGCTACAAAACCTCGCACACTCTATGATAAAATTTGGGATGCTCATGTTGTCGACCAGCGCGACGACGGCACCTGCCTGATCTATATTGATCGCCATCTGGTCCATGAAGTGACCAGCCCACAGGCGTTTGAAGGCCTTCGGGTCGCGGGCCGCAAGGTTCGTCGTCCGGACCTGACGCTTGCGGTGCCGGATCATAACCTGCCGACCACGGCGCGTGTCGATGCAGAGGGCAACCGCCTGCCCATCGCCGATGTCGAAAGCGCGCAGCAATTGGCGGCGCTGGAAACGAACGCACCGTCATTCGGCATCAAATATATTGGTGCTACCGATCGCGAACAGGGCATTGTCCATGTTGTCGGCCCGGAACAGGGTTTCTCGCTCCCCGGCACCACGATTGTCTGCGGCGATAGCCATACGGCCTGTCATGGCGGGATCGGCGCATTGGCATTCGGTATCGGCACGTCCGAGGTCGAACATGTGCTGGCGACCCAGACGTTGCAGCTCAAGCAATCCAAGACGATGGAAATCCGCGTCGAGGGCACGCTTGGCTTTGGGGTTAGCCCGAAGGATGTGATCCTCGCGATTATCGGCAAAATCGGCGCTGCGGGCGGCACTGGCTATGTCATCGAATATACCGGGTCGGTGTTCCGCGATATGTCGGTCGAAGGTCGCTTGACCGTGTCCAATATGTCGATTGAGGGTGGCGCACGGGCAGGGCTTGTCGCGCCGGATGACAAGACTTTCGCTTATTTGAAGGGCCGCCCGATGGCGCCCAAGGGTGAGCAATGGGATCAGGCGGTCGCCTATTGGCGTTCATTGGCGACCGATCCGGGCGCGACCTATGACAAGGTCGTGACCCTCGACGCTGCCGAGATCGCGCCGAGCCTGACCTGGGGCACCAGCCCTGAAGATGTCGTGCCGATCACCGGCCTGGTGCCGGACCCGAAGAGCTTTGCCGATCCGTCCAAACAGGCGGCGGCGCAGAAATCGCTCGATTATATGGGTCTGGTCCCGGGCCAGAAAATGCAGGATATCGAGGTTCAGCATATCTTCATCGGAAGCTGCACCAACAGCCGGATCGAAGATTTGCGCGCAGCTGCCGCCGTCGCCAAGGGGCGCAAGGTCGCGGCCAATATCAAACAGGCATTGGTCGTGCCGGGGTCTGGTCTGGTCAAGGCGCAGGCGGAAAGTGAAGGTCTGGACAAGATTTTCATCGATGCTGGCTTTGAATGGCGCGAACCGGGATGTTCGATGTGCCTTGCGATGAACCCGGACAAGGTGCCGTCGGGCGAGCGTTGCGCATCCACCTCCAACCGCAATTTTGTCGGGCGGCAGGGACCGGGCGCGCGCACCCATCTGGTGTCGCCTGCGATGGCAGCGGCAGCGGCGGTGACGGGGCGATTGACGGATGTGCGGGAGTTGATGGCATGAAGGCAGTGAACAAGGTCGATGGCCGGGCTATTCCTTTGGGCCTGAAAAATGTCGATACCGATGTCATCATCCCTGCCCATTATCTCAAGACCATTTCGCGTATTGGTCTGGGTAAGGGCGCATTTGAGACGATTCGAGCGCAGCCGGGCAATGTGTTCGACGATCCCGAATATACGGGCGCGCCGATCATCATTGCGGGCGATAATTTCGGCTGCGGGTCGAGCCGCGAACATGCCGCTTGGGCGCTCAATGATATGGGTGTCGAAGCGGTGATCGCGCCGAGCTTTTCGGATATTTTCTCGGGCAACGCGTTCAAGAACGGCATTGTGACGGTGGTCTTGCCGCAAGAAGCGGTGGACCGTTTGTTGGAGGTGGCGAAGACCGACCCGATCCATATCGATCTCGAAAACAAGGTCGTGACCACGCCTTATCAAGATCGTTTTGCGTTCGAAATCGACGATTTCCGGCGCAATTGCCTGATGAACGGGCTGGATGAAATCGGGCTGACGCTGGCCAATGCCGATCGTATTACGGCGCATGAGCGGACATTGGCACAAACCCAACCTTGGTTGGTGCCGGTGGCGGCCTGATCAAGACGTGATGATGTGCGCGGGCGGTGCAACTTCCCGCGCCATTATGGGGAAAATATGGTATTCTGACATCATTAGAGCGTTGCCTTTTCGGCGTTGCGCCCTATGTCAGCCATGAGAAGATAACTCCTTTATTGTGAGAAGTGACAATGACAACCTTTGACGACCGCGAAAAGGCGTTTGAAGCCAAGTTTGCACATGATGAGGAAATGCTGTTTCGCATCACTGCCCGTCGCAACAAGCTGCTGGGCCAATGGGCGGCTGAACGCATGGGCCTGACGGCGGCGGAAACCGATTCCTATTATAAGTCGGTGGTGCAGGCTGATTTCGAAGAAGCTGGCGACGAAGATGTGGTGCGCAAGGTGCTGGGCGACCTGACCGGCGCTGGCGTCGACACCAATGACGCCGAAGTGCGTCAGGCACTGGCAGAACTGGCGATTGAAGCCCGCCGCCAGATGCTGGAGGCCAAGTAAGCCGATGGCGATGGCCGCCGATGATATCGAGGCCATGATCAAGGCCGCTTTCCCCGATGCCGAGGTTGAGATTACCGACCTCGCCGGCGATGGGGATCATTATGCTGCCCGCGTCGTCTCTGCAGCTTTTACAGGCATGAGCAGGGTCAAGCAGCATCAGGCGGTGTATGCGGCCTTGGGTGGGCGCATGGGCGGCGTGTTGCATGCCCTGCAATTGACGACTTCTACCCCGGATTGAGGAACTGACCATGAGCGACTCCATTATTGACCGGATTGGTCAGGCCGTGAATGCCGCCGATGTCCTGCTTTTCATGAAGGGCACGCCCTTGTTTCCGCAATGCGGCTTTTCCAGCCGCGCGATTTCGATCCTCGATCATCTTGGCGTCGAATATGCGACTGTCGATGTGTTGCAGGACCCGGAAATCCGCAATGGCATCAAGGAATATTCGGATTGGCCGACGATCCCCCAGCTTTATGTAAAGGGTGAATTTGTCGGCGGTTCAGACATTATGATGGAAATGTTCGAAGCGGGCGAACTCGATGCCCTGCTCGACGAAAAGGGCATTGAACGCGGGGTTGCCTGATCTCTTTGGGGTCTGATCCGCAATATTGCCAGAATCTCGGGAAGCAAAAATGACGACGATCATCAAGGAAGCCGACCTCATCGAGAGCGTGGCCGATGCACTCCAGTATATTTCTTATTATCACCCGATGGATTACATCAAGGCCTTGGGTGAGGCGTATAAGCATGAGCAAGGTCCGGCAGCCAAGGACGCAATTGCGCAGATCCTGACCAACAGCCGGATGTGTGCCGAGGGGCATCGTCCGATCTGTCAGGATACCGGAATCGTCACCGTCATCATCAAATGGGGACAGCAATGCGTGCTGGACTCCGAACTTTCGTTGCAAGACGTGGTCGATGAAGGCGTACGTCGCGCCTATAATCTGCCGGAAAATCGCCTGCGCGCATCCATCGTCGCCGATCCGGCCTTTGGTCGCAAGAACACCAAGGACAATACGCCATCTGTGGTGCATGTCGAAATGGTGCCGGGTAACAAGGTGGACATTCAGGTCGCGGCCAAGGGCGGCGGTTCGGAAAACAAGACCAAGTTCGCCATGCTTAACCCTTCGGACAGCATTGTCGATTGGGTGCTCGATATGATCCCGAAGATGGGCGCTGGCTGGTGCCCGCCGGGGATGCTCGGCATCGGCATTGGCGGCACCGCCGAGAAGGCGATGCTGCTCGCCAAGGAAGCGCTGCTCGATCCCATCGACATCCAGGACCTGCGCGCGCGCGGCGCCCGCAACCGCGCCGAGACCCTGCGGCTGGAATTGATGGACAAGGTGAACGAGCTCGGCATCGGCGCCCAGGGTCTCGGCGGCCTGACCACGGTGCTGGATGTGAAAGTGAAGGATTATCCGACCCACGCCGCCAACAAGGCTGTGGCGGTGATCCCTAACTGTGCCGCCACCCGCCACACCCATTTCGTGCTCGACGGTTCGGGTCCGGCCCGGCTGCAGCCGCCGCGGATGGAAGACTGGCCAGAGGTGGCCTGGGAAGTGGGCGCGAACGTGCGTCGCGTCGATCTGGACCGGATTACTGCTGAAGATGTGCTGAGCTGGCAGCCGGGCGACACCGTGCTGTTGTCCGGGAAACTGCTCACCGGGCGCGATGCGGCACACAAGAAAATCGCCGATCTGCTGGCGGCGGG
>DITW01000009.1 GCA_002422945.1 Sphingomonadales bacterium UBA6174 | reverse complement strand
TGATCTTCACCAGGAAATTGCGGCCAATTGCCATCGGTTCCGATTCCGGGTGGTTGATGTTGTTCGGGATGATCGCGCGGCCACGGGCGATTTCATCGCGCACGAATTCCGGGGTGACATAATCGGGGATCGATGCGCCGAAGCTTTCGCCATCGCGAATATATTCGGCCAACCGTGCGCGGCCGAGGTTTTCACGTTCGGCGACATAGATCATTTCCGGGGTGATGATGCCCTTGCGCGCATAATGCATCTGGCTGACGTTCGCGCCGGGCTTAGCTCGCAACGGGTGACGGACGACATGGGGGAAGGGCTTGACCCCGCCTGAGCGATCCGGGCCGAGCTGGCCATTGTCTTCCGGCTTTTGCGCGCGTCCGTCATAGGCCTCGACATCGCCGCGTGCCATGATCCAGTCGCGCCGTAACGGGGAAAGACCCGCCGAAATGTCGATCTGGACATTGCTGTCGGTATAGGGGCCCGACGTGTCATAGACGCGGATTGGCGGTTCGCCCGAGGATGCTTCAAGGCTGATTTCACGCATCGCGACTTTGATGTCGGGATTGCCGGTGGCGGGGACGTGGATCTTGCGGCTGCCGCGAATGGGGCCGGTGGTGACGCCGATTTCTGCCTTGGCGGATATGTCTGCCATGTGGTCGCTCCTTCAAATCAATGTCGGAAGCGAGAGTGCGGTGGTATTGGCCGCTCCCTCCCTCCGCCCGCATCAACGGGATCAGGTTCAGCGGGTCGTATGGCGCTACCCATACCTCTCAGTCGCCAATATTCCAGATGCAATGTCGCATGGAATGATGGCCCTATTTCTAGGGCAGACTCCCCGGGGAGCGGCCTTCATAGCGGAGGTCGAGAGAAAGCGCCAAGGGCTAATTGAGAAATGTGCCGGGATTAAGCCTCGTTCCTTCATCCTCGTCATTCCCGCGAAGGCGGGAATCCAGAAGGACTGTCGGAGCGATGGGCGTGTGACCTTGTTGGATCATCTTGTCTGGATTCCCGCCTTCGCGGGAATGACGAAGGGGGTGGGCGGGAATGATGAGATGTGGGCGGGATAACGAAGGGGGCGGGATAACGAAGGGGGTGGGATGACGAAGGGGAGGGTGGTGCGGATGTCAGCTCTATAATTTAGTTTTCCGCCACCCATGTTGCGACTTCGGCGGCGACGGCGTTGGCTGACGCCTCAATTGCCTTGGTGGCGAGGCGCGGTTGGGACAGATCCGCCGGGGTGCGATGTTCGAAGCGGCGGCTACGGACAGAGACATCGGTTGGGCCGGTCAGCGTGGCGTCGTAGATGACCACGGCTTCGTTGCTGGCGTGGTCGAGGCCGAACATCGTGAGTTCGCCGCCCAAGCGCGGGCCGTCGGTGCTGCCTGCCTGCCGCGCGGGCAGGGCGACGATGATATGGTCGCCGGTGCTATGTTGCGCGGTGATGGTCTCAGCGAGCAGGCGTTGGAACAACGGCGCGGGCGTATCGACCCATGCCGCATCCGCCAGATAGGCGACGCCATTCGGGGCATTGATAACCGGGATGCGGCTGGTGGCGAGTAGGCGCGGCTGGGTGGGCAGGGTCACCGAAAGGAGCTTGCCCGCCGCGACCGACTGGCCCGCATCCGCCGGACGATGCTGGCTGGCGGTGAGGTTGAAGAGATATTGCGGCGCTTTGCTCTTGCCGCCCAGACCGATGCAGGCGGACAGGCTGGTGAGCGCGGCCAGACTTAGAAGGGCGTGCGAAAAGCGCATCGGGGAAAATCCTCTGGCGATCATGGTTTGTAATCCGGCAATTGCTTGCCATTGATGATGCTGCTCGCGCCGCGTTCATCGAGCTGGGTCGTGATCGAGCGCAGCGATTCGGTCGTGGCTTGCAGATCACGGATCAACTGATTGGCCTCGGGCAGGGTTTCATTCGACAAGGTCCGCATGCCGGGGCGCGCCTCGGTCACCGCCTGATCGAGATTGGCCATGCTGCGCTCGGCGGTCGCCAATGTCTTGCGCAGATCCGCCAGCATTGGGCGGCCATCCTTGTCGAGCAATTCATTGGTGGTGCCTGCGAGCTTACCCAATTGTTCGGCGGCGATGCCTGCTTGCTTGATCGTGACGCGCGCATCGTTCAGCGTGGCGGCGACCTCCGGTCCCTGTTTGGCCAAGGCGCCGGTGAACTGATCCATATTCGCGAGAATGCCCTGAATGCTGCGCTGGTTCTTTGCATCCAGCAATTCGTTCAGCCGCTCGGTCAGGGTCGAGAAGCGTTCGAGCAATTGCGGCGCATTGTTGAGCAGCGCACCAAGGCCGACTTGGCGCGTCGGGATCACCGGCACGCCATAGGGGCCGGGTTCCGTGAGGGGGAGCGCGCCTTTCAATGACCCTTCGAGCTGGATTTGCGACACCCCGGTAAAGCCGACGCCCTGAATGGCGGCGGTGGTGCCGATGGTGATCGGCACGGCCTCGTCAATCGAGATGCGGACACGCACGAATTGCGGGCTTTCCGGCATGATCGCGATTTTCTTGACCTGCCCGACCGGTACGCCGTTGAACGCGACGGACGAGCCTTTCGCCAGCCCATCGACCGATTGGTTGAAGAGGACATCGAATTCCTTGGCTTCGCTGTCAGATACGCGGGCCAGCCATACAGTGAAGGCGACAAGCACGGCGAGTAGCGCGAGCACCACGCCGCCGACGAGAATCTGGTTCGACCGGGTTTCCATCAGCCCTTTTTACTCCCTTGCGGCGCGTGCCGGTTCATTGCAGCCGTTGCGGCGCGGCCACGCGGGCCGTTGAAATATTCCTGTATCCACGGATGGTTGAGCGCCATCAATTCCGGAATTGTCCCCACGGCCACGACCTTGCCATCGGCCAGCACGGCCACCCGGTCGCAGATTGCGTAGAGCGTATCAAGATCATGGGTGATGAGGAACACTGTCAGGCCCATCGCCTGTTTCAATTCGAGGATCAATTCATCAAAGGCCGCCGCGCCAATCGGGTCCAGCCCGGCGGTCGGTTCATCGAGAAATAACAAGTCTGGATCGAGCGCAAGGGCGCGGGCAAGGCCCGCCCGCTTGCGCATCCCGCCCGAAAGTTGGGACGGATATTTTGGGCCAGCCTCTGCGGGAAGGCCGGTCATCACCACCTTATAGGCGGCGATTTCGTCGAGCAGTTTTTCACTGATCTGCGGGTAGAATTCGCGGATCGGCACTTCGACATTCTCGGCCACGGTCAGCGTTGAAAACAATGCCCCGCCCTGAAACAGCACGCCCCAGCGTTTGCGCACCCGCCAGACATCCGCATCCGCGCGGCCCAGCATTTGTTCGCCAAAGACTGTAATTTCGCCGTCGGTCGGTTCCTGCAAGCCGATGATCGAGCGCATCAAGACCGATTTACCGGTCCCGGACCCGCCGACCACGCCGAGAATTTCGCCGCGATAGACATCGAGGTCGAGCTTTTCATGCACCACCTGCTCATCGAATACGTTGCGCAGGCCGGAGACGCGGATGATGGGTTCTGGCGCGGCCATCAATTCCACCCGATGCTGGAAAAGAAGACGGCGAAGAAGGCATCCAGCACGATCACGAGGAAGATCGCCTGCACCACGGCAGCGGTGGTTTTGAGGCCGACCTCTTCGTTATTGCCATGGACCTGCATCCCTTGAAAGCAGCCGGAAATCGCGATGATCGCGCCGAATACCGGGGCCTTGATCAGCCCGACCCACAAATCGGTGATCAGCACCACTTCGCGCAGGCGCTGGATGAAGGTGATCGGCGGGATTTCGAGATCGATCCAGCAGAACAGCCCGCCGCCGATGATCGTGATGATCGAGGCGTAAAAGCCGAGCAGCGGCATCAAGACGATGGTGGCGAAGATGCGGGGGAGTACCAAGGCCTCCATTGGCGAGACGCCGATAGTGCGCATCGCGTCGATTTCTTCCGCAAGCTTCATCGAGCCGATTTGCGCGGCAAAAGCCGAGCCGGAACGGCCTGCCACCATGATCGCGGTCATGAGAATGCCGAGTTCGCGCGTGGTCAGGCGGCCAATCAGGTTGATGGTGAAAACCTCGGCCCCGAACTGGCGCAATTGCACTGCACCTTGCTGGGCGATGACGATGCCGATCAGGAAACTCATCAACCCGACGATGGCGAGCGCCTGCACCCCGACAGTTTCGAAGCGATGGACGATGGCGTTATAGCGCAAGCGCGACGGGTGACGGATGACGCTGCCAAAGGCGATCATCACCGCGCCGAAAAAACCGAGCAGGCCCTTCAGCGTGTGCAATGCCTGCATCGTGGCGACGCCGATTTCGGCGAGGACGCGTCGCCAAGGGACGGTATGATCGGGGTGGATTTGCACCGGTTGATCCGCGCGGCGGACCTGCCCCAAGAGCCTTGCCACATCGCCGACTTCACCCGTGACTGGCACATCCCGGCGTTTTTGCATGCGGTGGATGACCCATGCGCCGATCGTGTCGATACGTTCGATTTCTTGCAGGTCGATATGATCATAGGGCGTATCGAGCCGGTCGAGATCGTCGCCGACCGACCCCAGACCAGCCAAGGTCATGATGCCGGACAGGCATAGGACGGGCCGTCCTTCGCGCTGTTCGATCCGATATGCTGCACTACTCGTCATGCGACAGGTGAATGGGCCAAATTTGCCGGGGCGGCAATCTCTTTATGGGGGTTAGACTGGCACGGTATCGGTGTTATTTGGACCCTATGACGTGCGGCGGGGCTGTCATCGGGGCGATGCCCTTGCCATTTGGGGGTGCTTTGCCTAAACGGGCGCGATTTTGGCCCGCAGATCGGGCTTTCGTATAACGCATAGGGAGTTTCATGGCACGGATCGTGATGAAATTCGGTGGCACCTCGATGGCGGGGATTGAACGGATCCGCACCGTCGCCTCGCTGGTCAAGCGGGAAGTGGACGCCGGTAATGAAGTCGCCGTGGTCGTTTCCGCCATGTCGGGGGAAACCGACCGGTTGGTGAATTTCTGCCGCGAGGCATCGCCTTTGTACGACGCGCAGGAATATGACGTTGTCGTGTCGTCGGGCGAACAGGTGACGGCGGGCTTGCTCGCGCTGACCTTGCAGGCGGCGGGCGTTGCCGCGCGCAGCTGGCTCGGTTGGCAATTGCCGATTGCGACGTCCGATGCCCATGCATCGGCGCGGATTGAATCGATCAATGCCGAGAAATTGGGCGCGGCGATGGCGAGCGGCCAGGTCGCGGTGATTCCCGGTTTCCAGGGCATGACCGAAGACGAGCGCGTGACGACCCTTGGTCGCGGCGGTTCGGATACGTCGGCAGTCGCGGTGGCGGCGGCGATCAAGGCGGATCGTTGCGATATTTATACCGATGTCGATGGCGTTTACACCACCGACCCGCGCATTGTGCCCAAGGCGCGCAAGCTGAATTATGTCACTTATGAAGAGATGCTCGAATTGGCGAGTGTTGGCGCAAAGGTGCTTCAGACCCGTTCGGTCGGGCTGGCAATGAAGGAAAAGGTCCGCGTGCAGGTCCTATCCTCCTTTGTGGAACCGGGCCAAGCGCCCAAACCCGGCACGTTGATCGTGAGCGAAGACGAAATCGAGGATACGGATATGGAACGGCAATTGATCACCGGCGTGGCCTATGACAAGAATGAGGCCAAGATCACCCTCATCAGCGTGCCGGATCGTCCGGGCGCGGTGGCGACCATTTTTGGTCCGCTGGCCGATGCCAGCATCAATGTCGATATGATTATCCAGAATATCGCCCATGATCAGGGCTCGACCGATGTGACCTTCACAGTCCCGGCCGCCGAACTGACCCGCGCGATCGATGTGCTGGAAAAGGCCAAGGCGACCATCGGCTATGAAAAGATCCTGCAAGACCCGAAGGTCTGCAAGGTATCGGTCGTCGGTGTCGGCATGCGCAGCCATGCCGGTGTCGCGAGCGACATGTTTAAGGCGCTGGCCGAGCGCGGGATCAACATTCAGGCGATCTCGACCTCGGAAATCAAGGTCAGCGTGCTGATCGATGCCGATTTCACCGAACTCGCGGTGCGCGTGCTGCACACTGCTTATGGCCTTGATGCCGAGGAAACCGCCGCTTGAGCAAGATGCAGGAATTGATGGCGCGGGGCACGGCCCTGTTGGGCAGCGAATTCGCGATCCTTGGTGGCGCGATGAGCTGGATTTCAGAGCGGCACCTTGTGTCGGCTTTGTCCAATGCCGGTGCGTTCGGCGTCATCGCCTGCGGTGCCATGCCGCCTGAATTGCTGGATAAGGAAATCGCCGCGACCAAGGCGATGACCTCCAAGCCGTTTGGCGTAAACCTCATCACCATGCATCCGCAGCTCGATGAATTGATCGATGTGTGCGGCAAGCATCAGGTGAGCCATGTCGTGCTGGCCGGTGGTTTGCCGCCGACGGGGTCGATTGAGCGGATCAAGGGCCATGGCGCCAAAGTCTTGTGCTTTGCCCCGGCACTGGCACTGGCGAAGAAGCTGATGCGGTCGGGCGTTGATGGGATCATCATCGAAGGCATGGAAGCCGGTGGCCATATCGGCCCGGTGTCGACTTCGGTGCTGGCGCAGGAAATCCTGCCCGCCATCGCCAATGACATTCCGGTGTTCGTCGCTGGCGGCATTGCGACCGGCGAGATGATCGCGGCCTATCTTGAGATGGGGGCGGCGGGCGTGCAGCTTGGCACGGCCTTTGTCTGCGCGACCGAGTGCATTGCCCATCCGGCGTTCAAGAAGATGTTCCTGCGCGGCAATGCCCGCGATGCGATTGCCAGCGTGCAGATCGATCCGCGCTTGCCGGTGATCCCGGTCCGGGCGTTGAAGAATGCCGGGACCGATGCGTTCAACACCAAGCAGCGCGAAGTCGCGCAAAAGCTGGATGAAGGCACGATCGACATGGGCGAGGCCCAGTTGGAGATAGAGCATTTCTGGGCAGGTGCGCTGCGTCGCGCGGTGATCGATGGCGATGTCGAAAATGGGTCCGTCATGGCGGGCCAGTCGGTTGGCATGGTCAAGACGGAAGAGCCGGTCGCGGATATCGTCGCGCGCTTGGTGCGTGAGGCCGAAGCGGCGTTGCTTCGTTAAGTCGTTTCTTTGTTTTAGCCTCAAGCGCCGGGCGCGGGCATCCGCCCGCTTGGCTTTCGCGCCAATAAGGCGCGGCGGCCGTTCGGCCTTGCGGCGGCGATGCAGCCGTTGGTTCAGCCACATTCGTCATGCTGAACTTATTTCAGCACCTGTTCCCAACACGTGGATAGATCCTGAAACAAGTTCAGGATGACGAGGTGGGAAAAGACCGCCCCTGAAAATTGCCACCAACGGCACGCAGTGCCGCAAGCGCGAACTCGCGCCCGAGCTTATTGCGAGGAAAGACAAGGCGGCGGATGCCGCCGCCCGGCGTTTGAGGCTAAACAAACAGCTTCTGTCAGACCTCACGTTTAACAGAAGCAGCGTAGAGCGCGATGGCGGCGGCGTTGGAGACGTTGAGGCT
>DITW01000003.1 GCA_002422945.1 Sphingomonadales bacterium UBA6174 | reverse complement strand
GACCACTCAGAAGGGGGCAGATCATAGCAGGCAGAGAGATAATCGCGATAGCGCGCCTTGTTATATCCAAGCCCGGCCCGCAGCATCAACCCGGTGAGAGGCCGATACGCCACGTCGATTTCCGCCCCCTTAGTCCGGGCGGAACCTGCGTTGAACACCTGATAAGTGACCTTCGCCCCATCGAAAATATCGACCTGCAGCCCCTTATAGTCATAGAGATAGATCGCGCTGTTGACGGTCAGCCGCCCATTCAGGAACTCACCCTTCGCGCCGATTTCGCCGCCCTTCACCTTTTCCGGCCCGAAGGAAAAGTCGGATTCCACCGTGCTCGAGCTCAAGATAGCGGGCAGGCCCAGACCACCCGATTTATAGCCCGTCTTATACGCGGCATAGAGGGTGGTGCTGCCCGTCGGATGATAGGTCAGCGTCGCTTCCGGTGAATAATTGTTATCCTTGAATTTCGACGAGAATTCCTTGAGCGGGAACAGTGCGGAAATCAGCGGATGCACATAGATATTCCGTTGATCGACATTCTTGGATTCACGCGTCCACCGGATACCGCCCGCCAGTTCGATCTTGTCCGTCAACTTGGCAATCACCTGCCCAAAGGCCGAATAGGTCTTGGTCGATACCGCACCGGTCTTCGAAATGCTCAGATAGCTGCCGGTCGCCGGATCTTGCGGCAGGGCGGCAATACGGAAGGACTGGCCATTATCAAGCGATGTATCCTGATAGAACATGCCGACCATGACGTTGATCGGCGAATCTAAAGTCGTCAGCGCCCGCACTTCCTGTGTGAACGACTTATATTTTTCCGCCTGCGAACCGACATTATAGGCGTAACTCGTTTTCTCGAACCCGTTCTGGAAATATTTGAGATTATAATGGAAATAGCCGGTCACGGAGGTCAGCTTCAGTGCATCCGAGCTCCAGTTCGTCGTCAACGATGCGAGGATCGGCTTGTAGCTGGAATATGAATCGCCATCGCCCCCGGCGATAAAGCCCTTCATCATTTCCCGTGGCATATAGGCCGCAGCGACATGACGATCCTTTTTGCAATCCGAATAGGGATCGACCAGCCCATTGACCGGCCCGCCGCCGCAATACACGATCTCGCCATTCGTCCCTTCACCATTGTCCTTTGAGACACCGGCGGTGAATTTGAAATTCATATCGAGGGCATCGGTCGGGTTGAATGCCAGCGTCAACCGGCCCATGATTTCACGTTCTTTCGGCCCCCATTCATCGGCAGGCCGCATGGCTAGGCCCGTTGCAGGCTCCCAATTCGGCAGCGTCGCGGCAGGCACATTATGCATCCAGCCACGCGACTTGCGTGCCTGAAACGCGATGCGCGCCCCCAAGGTTTCGGTGATCGGGCCGGACACATAACCGCTGCCCAGCCATTCGCGGGCGACGAATTCATAACCCACATTGCCACCCACCGACAATTCCTTGGTCGGATTGGCAGAGGTCATCGAGATCACCCCGGCGGGGCTGTTTTTCCCGAAAAATAGCGCCTGCGGCCCTTTCAGGATTTCGACCTGCGCCAGATCGAAATAGCTTTGCTGCAACGACCGGCCACGACCGGTCTGCACACCATCGACGTTAATGGCGACCGACTGATCGAAACCGGTATCGAGGGTGGAAGACCCGATCCCGCGAATGACGAAGGAATTCCCGCCGCCGCTCGCCTGCTTGGCGACGCTGACCTGCGGCGCGAGCTGGGCGATATCGGATAGGCTTTTCGCGCCATAGCGATCGAGATCGACCTTGCTTAATGCGGTGACGGCCACCGGTACGTCGATCAACCGTTCGGTGCGTTGCCGCGCCGACACGATAATATCGCTGGCATAGGTCTGGGTTTCGGTATCGGCGGCATCCGGCTTCTGCTCTGCAAAAGCGGCCATCGGCATCAGCGCCACGCAGGCGGTCGCGGAAATGAGTGAGCGACGAAGTGTTCGCACAGGCATCTTATCCTCCATTTATATTTTTAGTGATGTCAGAATTAGCCGGTCACGCTCCCCTTCAAACTACCTACACCACCGGGTGGGTGTGTGATGCCTGCACTACCCCCTCGTCATGCGCACTCCTGCGTGCATGTCGGATCAACGCGCGGTGAAGCCACCGTCGACATGCAGTTCCGCCCCGGTCATGAACGACGCATCCGAGGACGCCAGAAACAGGGTCGATCGGGCGATTTCCATCGGGTCCGCCAGTCGGTCCATCGGGTGCAGCGCGCGCAGCACATCGATCTGTTCATTGGTCAGCGTCTCCGCCACCGAGGGCGTCCGCACATAGCCGGGATGGATCGAATTGACGCGAATGCCATTGCCCGCCTCGGCGCATTCGAGCGCCACGGCCTTGGTCATCATCGTGACCGCGCCCTTGCTCGCGCAATAGGCCGCCGTCCCGGCATTGCCGACCGTGCCATACATTGACGACATATTCACAATCGCCCCGCCGCCGCCACGTGCCATCAACGGGATCGTGTGCTTCATCCCGAGAAACACCCCATCGACATTGACGGCCATCAACCGGCGCCAATCCTCCAGCGCGATCTCGGTGACATTTTTGAGCCAGCCATAGCCCGCATTGTTGACGAGAATATCGAGCCTGCCAAAACGATCCTCGATCATCTTGATCAGGTCGCGCCACCCCTGTTCATCCGCGACATCATGATGGACACCAGTTTGCCCAAGGGTGCTGGCGAGATCGTCCAGTTCCGGTCCCAACACATCCGTCATCACGACCTGCGCGCCCTCTTCGGCGAACGCCCGGGCAATCGCGCCGCCAATCCCGCGCGCCGCACCCGTGACAAGGCAGATTTTGCCCGCGAAGCTTTCCCGCGCCATGATCAATAGCTCAACGGCTTGGCGACCGGCCCACGCGGGGTCGCCAGTGGATTATTGAACAATGCGCGTTCGGTCAGGGCCGTATCGAAAAACGCATGCATCTCGATCACCTTCCCATCTTTGAAGCGGAATATCTCGCAATAAGTCTGATCGTAATTGTCGCCGGACAGGGTCGGGCCACCCCCTTCCATAATCGCGACCACCCGCTCATCATCGGCGCACATGATTTTCCAGCTTTTGGCGAAGTGCATTTTTTCGGGCACGAGCGCGCCGTGCACCTGCGCCGCGATCAGCTCGTCCGTCACCATCGATTTGCCTTCGAGACGACCGGACGCCGGGGTCGTGCCCAACATATGGATCACGATATCGTCATGATACATATTCTCGACCGTCTCCCATTCGCCGTTCGACATGGCGGTGAAATATTGGTTGAGCAGGTCGATATTCTCCTGACGACTCATGTCCGATTCTCCTCTTTTTGATTGTCGTTATTTATTGCGGCGACGGCTGCGCCATGGCGCGCAATATGTCCGCCTTGCTCGGGTTCTTGCGCAGCAACAGCCCGCCGCTCACATGCAGATTTTCGCCGGTCATGAAACAAGCATCCTCAGCAAGGAACAAGGCCGCCGCCGCAATGTCCTCGACCGTGCCGATCCGCCCGAGTGGCGATGTAGCGGCGAATTCGGCAACGGCGGCGGGCGCTTGCCACAGGCCTTCCGTCATCGGTGTCCGGACAGCACCCGGCGAGATCGAATTGGCGCGAATACCGCGCGCGCCGAATTCATCGGCGACGCTGCGCACGACCTGATCGATCCCCGCCTTGGTGCCGCGATAGGCCGCATAATCATCGAGCAGGACAGTCCCGGCCGCCGAGCTGATCTGGATAATCGAGCCGCCCTGCCGCATCGCCTCGACCATCACCTGCATGAACTGGAACGGCCCCTTGAATTGGACCGCATATAGGCGCGCAAGATCCTCGTCGCTCGTTTCAAGAAACGGCTTGGACAGATTGAGGCCGACGCAATTGACCGCCACATCGATCCGGCCATGCACGCCGACCACCCGATCGGCCAGCGCCTGCAACGAGGATCGCGCCGTAATGTCGCACTCGACCGCCAGCGCCTCCAGCTCCTGCGCCAAGGCGTCCAGCGAGGCCATGCTGCGCCCGCTGATGACAACTGTGGCCCCTTCCGCCACGAAAAGTCGGGCGATGGCCTGCCCCATATTGCCCGCGCCGCCCGCACCCAGCACCAATGCGACCTTGCCTGCAAGCCGGCTCATGCGCCCAACACCCATGCCAGCGCCCGCGTCAATACCGCGCGAAAGCCGGGCGCCTCCCATGGTCCGCGCGTCACCGGCCCCTCCGCCATCAAGGGCAGGAAATCATAGCGCCCGCTGCTATGACCGAGATTGAGATACAGCACCTCGCCTTGCCCCTGCTGCCGCAGATACATTTGCGGATGGTCGACCGGCTCCGGCCAGTCGCCGCGCACATAGCCGGGGTTGCTGCCCGAAAAACGCGCCGACAACAGGATTTCGCACGGCCCGGTTAACTCAACGATATAGGGCTCATCGACTATATCGAACGATGAAAGCCCGCGCATCAGCGGGTGATCCGGGGCCGCCACCTCGACATGCATCGGCCCCAACAGCAAATGCGCGATAAAACGACTGCCCAGCAGATGGGTGAAGCGCGGATTGGTGTCGGTCGTATCCACCTGTCCGGGGATTTCGATGCCCTGCGCGATGATCGGCGGGCCATCGGTAAAACGGATCAGCGCATTGCTGGCATGCATGGCGAACAACCGTCCCCCACGCGCGACAAACGCCTCCAGTGCCGTCATTTCCGCATCCGAAGGCGATATATTGCAGGTATAAACAATCAGCGCATCGGCCTGCGCAATCTTGTCGAGGTCGGAAAAATCATCCCCGACCGTCACCCATGCGCGATCATCCTCATAGAGCGCCTTGAGCAATTCAAGCCGGACATAATTGGTGTCATGCGTGGGTGCCCCACAGATGAGATGTACGCGAATGACAGTCATCGGCGGGACTCCACAAATGTCGGCACAAGGATCAATGACCGCTATGCGCGTCCGGCTCCACCGGGTTGCTGGCAAGCAGATCGCGGATTGAGCGACCGCTGATCAGTTCGGCGATATTGTGATGGAAATGGGCGATCCGCCGTTCGTCGACGCTGAGAATAGCGCCCTCGAAACTTTGCGACCGCTGGCCATTTTGCACAAATTCGACCAGATCGACGTCCTGGCCCAGCACCTCGTTCACCACAGGATGCTTGCGCACGCCCCATTTGAGGACATCCTCCACCGGCTCTTCACCGCCGCGCACGACTCGATGTTCATAGGGCGGGACGGTTTCGCCTTCTTCCAGTGTCGCGCACATGATGAAGTCGAAATACATTTTCTCCGGATCGCCACTCGGATGTGGACGATAGCGCAGCGTTACGTAGAATTCTGGAAAGAGGTTGAAATGGGTACTGGGGAACAACTGATAATGATAGGCATCGGAAAGCTGGCTATCGGTCAGATTTTCATAAGGAAATACCGACTTGCCCTGCTTGGCGCGCTTGGCCTGCTGAACGGCAGCGCGCACATCGGTGGCCTTGCCCGTGAATGTCGCCGGATCGATGCCATTGGCGGACAACAGATTCTCCAGTGACGGATTGAGCTTCACCTGTTCAGGATAGAGCTTGCTCGGCCTGCCATATTCATTGACCATATAGCTATGGATATTGAGGAGCGTGATCGGCGCATCCTCATTGCCCCACGCCAGAATTTCGGAATGCAGTGTCTGGAAGTGGTAGCTTTCGTTAAACGCATCGAAAGTCGTCTTCCAATTGCAGCCGAATTCGAACGTCTTGTAATCGATGATCGTCGCCCGCTCCATTTTATAGGCGTCAAGCTTCGCGGCAAGCGGGCCGAGATACTCCATCAGCGACGGTGCTTCGTCATCGAGCGTATACCACAGCCAGCCTGCGAAACTCTCCACCCGGAACGACTTCAGATCTGCGCGACCGGGTTCGCTCAACACATTTTCGTCGAAACGCTCGCGATACGGCACATGGGTCAATTCACCATCGAGATTATAGCACCAGCCATGAAAGGGGCAGTGGAACTGATTGACGAAGGTCGGCCCATCCGCATTCAGCAACAACCGGCTGGCGCGATGGCGGCAGACGTTAAAAAAACCCTTGGCCTCGCCCCCATCGGTGCGGACGAACAACAGGCTCTCGCGGCCCAGCGAATGCACATACACATCGCCGTTTTCCGCGACTTCTTCAACGCGCGGTCCCATGTGCCAGACCTTGGACCAAAGATGCGTCCATTCCTGTTCGGCCCATTCCTTCGACCAATAGGAAGCCGGGTCCACCTGAAACTCTGGCGCCTGCGTCATCGCTCTCTCCACTATATTTCTAAGCCGTGCCGTTCGGCATCTCTAGCGCATAAGGGTTAGCGGGCATATTCGCTGCTATAACCACCCGCTCATGGGGGTGGCTGGTGTGGGTAGGGGGTTTTCGAACCACAATCAGCGCAGCTGAATGCCCGCCAGTTCAGCGCGGCGTTTGATGCCCGCTTTTTCAAACACATTCTTCAAATGCCATTTGATCGTGTTTTCGCTCACATGCATGCGTTCGGCGATCTGGCGATTGGTCAGGCCCGCACGGGCAAAGCGAATAAGCGCGATTTCGCGCTCGGTCAGGACATTCTGCGCTTCCGTCGCCCCGGCATTGGCCTCCTCGCGCGGGCGGGCGAGGCGCGGATCGAATGCCTCGCGCAGCATCTGCAACAGCCGCGCCTTGCGCCGATCTGTCCGGCCACGCCCCTCCTGCGCGATCGCGTTCAGCACCTCGGCAATATCGCTGCCGCCATCCAATATCGTGCGGAAAATCCCCGCCCGGGCGGCATAGCCCAGCAAGCGATCCAGCAACCGCATCGCCGGCTTGCGTTTGTTTTGCCGCCACAACGCGCGCACCATCAGCACCGCCCAATGAAATGCGCGCAAACGCCAGCCGCTGCCGATATCGATGCGAATGGCTTTTGCCAGCAACGCCATCGCGTTTTCCGGCATGCCCAGCACGATATCGAGATGCGCCTGCGACCCCAGCAACACCGCCTCGGCATAAGCGCGCGGGCCAGCATCGGGGCCAATCGTCTGCATCTGATCGTCCAGCGCGCGGATATAGGCTGTTGCCATGCGGGTATCGCGATTGTCGAGCGCGACAATGATCTTTTCCGCCAGCACATCGACATGGACCCGCATCAGGCGCACCGCAGGCCCCGCATCGAGAATGCGTTCAAGGCTGGTAATCGCCGCGCGATATTGGCCACGATGCGACAGGTCCCGCGCCTTGGCGCGATAGGCATGGAATCTGGCATCGGTGAACAAATGGGCGTGCAGCGACCATGCATAGCTGGCGATCAGCTCCTGCACCCGCGCAATGTCATTGCGTTCGTAACAGGCGCTGGCCAGCAAGCCTGCCGCCATCACCCCGCCCGTCGAATTCGGGCTGATATCGGTCTCGGCCTTTTTCACCGCCCATGAAAAATTCGCCTCCGCCCGGCGTACCTGACCATCGCGCAAGTCGATCAGCCCCAAGATGCTGCGGCTGTAAATCGCCGCATAGGGGCTGTTTGCGCAGAAATCTGGCAAATAGGCGCGTTCAAGCACCATACGGGCGCGATCCGCCTGCCCCGTCAGCGCAAGGCTGAAGCTGATCGAATTGTCGACGACATTTTCAAACCAGTCATTGGCCCCGGCATATTTCTGCCGCCAGATCCGCGCATGCACGCTGACATTCTGGAAATCGTCGCGCATCGATAAATGCATGATGCGCAGCGCCGATATATTGGCATCAAGTTGTGCCGCCAGTGCAGGCGTCGCGACAAGATCCTGCTCCAATAGCGACAGCATTTCCGCTGCCTCATCCAGCCGGTAAAGTAACGACAGCGCCCATGCGACGGCCAGCAGCGCAATCGGATGCCGCCGCAAATCCGCCAAGGGCAGGCTCGGCAGCCATGATTGCAATTCAGTGATATCGCCATCCGCAATCATGGCAATGCCGCAACGCTCGATCAGCAGGATTGCGCGTTGAATGTCCCCGCCATCCACCGCATGCGCCGCCGCGACCGTCAATTGGCCCTGCGCCTCGAACCAGTCGCAACAGCGCCGATGCAATGCCGCGACTTCTTCTGACGCCAGCAGCGAATGCGCGCGCGTCGCCTCGACCAACAACGGCGCAGCGCGATAGGTGCGCACCGCCTGATGCGGCAAGCGGGTCAACAGACCTTGAGCCTCCAGTTCATCAAGATAGGCCGCCGCCTCCTCATCCCCGCCCAAGGTCAGCATCAGATCATGCACCAGTCGGCGCGGCGTCAACATCACATCCAGCGCACCCCGCGCCGCATCGGACAGGCCAGCAAACACCTCCTGCTCGAAATAATCGAGCAACTCGCGACTCTTGGCGAAACCGGGACTGTTCGTGGCTTTGGCAGGGGTGCGGACCTTGTTGCGCGCCAATAGCCGCAGACCGGCGACCCAACCGCGCGTCCGATGCCACAATTCGCGCAATTCGGCCATTTCGGTAATCGGCAGTCCCGCATCCGCGATAATTTCCGGCAATTGCTTGAACGAAACCTCGAAATCCTGATGCTTGAGATCGACGAGCAGGCCATCATTGCGCGCCTTCGCCAATTTGAGCCGGGTCATGGTCCGCGAAGCCATGACGATCCGCAGATTTTCAGGGGCAAGATCGATCAGCCCCCTGCAATTCCTGCAAGGGCGCATGGGCATCGATATGATGAATATCGTCGATGAACAGCACGACCGCACCATCAAAGGCTGCCACCTCATTCAACGCGACCGACAAGATCATGCCGGGATCAATGCCCTGCCCCATCAACAATGCTGCCGTCGCGCTGCGATCACCAATCACGCCACGAACAAGGCTGGTGGCGATGATCCGCGAGATCGCGCCCGGCGGCTGCATCTGGGGCGGAATTCGTAACCAGCAACAGACATAAGCATTGGCCTGCAACTCGCTGAACATCCGGGTCATCAACCGGGTCTTGCCGCTGCCCGGCAAGGCGGTCAGCATCATGAACCGATATTCGCCGATCAAATCCGCTGCAAAATCCAGCGCAGGCGGCGACACCCATTTCCCCCGGAACTTGGGCACCACGGCACAGCTTGCCGGTAACAAAGTCGCGGGATAATGCATGAATCTTCTGTGACGCCCCCTCCATGATAGTATCGCCAGACTTTAACGTCCGATCGTAATTTCTTGGTATAATCAATATAATGCAAGACGTGCTCGAACTACGCGGCGCGCCATTGAACTAACCATGCCTATATTGAATGAAGGCTGATCTGCTGATGCTATGCGGCATCAAACAAATTGTCCAGCATGCTATATTATCTGCGTGGCGCATGGCCAACATGCAACGGATTTGTGTCCATCGACGGGCAGGTGCGCGACATTCGTAATAAGACTCTCATCTATTTTATGAAACAAACGTCCAGTTAGCCGCGTCCATTTGCAAATGCGCCTGATGCGCAGGGATGAAGTCCCTTTCATAGCGTCAAGAAATAGACATATCCGCCTTTTTCGAAACCAATATAATTACTTTAATTCAATATATTAATTGAAAACATGAAGATTGGTTCACCTCTCATTTTTACTAGGGCAGTCGCTGGCTTTGACCAAGATCAAAGAGTGGCGGCGCATTTTACGACCTTCTGCACGGCAAGTTTTGGGAACTCATGCCGGGTCTCCGAACGGGTTTACAAATTGGGCCAATAGGAGAGCGCCATGAACACCGAAATCTTCGCCAACAAGCTGCTGGAGCTTGATCCGGCCGTGCGCGGCGACCGCATCACAGGGGAACGTTATTACACGCGCGAATGGATGAAGGCGGAGTGGGAAAAGGTCTGGACCCGCGTCTGGCACATTGGCGGTTGCGCCGCCGATCTTGAAGAAACCGGCGATTTCCTCGTCCACAATATCGGCGCGGAATCGGTCGTGATGCTCAAGCAGAAAGACGGCTCGATCCGCGCCTTCTACAATGCCTGCGCCCATCGCGGCTATCGTCTGGCATGGACGGAAATTGGCGGTGCCGAGGCGCTCACCTGCGCCTATCACGGCTGGAAATGGGCGCCGGACGGCACCTTGCTCGAAGTGCAGGACCCCGAAGATTTCCCACTGGGCAACCCCTGTGGCCGCACCAAGCTGGTGGAAGTGGCGTGCGAAGTCTGGATGGGCTTTGTCTGGATCAACATGGATCGCAACGCCCCGTCGGTGCGGGCATGGCTTGGCCCGATCGCCGATCAGATCGACAGTTGGCAGCCGGAACGCATGACCCGCATTCTCTATCTGACGGCGGAAGTCGACTGCAATTGGAAGATCATCCGTGATAACTTCAATGAATCATATCATATTCCGACCGTCCACCCGGAAATCAAGAACATCATCGACGATGATTATCGCGAAACCCTGTTCGAAATGTATCCGAATACGCACAACCATATGGTCATGAAGGGCGTGCGTCCGTCTGGCCGTTATCCGACGCAGGATATTGTCGAGCCGCCGCTGGCCGATGCGCTGACCTATTGGGGCCTCGATCCGAAAGCGTTCGAGGATCGTGCCATGGATGCCCGCGTCGCGATCCAGCAGCAGAAGCGCAAGCATGGCGTGGAACGAGGCTATGCCCATTATGCCACGATGACGGACAGCCAGTTGACGGATTACCATCATTACACCCTGTTCCCGAACGTGACCTTCACCATGTGGCCGGACGGTTTTCAGGTGCTCCGCTCCGAACCGCATCCGACCGATCCGGAAAAATGCGTCTTCGACCATTGGTTCGTGTCGCATGCCCCGGTGCCGGGGACAGATCAGGTCGATGGTCCAATGGGGCCGATGACGTTCAAGCGCGCTGAACGCGTGCGTGGCCGTTATGGCGAGATGGAACTCGGTCCGGTGGCAGAACAGGATCTCAGTATCGCGGAAGGTCAGCAACTCGGCCTCCACTCGCGCGGCTATTGGGGCGGCCTGCTCCCCAATCAGGAAAAGCGCGTGCAGCGTTTCCATGAAATCCTGAACGATTATATCGAAGGGCGTCGCTGACCCCAGCCATCAAGGGCCGGTCGATGGGCGCAACCTCTCGCCCATCGACCGGCCCCTTTATTTTTGGCCCAATCCCGACTTAGACCCTGCCATTAGCATCGATAATTACGCCCAGATGGCTACGCGTCGAGTTTCGCACCGAGATGTGAAAAGCGTTCGCGCA
>DITW01000004.1 GCA_002422945.1 Sphingomonadales bacterium UBA6174 | reverse complement strand
TTACAGATCAGTGAGGGCTATCGACCACAAGAGAGGGGATGGAAGCCAGCCGTTCAAGGGGGGTATAAGCCGGTAATAGGTGGTGGAAATATGACGCCTCCAACGGGCGGGAGTGGCGTGAAAGTGCCGCCGCCCAATACGGAGTCATCAAGAAGTTAGGCTGAGGTCTGAGGTCTTAAAAGCGGGCATATTTCCCATCACTCCTCAGAAGGTGCTTCTTGGTCGAGTTGTTGCAGCATCGGCAGCGGGAAGTCGATGTTGACCCGTTGTTTGGCCTGTCCGGGGCGGGTGGCTTTTGACCAATCGACATCATCGCCCATGTCCTCGCCTGCGTCGAATTCTGCTGCGTTCATCCGTTTAGCGGTCATATGCCGGTTCCTCCTTGGGCCGCGATCTGCGGATTGAGATGATCCTGATCGCATCATTGTACCCAGAAAGCAGAAAGCCCGCCGGAAAGCGGGCTTTCTTTTATCGTATGACGATGAGGGGGGATTGCTCCGCTTTTCTCAAAGCCGTTCGTTGGCTTCATAAGCTATTTTGATAAAAAATCAATATCATATTGACTTAAATGGTTTTTATTCGCCCCGCCCCCATCACCCCACCGGATGGTAAAAATCATACACGATCCTCGCGACGGTGGCGGAGACGCCGGGGACGCGTTGGAGTTCTTCCAACGTCGCTTCGCGCACCGAACGGGCCGAGCCGAAGTGGAGCATCAGCGCCTTTTTGCGCGCCGGGCCGATGCCGGGGACTTCATCCAGCGGGTTGGTGATCTGGGCCTTGGTGCGCTTGGCGCGGTGGGTGCCGATAGCGAAGCGATGGGCCTCGTCGCGCAGGCGCTGGAGGTGGAACAGCACCGGGTTGTTGACCGGTAGCGTTAATTCGCGGCCATCGGGGAAGTGGAAAATTTCGCGCCCGGCATTGCGGTCGGGTCCCTTGGATACGCCGATCAGCGCGACATCCTCGATGCCGAGTTCGTCCATCACCGATTTGACTGCGCTCACTTGTCCTTTGCCGCCGTCGATCAGCAGCAGGTCCGGCCATTGGCCTGCCGAGCCTTGCTTGGCCTCACGGTCCGGGTCTTCGTCATTGAGGCGGCGGAAACGGCGTTCGAGCACTTCGCGCATCATCGCGAAATCATCGCCGGGGGCGGTGTCGGCGCGTTTGATGTTGAACTTGCGATAGGCGTTTTTGCGAAAGCCCTCCGGTCCCGCCACGATCATCGCGCCGATGGCGTTGGTGCCTTGGATATGGCTGTTGTCATAGACTTCGATCCGGTCGGGTGGGCCGTCGAGCGCGAACAGATCGGCCAACTCCTCGAAAATACGAGCCTGTGTCGCGGATTCGGCCATGTGGCGATCAAGTGCATCAACCGCATTGCGGCTGGCCTGCGCCACCAATTGGACCTGATCTCCACGCTGAGGCTTGCGGAGCGTGACCTTGCGGCCTGCGCGTTCTGTCAGGGCGTCGGCGATCAGCACGGCATCCTCCAGCACGCGATCCAGCAGGATCAGGCGCGGCGGTTCGGCCTGTTGATAGAATTGCATCAGGAAACCTGCGAGGATCTCATCTTCCGCCACGTCCGATACATGGGCGGGGAAATAGCTTTTATGGCCGCGATGCAGACCGTCGCGGATGAAAAAGGCCTGAATCGTGACCTTGCCACCCTTACTGGCAAGGGCGAAGATGTCGGCATCTTCCATGCCCTGAAAGCCGATGCTCTGCCCCGCCTGCACATGGTTGAGCGCGCGTAGACGGTCGCGATAGAGCGCGGCCATTTCATATTCCATCTCTTGCGAAGCGCGTTCCATCTGGCGGGCGAGCTTTTGCTGGACGCTGGCGGATTTGCCGGAGAGAAAGGCGATGGCATCATCGACGCTGGCGGCATAATCGACCTTGCTGATCCGTTCGACACACGGGGCAGAGCAGCGCTTGATCTGATAGAGCATGCATGGGCGGGAGCGATTGGCGAAGAATCCGTCGCTGCAGGAGCGGAGCTGGAAGATTTTTTGCAGCGCGTTGAGCGTCTGGGTGACGGCGGCGGTGCTGGCGAAGGGGCCGAAATAGCGGCCCTTGGTCCGGCGCGCGCCGCGATGTTTGAGGATTTGCGGGAAATCATGATCTTCCCGCACCAGAATATGAGGAAAGCCCTTATCGTCGCGCAGCAGCACGTTGAACGGCGGGCGATAATGTTTGATGAGCTGGGCTTCGAGCAATAGCGCCGCGCGTTCATTTTCGGTGGTGACGATCACCATCGACCGGGTCTGCGCGATCATTCGCTGGATGCGTTTCGTCAGGCCATTTAATTGGGTGTAATTGGTGACGCGGTTTTTCAGCGCCTTGGCCTTGCCGACATACAGGACTTCGCCCTTGGCATCGAGCATCCGATAGACGCCGGGGGCCAGCGTCAATGTCCGGACCATGTCGCGGATCACCGCCAGCCCGGCCTCGATATCCGGCTGGTCGCTGCCACGCACAAGGCCGGCGGACTTTTCTTCTTGAAAGCGGTCGGGATGCTGATCGGATGACATAGAATATTCTCCATGCCGCAACCTGTCATTCCGCACCAGCCCTTGGCCAAGCCTTTGGCCAAGCATTTGGGGAGGTGAAAGGGATACGCAAAGCAACGAAAACGAGGTTGGAGGAATGCTACGCTACGTCAATTTCGTGAGAAGCCGGCGTTGGGCAACCGGCGCTCTTTGATCAGCAACGGTTGTCCGAGCGGTCGATGGCGCGTCCGGCGACAGCGCCAATGCCTGCGCCAAGGATGACGCCCAAGGTGCGATCACCGCCACGACCAGCGAGTTCATGACCGGCAAGACCGCCTGCGACTGCGCCGATGATGGTGCCGCCATCGCCGCGATCACAGCCATTATAGCCATAGCTGCGGCCCCGGCTGCGCTGGTAATGACGTCGGTCGCCACGATATTCACCGCGATATTCGCGATAACGGCGATCATCTCGGCCACCATAATAGCTGTCGCCATAATAGCGTCCGCCCTCATAATAATTGCCGACCTGATAGGGGCGGTAATTGTCATAGCCGCGATCGCCATGGGCAAGCGCCGGTGCGGTGGCGGTGGCCGCAAGGGCGATGGCCCCGATCACGGCAGTATTGAGTAATTGCTTGAGCATGGTCCCGGCTCCTGTTCTGTCTGTTGGGCGGGAGGCGGAACATCCGTCTCTTCATCCGATGACCTCTTATGCAATGATCCTGTTGATCTGTTGCTGAACATCGCTGTTATCCGTTGTTCATCTGGATTTTGGGGGTGAAGCCGATTTCCCTTGTTTTTCAGTCATGCGCCTTGTTCACACCAGGGGGTATCGGTTAGGATCTGCCCATGTTGCGATTATTGCCTGCGTTCATGTTAATGCTCGGCCTGACTGCATCGGCCCCGTGGTCGGTGCCGGTTCATTATGGCCAGATTCGAATCGAATCGGTGGTGACACCGCTTGATCTCACTAACCCCTCCCATCAACAGGTGGGTGCGTTGCAATTTCGAGGGGCATGGGAGCTGCGGTCGAATGATCCGGCTTTTGGCGGTGTGTCGAGCCTGCGCCGGACGCAGCATGGTTTTATGGCGGTGGGCGATGCGGGCATGTTGCTGCGCTTTGCGATCGGTCCCGGCGGCGCTATTTATCAGGCACGACTGGATCAGATCGCCATTGGCGCGGATCGGGCTGATGAAAAGCGTGAGCGTGATGCAGAGTCGCTGGTGGTGGATGAAGCGGGCGGGCGATATTGGATCGGCTTTGAACATAGCAATATGATCCGCCGTTATGATCTGGCGACCGGAAAGATCACGGCGGAAGCGACCCCGAAATTGATGAAGGACTGGCCCCCCAATGCCGGGGCGGAGGTGATGGTCCGCCTTGATGATGGCCGGTTCCTGATCTTGTCGGAAGATGGCGGGGATGTGAAGCATTTGTCGGCGTCGGTGTTGTTTTCGGGTGATCCGACCGCGCCCGGCGCAACCGCATTTGAGTTTAACTACCGTCCCCCGACGGGATATCTTGTGACTGATGCGGCGCAATTGCCGGATGGGCGATTATTGCTGCTGCATCGGCGCTTCACGATGTTGGATGGTGTATCGGCCATAGTGTCGCTGGCCGATCCCAAGACCATCAGGCGCGGCAAGATCTGGACCGCGCAGCCCATTGCCCATCTGGCCCCGCCATTGGCGGTCGATAATATGGAGGGGGTTGAGGTGACGCAGGAACGCGGGGAGACGTTGGTCTGGCTGGTGTCCGATGATAATTTCAGCCCGTTGCAGCGCACGCTGCTGATGAAATTTGCGCTGAAACTGAAAGGGCAGGTGCGGGCAAAAGGACGTTAAGCTGTCGACCTTTCACAACGAAAAACGCCGGACGTTGCCGCCCGGCGTTTTGAAATGCAGCAAGAAACCGGCCAAATTAGGCAGCGGTGACTTCGCCTTTCTTCGCGATTTCGCGCTTGAGGCGACGCGCACGCAGGCTCAGCTTTTCATCGTTGGTCTTCAGCAGCCAATTGTCGAGGCCGCCGACATGTTCAACCGAACGCAGGCCGTTGGTCGACACGCGCAGCTTGACGCCACGAGCGAGTGAATCGGACAGCAGGGTCACATTCTGCAGGTTCGGCAGAAAGGTCCGCTTGGTCTTGTTGTTCGCATGGGAAACGTTGTTCCCAACCAGCCGACCCTTGCCGGTCAGTTCGCAAATGCGCGCCATGATGTTTAATCCCGTCGAATTTTGCGGCGTATAGCCGAATGAAGTGCCGGTCGGTTATCCGATCGATATAGATTCGTCAACCGTTGATGTTGGATGCTGTGGGCAGGCGTTGGCCTGCACGACATCTATATCCGACATCTATATAAAGACGGCGCTTGCTGAATTACGCCGTTATCCGTATATGAGGCTCTATGCAATGGCCGCTCCCGTATTGGGGCGGCCCTTTTATTGTCTGGAGAATTCGCAACATGGCTCAGCCTTTGATGCCGCATGCAACCGCCTCATGGCTGGTGGACAACACATCGCTCAGCTTCGTGCAAATTGCCGAGTTCTGCGGTCTGCATATCCTTGAAATTCAAGCCATCGCCGATGACGCCGCCGCGACCAAGTTGACGGGTCGCGATCCGGTACGCGCGCATGAAATTACGATGGAAGAAATCGAAAAGGGTCAGGCAGACCCGAATTACCGTCTGGTGATGCAAAAGGGGCCGGAGCCGGTCCGCCGCACCAAGGGGCCGCGTTATACCCCGGTGTCGAAGCGTCAGGACAAGCCGGATGGCATTGCGTGGATTTTGCGCAATCACCCGGAAGTGTCGGATGGCATGATTTCCAAGCTGATCGGCACGACTCGCACGACCATCGCGGCGATCCGCGATCGTTCACACTGGAACATCGTTAATATCGTGCCGAAAGACCCGGTGACCTTGGGACTGTGTTCGCAGCGCGAACTCGATGCGCTGATCAGCAAGGCCGCAAAGCGTGCCGGGATCGAAGCCCAGCCGGATGAAAGCCTGGAAGGCGATCGTGAAGCGCTGATCGAAGAACTGCGCGCCAACCGCGCGGCTTCGGCTGCTGCTGCCGATAAGGCGATTACGGCAGTGGAATACACGTCGGAGACGTTGTTCAAGAGTTGATTTTTTTGCACTTGCGCCGCTACGCACCGTTTAGTGCCACCCCTTTATCTACGTCGTCATTGCGAGGAGCGAAGCNNCCACGCTTCGCTCGCAATGACGAATATGGGTGGTATGGGCTATGCCCTTTTATCGTCATGCTGAACTTGTTTAGCTGCGCTGGCCTTCGGCTCAGCATCTATACGCGACCTTATGCCATGGACCCTGAAACAAGTTCAGGGNNGCCGCAAGGCCGAACGGCCGCCGCGCCTTATTGGCGCGAAAGCCTAAGGCAGCGGATGCTGCCGCCGGCGCCTGAGGCTTAATCAACAAACGCGGCTAAACAAACAGATGCACATCCAATGCCCGGCCATTATCTGCGCTATTCGCCATCATGGCGAGCATGGCGCGATTGTCCGGGCGATGACGCCGGATGATGGGCTCGTCGCGGGCTATGTGCAGGCCGGACGATCAACCGCGATGCGGCCCGTGCTGCAACCGGGCAATCAGGTCGTCATCGATTGCCACGCCCGGTCCGAGACGCAATTGCCGTCGATGCGGGTCGAACTTCATCACAGCCGTGGCCCTTTATTTGCCGAGCCATTGGCGGCGGCCGGGTTGCAATGGTTGACGGCGCTGACGGCGCGTGCGCTGCCGGAACAGCAGCCCTTTCCTTCTCTTTATCAGGCGCTCGATGCCGCCTTGGCGGCGATTGAGGCCGCGCCGAGCGCGCGCGGTTGGGTCGTGGCGCTGGTGCGGTATGAATTGCTGACCCTGATCGAATTAGGCTTTGGCCTTGATCTGGAGCGGTGCGCGGTCACGGATGCGGTGGATGACCTGATCTATGTCAGCCCGAAAACGGGCCGGGCGGTGTCGCGGGCGGCGGGCGAGGGCTATCGCGACCGATTGTTGCCATTGCCTGCGTTTCTGCGCGGTGAAGAGGTGCCGGATCTGGCGGCATTGCTGGATGGGTTGAAGTTGACCGGGCATTTCATTGCGCGGGATGTGCTGCATGGGACGGGCCAAGCGTCAGGCCAGTCCTCGGGCCAGTCGTTGATGGCCGCGCGGGCGCGGTTGGTCGAACGGCTCAACAAGATGGTTGCGTGATACGCTTGCTCAAGGCATGGGCGAGGGCGATTATTATTGACGGAGTTTCCCATGCTGATTGCCCTTTTGCCCGGTGACGGGATCGGTCCCGAAGTCATCGCTGAAGCCCGCCGCGTGTTGGACGCGCTCGCGATTCCCGGCCTTACATTCGAAGAAGCCCCGGTGGGCGGCGCTGCCTATAAGGCGTCGGGCCATCCGCTGCCCCAAGCCACGCTCGATCTTGCCAAGCGCGCCGATGCGATTTTGTTCGGTGCGGTCGGCGATCCGGATTGTGACGGTTTGGAACGCCATCTGCGTCCCGAACAGGCGATTCTTGGCCTGCGCAAGGAATTGAACCTGTTCGCCAATCTGCGTCCGGCGACATTGTTCAAGGAACTGGCGGATGCATCGGCGCTGCGTCCGGAAGTGGCGACCCAGATCGACATGGTGATCGTGCGCGAATTGAATGGCGATGTCTATTTCGGTGAAAAGGGCATGCGTTTGACTAAGGATGGCAAGCGCGAAGGCTATGACATCATGTCCTATAATGAGGACGAAGTTCGCCGGATCGCGCGGGTCGGCTTTGAAACCGCACGGGCGCGTCGGGGCAAATTATGCTCGGTCGACAAGGCGAATGTGCTCGAAACCTCGCAATTGTGGCGCGATGTTGTGATCGAGACGCATGCGGAATATCCGGATGTCGAACTCAGCCATATGTATGTCGATAATGCCGCGATGCAGCTCGTCCGCAATCCGGGCCAGTTTGACGTGATCGTGACCGGCAATTTGTTTGGCGATATTTTGTCGGATCAGGCGAGCATGTGCGCCGGTTCGATCGGCATGCTGCCGTCGGCCTCGCTCGATGCGAACCAGAAGGGGCTGTATGAGCCGATTCACGGCTCCGCGCCGGATATCGCCGGGCAGGGCAAGGCGAACCCGCTGGCGACGATCCTGTCGACGGCGATGATGCTGCGTTATTCGCTCGGTCAGGCGGACATCGCCGACAAGATCGATGCGGCGGTGGCCAAGGCGTTGGCCAATGGTGCGCGTTCCGCCGACCTTGGCGGCACGATGACCACCACCCAAATGGGCGATGCGGTGCTGGCGGCGTTATAAGCGTCTACATTTCAAAACCGCATTATATGAAATGAGACGAGGGTGGATGTGTATCCGCCCTCGTTTTATTTTGGGCGATCATCATCGCAAATGCGTCGTTGATTTTATCCATCCCCAGATTTTTTATCGCTTTGACGCAATCAGCCCTTGCCCAATAGGGGCATGGCTCGTTATGCGAATCCTCCCATGGCCCGGTATATTTTCATCACTGGCGGCGTGGTTTCCTCGCTTGGCAAAGGTTTGATGGCAGCGTCGCTCGCTGCCCTTTTGCAGGCGCGTGGTTACCGCGTGCGCATCCGCAAGTTCGACCCGTATCTCAACGTAGATCCGGGCACGATGTCCCCCTATCAGCATGGTGAGGTCTATGTGACCGATGACGGGGCGGAAACCGACCTCGACCTCGGCCATTATGAACGCTTTACCGGCGTTGCGGCGCGGCAATCGGACAATGTGACCTCTGGCCGCATTTATCAGCAGATCATCGCCAAGGAACGCCGTGGCGATTATCTGGGCGCGACGGTGCAGGTCATTCCGCACGTCACCGATGCGATCAAGGAATTCGCGCAGGCCGATACCGAAGGGCTGGATTTCGTATTGTGCGAAATCGGCGGGACGGTGGGCGATATCGAATCGCTGCCGTTCATGGAGGCGATCCGCCAGCTGCGTAACGACATCGGGCGTGAGAACACGGTGTTCATTCACGTGACGTTGGTGCCGTATATTGCGGCGGCGGGCGAATTGAAGACCAAGCCGACCCAGCACAGCGTGCGCGACCTCACCAGCCTTGGCATTCAGCCGGACATTTTGTTGTGCCGTTGCGAAAAGCCGCTGCCGGAAACCGAACGCGCGAAAATCGCATTGTTCTGCAATGTCCGCAAAGAAGCCGTTATTCAGGCGCTCGACGCATCGAGCATCTATGCAGTGCCACTGCAATATCACGCCGAAGGGCTGGATAATGAAGTGCTGCGCGCCTTTGGGATCGAGGCGAAGGGCGAACCGGATCTGGCGCGTTGGGACGATATTATCGACCGTCAGACCAATCCGGAAGGCGAGGTGACCATCGGCGTCGTCGGCAAATATGTCGGATTGCAGGATGCGTATAAGTCGCTGCATGAGGCGTTGGTCCATGGCGGGCTGGCGAACCGGGTCAAGGTCAATGTCAAATGGCTCGACGCGGAAGTATTTGAGCAGGACGAGGCGGGTCTTGCGGCGAAGCTGGAGCCGATGGACGGGATTCTCGTCCCCGGCGGCTTTGGTGAACGCGGTTCGGAAGGCAAGATCGCCGCCGTGACCTTTGCCCGTGAACATAAGGTGCCGTTCTTTGGTATCTGTCTGGGGATGCAGATGGCCTGCATCGAAGGCGCGCGCAACACGGCGGGCATCAAGCACGCATCGACGACCGAATTCGGCGAAACGACCGAGCCGGTGGTCGGCCTGATTACCGAGTGGATGACAGCGGAAGGCCGCCAGAAGCGCGAAGAAGGCGGCGATCTGGGTGGCACCATGCGTCTCGGCGCGTATGCGGCGAAGCTGACCGGCAACAGCCATGTCGCGGCGAT
Organism: Sphingomonadales bacterium UBA6174; assembly: GCA_002422945.1. Lineage (GTDB taxonomy): Bacteria > Pseudomonadota > Alphaproteobacteria > Sphingomonadales > Sphingomonadaceae > Alteraquisediminimonas. The sequence goes on along the minus strand of DITW01000004.1, from coordinate 2,949 downwards.
CTATGGCGGCAATGATATTTCCGAGCGCCATCGCCATCGTTATGAGGTGAACGTCCATTATCGCCAGCCGCTGGAAGAAGGCGGTCTGGTGTTCAGCGGCATGTCGCCCGATGGCCAATTGCCTGAAATCGTCGAACGGCCGGACCATCCGTGGTTCATCGGCGTGCAGTTCCACCCGGAATTGAAATCGAAGCCATTCGATCCGCATCCATTGTTCAAGAGCTTCATCGAAGCAGCGGTGCGTCAAAGCCGGTTGGTGTGATCCGCACCTAGCTAATTGTCCTGCTGTTGATGTTCTGCCGACTGGTTACACAGGCGGCAGAACATAATTTGAGGATGAGGACGCCCGCGCATGGACATCAGTGAAAAATTATTCGCCATCGAAGAAATCAAGCAGCTCAAGGGCCGCTATTTCCGCTTGATGGATACCAAGCAATGGGACGCCCTTCGCTCCGTTTTTTGCGATGATGCGACATTCGATGCGCGCGCCTCGCTCAGTATCGACGGCGCAGGTGAGGAAGGTCGCGCTGCCGAGAGCAATGATTGGGTGCATCATGGCGGCGACAATATTATCGCCTTTATTCGCGGCGCGATTGGCGCAACGCGGACCGTCCATCACGGCCATTGCCACGAAGTGGAAATTCTCGCCGATGATGAGGCTTGCGGCGTGATCGCGATGGAAGACCAGATCTGGAGCGAGGACGGCAGCGTCCTGACGCTACACGGTTGCGGCCATTATCATGAAACCTATCGCCGGGTGAACGGGGCATGGCGCATCCACACCTCGCGCATCACCCGGCTTCAGGTCAATCTTGGGTGATTTTTAACGGCAGCGGATGTCGCCACGGTCGATCGCTCGACCGACCAGCGCGCCGCCCGCTGCGCCGATAATCATGCCGATGGTGGCGTCTTCGCCGCGCGACAATTCACGACCGAGCAAGGCCCCGGCGGCACCGCCGATGATCAGGCCGGTCGTGCCATTGTCGCGTTTGCAATAATAGCGTCCATCGCGACCTCGCCAGATGCGCTCACTATAAGACAGGCGACGAGGCTCGTAATAACGGCCATAACGATCATATAAGTTACGCTCCTGTGCGCGGCGGCCATGGGCGGGCGCCCAAGGCGGTGGATCTGCCAGCACGGGCATCGCGGTCGCGGTGACGGTGGCAAGGGCCAAGGCCATGATGAGTTTGCGCATCGCAAAAATCCTTTCATTGATGCCGATAAGGCATGACCTGAAAAGACTAGCATCCGTTGGCTGAACAACAGACGAATGAAGCGCAATATTTTAATAAATAAATATGTGGGGTCTATGCTTGGCGTGGCCCGTTCGCCACATCTGCATCATGATGATGATGGCTCTTGGCGCAGTCACACTTCCCTGTCGCAGCGCTTAGAGCTAAGGCGCTGTCATGCGCTTCATTCTCGCCCGTCACGCTGAAACCGTTTATAATGCCAGCGCCCGGATGCAGGGTCATTTGGGGCATACGCCGCTCACCCGCGATGGGATCGCGCAGGCCGAGGCGATGGGCGAGGGGCTGTTGTCAGCCTTGGGCCATGCGCCGGATGTGGATTTATGGACATCGCCTGCGGGCCGCACGATGCAAACTGCCGCGATTGTGGCCGAGCATCTGGGGCGTGATTTTTTCGATTTCCGCCATGATCCACGGTTGCTGGAAATCGATGTCGGTGATTGGACCGGGCGGCGTTACGCCGAAATCGTTGCGGATATCGGTCCGATTACTTGCCCTGAACGGCGGGTGTTCACGGTGCCGCCACCGGGCGGCGAATGGTTCCCGGCGATTGCGGCACGGTTACGATCATGGCTGGCCGATCTCGATCCGGCGCGCGATGTTCTGGTCATCAGCCATGGCGTGACGCTGCGCGTCTTGCGCGGTCTGTTGGCGGGCGGCGATCCTTATGAAGGGGTGCTGCTGGCCCATGACGCGCCGCAAGGCACGGTGTTCGACATAAGGGATGGGATGGAAACGGTGCTGCATCAGGGCAAGGGTAAGCACAGCATGCGGAGCGTGTGAGGGCTGAAACGCTTCGCGAAATGGTGCGCGGCGCAGTCTATAGCGAACCAGTCTCACAAGCTTGATCTGCCCCCTTCTGAGTGGTCCAAAATATCTGTTATTTTGGACCATGAAGGAGACAAGGAATGCCGTTCAAGAAGCACAAGCCGGAAGAGATTATTGGCAAGCTGCGTGAAGCAGAAATTGCACTGGCGCAGGGTGCGTCGGTCGGTGAGGTATGCCGTCGGTTGTCAGTCAGCGAACAGACCTATTATCGGTGGCGCAAGGAATATGGTGGCCTAAAGACCGATCAGGCGCGGCGGATGAAGGACCTAGAAAAGGAAAATGCCCGGCTACGCCGCGCGATCTCGGACCTGACGCTGGACAAGCTGATTTTGCAGGAGGCTGCACGGGGAAACTTCTGAGCCCTGCGCGCCGACGACGGTGTATCGATCATGTAAGGCAGTTGCTGCCTGTGTCTGAGCGGCGCATTTGCCGTGTGCTAGGACAACATCGATCGACGCAACGCAAAGTGCCGCGCAGGGCAGATGACGAACAGGCGCTAACCGAGGACATCATTGCGCTGGCGAAGCAATATGGTCGTTATGGTTATCGCCGGGTGACGGCACTGCTGCGCTCAGCCGGATGGGCGGTGAACCGCAAGCGGGTTGAGCGTATCTGGCGGCGCGAAGGGCTGAAGGTGCCGCAAAAGCAGCCCAAGCGCGGTCGGTTGTGGCTCAACAACGGGTCATGCATCCGACTGCGGCCGGAGTATCCAGGACATGTCTGGGCATACGACTTCGTCGAGGGTCGGACGCATGACGGCCGCAAGTTCCGCATTCTGACGATTATCGATGAGGCCAGCCGTGAATGTCTGGCGCTTATTGTCGCCCGCCAACTCCGCCACGAAGATGTCTTGGCCGCATTAGCGGAG
>DITW01000058.1:14617-24921 GCA_002422945.1 Sphingomonadales bacterium UBA6174 | reverse complement strand
GGTATGGCCACCAACATTCCGCCGCACAATCTCGGCGAAGTGCTGGCCGCCTGCCGCGCCTATATCGCCAATCCGCTGATCACGTCCGAAGAACTGCACGAGATCGTCCCCGGTCCCGATTTCCCAAGCGGCGGCCTGATCCTCGGCAAGGGCGGCGCGCGCAATGCGTATACCACCGGCAAGGGTTCGATCATGATGCGTTCGCGTCATGTGGTCGAAGAAGGCCGTGGTGATCGCCGCTCGATCGTACTGACAGCCATTCCGTATCAGGTCGGCAAAAACGGTCTGGTCGAAAAGATCGCCGAAGCCGCCAAGGATAAGCGCATCGAAGGCGTCAGCGACATTCGCGACGAATCGAACCGCGAAGGCGTGCGCATCGTCATCGATCTGAAGCGCGATGCCACCCCGGATGTCGTGCTCAACCAATTGTGGCGGCACACCCCGGCGCAATGCAGCTTCCCGGCCAATATGCTCGCCATTCGCGGCGGCCGTCCGGAAGTGTTGATGCTGCGCGACATCATCGAATCCTTCGTCAAATTCCGCGAAGAAGTGATCACGCGCCGTTGCAAATTCGAACTGATGAAGGCCCGTGACCGCGCGCATATCTTGCTCGGCCTCGTCATCGCCGTCACCAATCTCGATGAAGTGGTGCGCATCATCCGTGGCTCCTCCAGCCCGGCAGAAGCGCGCGAAAAGTTGATCACCCGCGAATGGCCGGTCGCCGAAATCGCGCAATATATTGCATTGGTTGAGGCAGTCGAACTGGATGTGGGCGGCGACAGCTATCGCCTGTCCGATACGCAGGTCCGCGCGATTCTCGATCTGCGCCTGCATCGCCTAACGGCCTTGGGCCGCGACGAAATTGGCGACGAGTTGAAAAAGCTCGCTGCCAGCATCGAGGAACTGCTCGAAATCCTGCGCAACCGCGTCCGCCTGTATGAGGTGATGCTGGAAGAATTCGACGCCATCGACCGCGAATTCTCGACCCCGCGCCGTTCGGAAATCACCATCGGCGGGTCCGACATCGATGACGAAGACCTGATCGAACGCGAAGAAATGGTCGTGACCGTCACCATGGGCGGCTATATCAAGCGCACCCCATTGGAGGCATTCCGCGCCCAGAAGCGCGGCGGCAAGGGCCGGTCAGCGATGTCGACCAAGGACGAGGATGTCGTCACCGAATTGTTCGTGACCAGCACGCACACGCCGGTGCTGTTCTTCTCGACCCATGGCAAGGTCTATCGCATGAAGGTCTGGAAACTGCCGGAAGGCGGTCCGGCCACGCGCGGTCGTCCGATGGTCAATTTGCTGCCATTGGCGGCGGGCGAAACCATTTCCACCGTGCTGCCATTGCCGGAGGACGAAAATGAATGGGGCAAGCTCCACGTCATGTTCGCCACCGCCAAGGGCACCGTGCGTCGTAACTCGATGGATGCGTTCACCAACGTCCCGTCGAACGGCAAGATCGCGATGCGCTTCGACGATGACAGCGCCGACCGCCTGATTGGTGTCGCCCTGCTCACCGAAGAAGATGACGTGCTGCTCGCCACCCGCATGGGCAAGGCGATCCGCTTTGAAGGCACCGACGTCCGCGAATTCCAGAGCCGCACCTCAACCGGGGTACGCGGCATGACCCTGAAGGGCGATGACGAGGTCATCTCGCTGTCGATCCTCCATCGTTCGGGCGCGGATCAGGAACAGCGCGAAGCCTATCTCCGCGCTGCGCCGTGGAAGGATAATGAGAACGAACCGACCTTGTCTGCCGAACTCATGGCGCAAATGGCGGAACGGGAACAGTTTATCCTTACCGTCTGCGCCAATGGCTATGGCAAGATTTCGTCGGCTTATGAATATCGCCGCACTGGTCGTGGCGGTCAGGGGATCACAAACATCGACAACATCGCCCGCAACGGCACCGTTGTCGCCAGCTTCCCCGCATCGAAGGACCAGCAATTATTGCTCGTCACCGATCAGGCGAAGATGATCCGTCTGCCGCTCGATACCATGCGCGTGATCGGTCGCGGTTCGGCGGGCGTCCGCCTGTTCAACGTTGCCGATGATGAACATGTTGTCTCGGCGGCGCGGATCGACAAGGATGAAGAGAGCGATGAGGATGCTGTTGAATCCGACATCGTCGCTGAAAGTAATGTTGCGTTGGAAAGTGGACTCGAAAATGGCAATGAAGATGGTGGCGAAGCCTGATTTCAGGGTATTATTGATGATGGCCGGGTTGCTGACGCTCCCGGCCTGTCAATCTAAAGCACCAACACCCCCGCTCCCCTCCCCGGCCACGCCGGTGTCGCTCGCCAATCCGGCCTCGGTCTATTGCGGCGCACAGGGTGGCAGGCTGGACATCGTCGCCACCCCCAATGGCGATATTGGCATCTGCCATTTACCGGACGGCCAGAATTGCGAAGAATGGGCCCTGTTCCGCGACAAGATCTGCCGATGACCGAGACCCCGCCAATCGCCTTCAAGATTTTGACCGCAGATCAATGGGCGCAATTTGTCGCGGACGGCGTTTTCCATGGCGCGCCGGTCGATCTTCACGATGGCTATATCCATCTGTCCGCCGCCGATCAGCTGCAAGCCACAAAGGACAAGCATTTCGCCGGACAGGCCGGGCTGGTGATTGCGGAAATCGACCTTGGGCTTTTGGGCGATCTGGTGCGCTGGGAAGTCTCGCGCGGTGGGGCATTATTTCCCCATGTCTATGGCGCGCTGCCCCTCGCCTGTGTCCGCGCCAGCGTTAAGGCCTAAAGCCCCGCAACGCTCCGCCCGGCACGTCCGGCCAATTCCTGCACATAATGCCACGCGATGCGCCCTGAACGCGCCCCGCGCTGGGTCGCCCATTGGATCGCATCGAGCGGGTCGAATTCCAGCCCCAGCCGCGACGCATAGCCCGACACCATCGCCACATAATGATCCTGATCACAGGCATGAAAGCCAAGGCTCAGGCCAAATCGGTCGGCCAGCGCCAGCCGATCATCGACAACATCGCGCATATTGATAGGGTCATCCTGCTCCCGCATATCGCGATGCACGATGTTGCGGCGATTGGACGTTACATAAAGCCGTGCATTGGCGGGCCGGGCCTCGGCCCCACCTTCCAACAACGACCGCAGCAACCTTGGCGCGGCGCTTTGTTCTTCAAAGCCGACATCATCAAGGAACAGCACGTAACTGCGCGGGGTATCGGCAATGAGGCGGAACAGGTCGGGCAAGGTATCAAGCGAATCACCCGACACCTCAATCAGCGCCAGATCCTTGCCATCGCGTTGGCACGCGCCGACCACTGCCTTGACCAAGGCAGATTTGCCCATGCCGCGCGATCCCCACAACAGGGCATCATGCGCCGCATGCCCCGCTGCCAGCCGCTTGGTGTTTTCCAGCAGCACCGCCTTTTGCGAATCGATACCGGTCAGCACATCGAGCGGCAGCGGCGAAAAATGCGTCGCCGCGCTCAACATATGATGCCGCCAGACATAGGCTGGGCATGCCCCCACATCGGCCATCACGGCCATGGGCGGCGCAAGCCGTTCCAGCGCATCCGCCACCCGCGTCAGTAAAGCCGCAACATCATCCATCTGAAAACCGATCAGCCCTGAATACGCGTATTAATTAGGATTATCCGCCGTGCCGCCACCTTGGCCGACAGCGCCAACCGACCCGATATTGCCGAACAATTCGCGGAAGAAGCCACGTTCCCGGCCCAAAGTCGGGGTGCGATCGTCATCCGGCGTCAGGCTGACAATCTGGTCCTTGCCAGTCTTGTTGACCGACGCGACATTCCCGGCCTGATCGAATTGCACGGTCAACACATATTGATCGACCGGCTTGGGATTGCGGAATGCGATCTGCTTTGTCTCGCGCGAAACATAATACCAGACATTCTTATCGAACTGGCTGACGAAGGTCGGACGGCCCAGCGTATGTTCCACCGAATCGCGATTGTCGACGCCCGCCTGAATGCCGGTCACCAACGCCTGTTCGCCAACGAAACCCTTGTGATCCCGAATGCGGGTGCAGCCAGTGGCCATCGTTGTCACGACAAGCATCGCCAACGCCAAACGGATCGGTCGGGAATACAAGTTCATCATTCACACTCCGTGGCCGGGCGGGTTCGGGTCATTCCCCCGTTGCACCGGCATTGCTTTCGCTCAATATGCGCTTATGAGCCCGTCAGGCAAGCTCGCGCTGCATCATGGGAGGCCCTTTTGTCTTTTTTCAGTCGCCTGTTCGGTCGTTCGACCCGAGATGAACGCCCAACTGCCCTTTATCGGGCCATTGTCAGCCACGCCCGGCTGCCCGCTTTTTACATCGAAGGCGCTGTCCCCGACACGGTCGAAGGCCGTTTCGAAATGGTCGCGACCGTCACGGCGCTCATATTGCTGCGATTTGAGAAGCAAGGGCAAGAAATGGGCGAAGCAGGCGCGCGGCTCACAGAATTATTCGTCGACGATATGGATGGCCAATTACGCGAAATGGGCATTGGCGATATTGTCGTGGGCAAACATATCGGCAAGATGATGGCCCTGCTCGGTGGCCGCATCGCCGCGATCCGCGACGCGCTCAATGGCAAGGAGCCGCTGGCAAATGTGCTGGTCCGCAATGTCTGGCGCGACGATGCCCCGACACCGCAAGCTTTGGCCTTTGTCGAACAGGAATTGCTGCGCCTGAATGGGGCGCTTAATCAGATGGAAAGCGCGGCCTTGGTCCGCGGCGAATGGGTGCAGTAATGAGCGATAACAGCCCCGAATGGTCCTATGTGATCGAGGCCGGACAGGCCAGCCCGGAAGGGCGTGTCATCACTTTGGCGGCCAATGAAACTGAACGCGCGGCGCTGGCCAAGCGCTTCGACTTGCCAAGGCTCGATCATATCGGCGCAACCCTCACCCTACGTAGCGCTGCCGATGGCATCCACGCTCAAGGCACGCTGCGCGGCGAACTCGCACAACGCTGCGTCGCGACGGGCGAAGAACTGCCTGTCACCATCGATACCGCATTCAACCTGCGTTTCCGCCATGCGACCGACCTTGGCGATGATTTCGAAGAAGAAATCGAGCTTGATGCCGATGATTGCGACACGATCGAATATACGGGCAGCCAGTTCGACCTTGGCGATGCGCTGGCCGATACGCTCTATCTTGCGCTTGATCCCTTCCCGCGCAGCCCCAATGCCGATGCAGTATTGAAAGCGGCGGGCGTTTTGTCGGAAGGCGAAGCCGGGCCTTTCGGTGCATTGGCGAGCCTGCTCAAAAAGAATTAAATAAAAAAGCCGCGCACTGGGTGTCCCCGGTGCGCGGCTTTTTCCATAAAGCTGTAATGCGGGATCAGACCCGCATCGGCATCAGCACATAGAGCGCGGGCGATTTATCATGCTCGCGGATCAGGGTCGGGGCCGACGCATCGGCGAGATGCACCTCGACAAGATCGCTTTCGATCTGGCTGAGAATATCCATCAGATAGCGCGCGTTGAAACCGATCTCCATCGCAGGGGCGGTGTAATCGCTTGGCAATTCTTCAGCCGCCGTCCCGTTTTCCGGCGAGGTCACCGACAGGATCACGCGATCGCGCTCCAGCGATACCTTGACCGCGCGGGTCTTTTCGGACGCAATCGTCGCCACGCGATCGACGCCAGCCATCAGGCTCTTGGGATCGATCTTGAGCAATTTGTCATTCGCGGTCGGGATCACGCGGCTGTAATCCGGGAAAGTGCCGTCGATCAGCTTGCTGGTCAGCACCGCCGAACCAAGGTCGAAGCGAATCTTCGATGCGCTCATCGACAATTCGACATTGCCATCAACTTCATCGAGCAACTTGCGAATTTCAGCGACACATTTGCGCGGCACGATGATGTCCGGCATCGATTCCGCGCCATCGGGACGTTCCATCGTCACCCGGGCCAGACGGTGGCCATCGGTCGCCGCCGCCCGCAAGGAAGGCTCGCCATCATTGGTGACATGGAAGAAAATACCGTTGAGATAATAACGGGTTTCCTCGGTCGAGATCGCGAAGCGGGTGCTGTCGATCATGATCTTCAGCGTTTCGACCGGCAGGGTGAAAGCCACCGGCAGATCGCCCTCGGCGATGATCGGGAAATCGTCGCGCGGCAAGGTCGGCAGGTTGAAGCGCGAGCGCCCGGCCACAATCGCCAATTTGCCATCGGCGGCAGACAGGCTGACTTGCGAGCCTTCCGGCAATTTGCGGGCAATGTCGAACAGCATATGGGCGGATACGGTGGTAGCGCCCTCCACTTCGACATCGGCAGGGACTTGTTCCACGATCTGCAAATCAAGATCGGTCGCCATCAGGCGCAGTCCACCGCTGCCAGCTTCGATCAGAACATTGGAAAGGATCGGAATCGTATTGCGCCGTTCAACGACGGACTGCACGTGACTCAGGCTTTTCAACAAATTTGCCCGTTCGATTGTCGCCTTCATTCCGGTCCCCTGAAAGTCTTCGGATAATGTGATTCAGCCTTATAACGAGCAAATCCATCGACACCAGTGGGCAGCTGCAAAACAGATGCGAATCATGCGCAAATCACCCGAAACGAAGCCGATTTCTGCGCAATCAAAGGCCCAAAGCGCCGGCCATCGCCAATAACGACATCACCCGCACATCGATCCCGACATTTTCCGCCCGTTTGGCGGCCACAAATGCAGCGATATCGGCCAAGGGCACGCGATGCACGGTAATCGCCTCATCCCCCGTCCCGCCACCCTCATGCACGCGGGCAAGGCCACTTGCCCGAAACAAGGTGAAGCTTTCCGACACCATGCCGGGCGACGAATAAAATTGCCCGATTTCGGTCATCACCTCGGCGCGATAGCCGGTTTCTTCCTCCAGCTCGCGCCGCGCTGCGTCCACGCTCTCTTCTGGCGCCCCTTCATCCCCGACCAGTCCCGCAGGCAGTTCAAGGCAATAACGCTTCAACGGCACGCGATATTGCTCGACCAGCAACACATGGCCGCCATCAATCGCGAGGATCACCGCCGCGCCCATATTGTTCGCGCGGCTGACATATTCCCATGTGCCTTCGACTTTGACCGTGATGTATTTGCCTTCCCAGGCGTTACGAACAGGCTGACCGGTCAAAGCTCGACAATCCGATCCGGTAATTCATTCACATCATCCGCACCAATCGGCAGATATTGATGCAGCACCACCCCGATCCGGTCGACTGCCGCTATCAAGCCATCGACCATCCGCCCCTCATGCAGCGCATCAACCAACGCCGCCATCGCATCGCCCCAAATCGCCGGATCGACCTTGCTATGAATCGCCTGATCCGCCACCAGTTCCGCCATATGCTCACCAGTTGAAAGATAGAGCAGCACCGCCGTATGGCCGCTGGTCTTGCCCCTAGCCATCGCGTTGAACAGCATCACCGCGCGGCGGCGCACCCGGCGGCGCTGGGTCGAACGCGGCGTCAGCTTCAACCGCACCGGCATCCACGCCATTGCATAACGCACGATCAGGAACGTCAGCGCCAAGGTGCAAAACAAGGTGCCAAGCATCTGATAATAGCCACTTGGCCCGTTCCAGCCCCAGAAATAGACCATCGCCCGATGCAGCCGCTCCGGCCCCATCGCCCAGATCGCGCCCAGCTTCAGAAACATCGCAGCCACGGCATAATGCAGGCCAACATCATGATAGCTGTCGGACAATTCACTGCTGACGACGAGAATCTCGCCACGTGTGCCGCTTTCCGCACGCGCAATCGCTTCAGCCAAATGGGCGCGCGATTTGTCCTCCAGATATTGTTCTACCATCCCCCTGAAGCGCCCCCACCGCCAAAACTGCCACCGCCGCCAGAAAAACCACCACCACCCGAAAAGCCACCGCCCCCGAAACCGCCACCAAAGCCGCCCGAACCAAGGCCCGGCCCCCAGATGACAACCGGCATGCCGCCTTGACGATAGAATTGCCCCATGCCGCGCCGCGCACGAAACAGCACGAACAGCACAATCGCGATAAAGACAAAGGTGAAGATCGAATTCATCCGGGCAGACTTCGCCTCCGCCTCTTTTTGCGCCGCCACGATGCGTTTGGCGCGAGCCTCGGCTGCGGGTGCAGGCAGGCGCAATTGCGTAATGATCTCACTCGCCCCGGCCTTGATCCCACCGCTGAAATCGCCCTGTTTGAACCGTGGCAAGATCGCCTGCTGGATGATCAAGCCCGACAGGCCGGATGTCAGCACCGGCGTCAGCCCATAGCCGACATCGATCCGCAGCTTGCGATCATCGCGCGCGACCAGCAAGATCACCCCGTCATCGACCTTTTTGCGGCCAATCGCCCAATGTCGCCCGAGTTGATAACCGTAATTCTCGATCGTCTGGCCATGCAGCGACGGTATCGTCGCAATCACAAACTGCATGCCTTTGTCACGTTCCAGCGCCGCCAGATCCGCAGTCAGTCCGGCCTCGGTCAATGGATCGATCATCTCCGCCGTATCGACAACCCGCCCTGTGAGGGGCGGAAAATTCATGGCCGCCGCATTGGGGGCCGCAAGCGCCAGCATCGGCCAAATGCACAGCATCAGCAAAAGGCCCATCATCGCAGAACGAAGTCCGCGCTCCATCGTCACAATAGGCGTCAGAACGCCACCTTCGGCGCATTTTCCGCACCGGCAGAGGTCACCTTAAACGGCGTTTTCGGCTTCGCGCCATAGATCAGCTTGGCCGCCATCATATCCGGAAAGGTGCGGATCGTGGTGTTATAGTCCTGCACCGCCGCATTATAATCGCGCCGGGCGATGCTGATCTGGTTCTCGGTTCCCGCCAATTCCGTCTGCAATGTGAGAAAATTCTGGTTCGACTTCAGGTCCGGATAACGCTCCGACGTCACCAGCAAACGCCCCAATGATGCGCCCAACTGGCCCTGCGCCTGTTCGAATTGCGCCATTTTCTCGGGATTGCTCAAATCTTCGGCCTTGATCTGGATCGAGCTTGCTTTGGCCCGCGCCTCGGTCACGGCGACCAGCACCGATTTTTCCTGCGCGGCAAAGCCCTTCACCGTCGCCACAAGGCTCGGGATCAAGTCGTTGCGCCGCTGATATTCGACTTCGACATTGCCCCATGCCGAATTGACCGCTTCTTCTCGGGTCGGGACCGAATTGATCCCGCAGGACGACAAAGCGAACGCCAGCGGAATGGCCATCAAATGCGCGCGACGAAAACCAGGCATCAACTTCCCCTCAAAAAATTCGGCCCCGGCGATACGTGATCGTCGGGGCCGGGATATTGCATCGGTCAGGCACCAATTGGTGCAGCACCACCAAGACCGCCCGAACGGCGCGACTTGGGAATGGAGGACCCCCCACCCGTCGGCGTGACAGGCTTGGTCGCATTGCTATCGGGTCGACCGATCCCCTCGCCCGCCAGCAATGATTTGATCTCTTCGCCGGACAGGGTTTCATATTCGAGCAACGCATTGGCGAGCGCATGAAGTTCATCGATGTGCTGGCTCAACACGGCCTTGGCCTTGTCATAGCCGCCATCGACGATCCGCCGGATTTCCTTGTCGATCGTCTTGGCCGTTTCATCCGACATATGGACGCGGGCCGATTGCGAATAGCCAAGGAAGGTTTCGCCCTGCGGCTCTTCATATTGCAACGGGCCAAGCTTGTCCGACATGCCCCATTGCGTCACCATATCGCGGGCGAGCTTGGTCGCATATTGAATGTCGCCCGATGCGCCCGACGATACTTTGTCATAGCCGAAGATCAGTTCTTCCGCGACGCGACCGCCCATGGCGACCGACATATTCGCGTGCATCTTATCGCGATGATAGGAGTAACTGTCACGCTCCGGCAGGCGCATGACCATACCCAGCGCACGACCACGCGGGATGATCGTTGCCTTGTGGATCGGGTCCGATGCCGGTTCATGCATCGCGACAATCGCATGGCCCGCTTCATGATAAGCGGTCATCTTCTTTTCATCTTCGGTCATGACCATGGACTTGCGTTCAGTCCCCATCATCACCTTGTCCTTGGCAGCCTCGAATTCCGCCATCGCGACCAGACGCTTGCCACGCCGCGCCGCCATCAGCGCCGCCTCGTTGACGAGATTGGCAAGGTCCGCCCCCGAAAAACCGGGCGTGCCACGCGCAATCGTGCGGGCATCGACATCGGGCGCGAGCGGGATCTTCTTCATATGGACGGCGAGAATCTTCTCACGCCCCTCAATATCCGGACGCGGCACCACGATCTGACGGTCAAAGCGACCGGGCCGCAGCAACGCCGGATCAAGCACATCCGGACGGTTGGTCGCGGCGATGATGATGATGCCTTCGTT
>DITW01000058.1:0-14587 GCA_002422945.1 Sphingomonadales bacterium UBA6174 | reverse complement strand
AACATGTCGCGCACGCGGCTCGCGCCGACGCCGACGAACATTTCCACAAAGTCCGAACCCGAAATAGTGAAAAACGGCACCTTGGCCTCGCCCGCAATCGCGCGTGCCAGCAAGGTCTTACCGGTCCCCGGCGAACCAACGAGCAGCGCGCCCTTCGGGATTTTGCCGCCCAGACGCGAAAACTTGCCCGGATCACGCAGAAAATCGACGATTTCCTGCAGCTCCTCACGCGCCTCATCGATGCCCGCGACATCCTCAAACGTCACCCGCACCTGCTTTTCCGTCAGCATCTTCGCCCGCGACTTGCCAAAGCCCATCGCGCCGGAACCCGCATTCTTCTGCATCTGGCGCATGACGAAAAAGCCAAGGCCCAGCAACAACAGGAACGGCAAGGTCTGATACAGGATATACATCAACAGGCTCGGTTCCTCGGCCTGCTTGGCGCGGAACGCTACCTGCTTGTCGGTCAACCGGTCGACCAGACGAGGATCGGATGGATTGACGGTCTTGAATGTCTTGCCATCGCTCAACGTGCCAGTCACGACCTCGCCTGCGATTTCGACCTGACGGATATTGCCGTCATCGACCTTTTTCAAAAATTCGGAATAGGCGATGTTCGACCCTGTCGCATCGGTCCGACCACCTTCAAACAGGGAGACGACCAGCACCATTGCCGCCAATATGCCGACCCAAATGGCGAGGCTGCGCATCCAGGGATTGGGCGTAGGGGTGGGATCGCGTTCGTCTTGCATGTTGAGAGCTACCTTTCAGCTCATGAAGATAGGCAGCGCAGCGATAAACTCAATGGCTGAACATCAGTTAAGCGGTGATTGGTGAAGATTCCGTGTCGAGTTTCCGCAACAACCAAGTTTCACCGGGCCGCAACTGGACCGCGCCCAGCGTCACCACCTCACCTCTACGTGCCGCCAGCATCGCGCGATGCGCCACTTGGCCGCGCACTTCGCCGCCAAAATGCGCGACAATTTTCACCAAGGCACGCCGCACCAATTCATCCGGCAAATCCGCGACATCAAAACGACAGCCATCCCCCGGCCAGCTGCACCGCGTGCGCACCACCTGATCGGTTGCCCATGCCAACGCCTCATCCGCGCCCGCCAGCCTATCCGCCGTCGCCGCCAGCCCGACCGCATCGGGCATGCCCGGCTGGCCCAACAGATTGCGCATCCGGGTGCGATCATAGCGCTCATCTTCATTCGACGGATCGAGGATGACCGGAATCTTCGCCTCTTCGCATAATTGGCGCAATTCGGCCTTGCGCCAGTCCAGCAATGGCCGCACCAGCATCGCCGGTCCGGCGCGGCGCACCCGCCTGATGCCGCTTAACCCCGACAGGCCGGAACCGCGCACTAGCCGCATCACCATGGTTTCCGCCTGATCATCGGCATGATGGGCGGTCATGATCCACGCGATATCATGTTCGGCAGCCCATCGCGCGAGCGCATGATAGCGGACCTTGCGGGCCTCGTCCTGAATATTGGCGGTCGGTGGCCCATCCGGCCATTCCGCCATCAAAATATCATGCGGCAGGCCGAACAACCGCGCCTGTTCGGCCACGCGCCTTACCTCTTCGGCGCTTTCGGGGCGCAGCTTATGATCGAGCGACACCACCCGCACGCCGCCATGACGAATGCGATACATCAGCCACATCAGCGCCATACTGTCCGGCCCGCCCGATACCGCAATCCCGCCCGGCTGTTTCAGCAAGGCCGGATCGAGATCGTCGATCAGCTCCAGATCCTTGCGAAAGCGATCCACCCAACGCCCAAGACCTTGGGTCAGGGGCTCACTGGGTAGATCCGCGTCAAACGCCACAACGTGCTTCCTTGCGGGCAACCGGCAGGCGCTGCTTAAGATAATCGCGCAAATTCGCGCCATAGACTGCCTGCAATTCATCGAACGATTTGCACGCATCCGGCAATTTCTTCAATTCGATCAGCGTCACGCCGAGGAAATACAGGCTATCCGCTGCACGTTCGCCCTGCGGGTTAGTGCGATAATTTTCCAGAAACACCTTCGCTGCCGTCACCGGCTTGCCCTCGTCGAGATAGGCGCGACCGAGCAAGTTCTGGGCATAGCTATAGCGCTTGTGCTTGGGATATTTCTTCACCACATCCGTCAGCAGCTTTTGCGCTCCGGCATAATCCTTCGCCTCCCACAGATCATAGCCAGTGAGATAGCCATCCTCTGCCGGGTCGCCGCTAGGCGGACGCTTGCTGGCCGTGGTGGCCACAGCGGATGAAACCGCCGCAGCCGTTGCAGTCGCTGCCTGTGCTGCGGGCTTGGCCGCAGTGGTCGCACTCGTCGCCGCGGCTTGTGCCGTCGTCACCGGGGCCAGCGCCGCCGATGCCGCATCCGCAGCCAATTTCTGCGCTGCCATGGCATCTTCGATCTTCTTCAGGCGAAAGCCTTGTTGCTCGACCTGCCCAGTCAGCGTGGCAAGCTGCCGCTCCAGCGCATCGACGCGGGTCGTCATGTCCGAAATCAGGCTCGATGCAGGAACGCCCGCAGCCACAGGCGCAGCCGGGGTGACTTGCGCCTCCACCGTCATGCCCGCGCCGCCCGGAAACACCTTGCGCTGCACCGCGCGCATTTCCTTTTCCAGCTTTTCGACCCGTGCCGGGATCGTGGCCGTAGCCACCTGCGCGATGACCGGCGTCGCGCCCAACAGCGCCACCGAAACCAGCAACGCGTTCTTGAACAGTTTCGCTACCATCACTTTGTACCTTTCACTCTGATGAACTGCCTAAGGCAGCCACTGCATTATGTATCGAAGTTCAGCTCTATTGCCCCATAGGAGAAGCCGTCGTCACAGGGGCTGAACCCGATGAGGAGCCCGTCGCTGCGCCCAATGTCGTCGGTGCCGCCGCATCATGCGACGCGGATGGCACATCAGCGGCAGTGTTATGCTGTTCGCGCCGCCGTAGCGTTTTGGTGCGCGCTGGGGCAACTGTATTTGCATCCGAAATCGACGGCGCATTTGACGTAGCCGTTACGGGCGACGCCACTACTGGCTGGGCCAACGCGCGCAGCGCCTCCGGCTTAAGGCTCACACCGCTAATCGACTTATCGCCCTTGCCAAGCGGCGGCATGACATCCGCGCCCACGCGCACAATCAAGGACTGCGGCAAGCCGGTCAAAATCAACGGATCGACCGCATTAGTCGGCACTTGCCAGTTCTCGCCCTTGGCCAATTCACGTTCAAACAAGGTTGCGCCGCTACGTTCATAGACACGCAACCAGACATTTTCGATCGCCGTCAGCACCACAGGCGCATTAACGGGCGCAGTCGCAGGTACCGCCGCCACTGGCGCTTTCGCGACCGTGTCAGCTTGCGCCACTTGCACATCAGTGCCAGCCACCGCCTGCGCGATATCTTCTTCGCTCGGCACGGATTGTGCCCGGATCACCCAATAAGCGAGTGCAACCAGCAGTGCCGCGACCACACCGCCCAAGACCAACCAGCGTGGTGGCACGCGAGCAGGGTCCGCCTCTTCGAGAAATTCGGGCATCGCAGGCCGCGCCCGATCATAACCGATTTCCTGTCGAAAGCGTTCACCCAGCGCATGGCCATCAAGGCCAATCGATTTGGCATAGGTCCGGACAAAACCTACCGCATACATGGCGCTGGGCAGGTCCGTATGATCTCCCACCTCGATCGCGTTCAGAAACCGCAGCGGAATACGGGTCTTTTGCGCGATATCGTCGATGGACAAAGTCAAGGCTTCGCGGGCAGCCTTAAGCTCACCACCAACAGACACATTCGCCTCTGGAGCAAGGCCTTCCTCGGTGACTTCGCTCATCCAAATCTCCTGCACTGACTTACATGGCAGCCGGTGCGACCCTGCGCCATCATTATACGCGATCTTTTTTCGACGTTTTCAATGACGCCGCGCATTTAATGTCAATTAATCTCACAAATATCCAGTGAAATTTCAGTCGGCTATCACGCCATTTATAGCGGCATATTCAACCAACTTGGCACGAAGGTCGCCTTCGGGATAATCCAGCCATGCATCCAGCTTCGGCCCCAGGTCATCCTGATCGAGATTGCGCAGCATCGCCTTTAGCGGACCGACCGCCGCCGGGGTTACCGACAGCCGTTCAATCCCCATGCCGATCAAGGCCATAGCCTCCAATCTGCGCCCCCCCATTTCACCGCAAATGCTGAGCGGCATATCCACCGCCTGACAGGCGCGAATGACGCGACGCAAAAAGCGCAAAATCGCGGGCGACAGCCAGTCATAACGTTCGGCTAGCCGGGGATTGGCGCGGTCTGCGGCGAACAGGAATTGGGTCAGATCATTGGTGCCGATCGACAGAAAATCAAGCTTGGGCAACAGCACGTCCAGCCATTCCGCGAGCGCAGGCACTTCCAACATGCAGCCATAACGAATCTGCGCCGGCAGGCTGCGCCCCTGTTTCGCGACCCAGTTTTTCTGCGCCTCGAACAATTCGCGCGCCTGATCGAATTCCCATGGCTCGGACACCATCGGGAACATGACGTTAAGCGTCGCCCCTGCCGCCGCCTCGATCAATGCGCGCGCCTGCACCTTCATCAGGCCATCACGATCCAGCGATAATCGGATCGCGCGCCAGCCCATCGCCGGATTTTCTTCCGTATGGTCCTCGCGCAAATAGGGCAGCGCCTTATCCCCGCCGATATCGACGGTGCGAAACACGACCTGACGCTCACCCGCCGCTTCCAACACCTCGCGATACAATCGCTGCTGGCGTTCGCGCTGTGGCAGGGTCGCCGACACTAGAAACTGGAATTCGGTGCGGAACAAGCCGATCCCGTCCGCCCCCATTACATCCATCGCGCTGATATCGTCGCGCAGACCCGCGTTGATCATCAGCTTAATCCGCTTGCCATTGCTGGTCGTGGCAGGCAAATCGCGCAGCGACGCATATTCCGCGCGTTTCTTGTTGGTCAGCGCCAGCTTGGAGAGAAAGCCATCCTCCATCGCCGAATTAGGCCGCACGATTGCCAGCCCTTCGCTGACATCGAGCAACAACGTATCGCCTTCGCCGATCAACCTGCGGACATTGGCCACGCGCCCCAATACCGGCACGCCCATGGCACGCGCGACGATCGTGACATGCGCCGTCAGCGAACCTTCTTCAAGGATCACGCCTTTCAGCCGTCGCCGATCATATTCCAGCAATTCCGCCGGTCCAAGGTTGCGCGCGATCAGGATCGTATCCTGTCGCAACCCCATTTGCGCCGCCGTGCCAAGCTGGCCCGATACGATCCGCAACAGCCGGTTGGAAAGGTCCTCCAAATCATGCATGCGTTCCGCGAGCAACGGATCCTGTATCTGCCGCATCCGCATCCGGGTGCGCTGCTGCACGCGCTCAATCGCCGCTTCTGCCGTCAGGCCGCTATCGATCGCCTCGTTGATCCGGCGCGACCATCCCTCGTCATAAGCAAACATCTTATAGGTTTCGAGCACGTCTTGATGTTCGCCCGTGCCACCGAATTCGGCCTGCGCGGCCATCGCGTCGATCTGTTCGCGCATCTTGCGAAAGGCGGAATAGACGCGGTGACGTTCGGCCTCGACATCTTCGGCGACCGTATGCTCCACCGTGATGCGCGGCTGGTGAAAAACCGCAATCCCCATCGCCATGCCATCGACCAGTTTCAGACCGGTCAAATCCTGTGGCCCGCTGTCGCGGCTGCTGACCCCGCGCACCAGCGCCGCATCGACCAGTCCCGCACCCGCAATCAGTTCCGACAACACCATCGCCGTCGTCTGCAACGCCTCGATTTCAATCTCGGCATATCGACGCGGTTCGGCATGCTGGACGCACAAAACGCCCACTGCCGCCTCGCGCCGCACAATCGGCACACCGGCAAAGCTGTGGAACATTTCCTCGCCCGTTTCAGGCTTATAGGCAAAGTCCGGATGGGCCATCGCCTCGTCAAGGTTTAGCACCTCGACATTTTCGGCAATCGTCCCGACCAACCCCTCGCCGAGCGCCAGCTTGGTCACATGGACAGCCGCCTGATTAAGGCCCCGCGTCGCATAAAGCTCCAGAGCTCCGTCGCGCAGCAAATAGATCGAGCAGACTTCCGAATGC
This sequence comes from Sphingomonadales bacterium UBA6174, assembly GCA_002422945.1. Taxonomy (GTDB): domain Bacteria; phylum Pseudomonadota; class Alphaproteobacteria; order Sphingomonadales; family Sphingomonadaceae; genus Alteraquisediminimonas. Next base: position 8,485 of record DITW01000058.1, on the reverse strand, counting down.
AGCGCCTCACCAATGACTTGTGTCACCTGATTCAGCTTGGCCTGCGGGCTGGTGCGCGAGGCCATGATATCATGCAGGTTCCGCAAAATATTGCGGGCGGCAAAAGCAGGCGAATTGGGATCGGTTTCGGACATAAATCGATCCTAGAGGAAGTAACGCAGGAAATGCAATGCAACGGTTTTTGTTTCAGCCTCAGTCGCCGGCGGCAGCATCCGCTGCCTTAGGCTTTTCGCGCCAATAAGGCGCGGCGGCCTTTCGGCCTTGCGGCGGCGATGCCGCCGTTGGTGGGGGATAGCTATATCTGTCCATGAAAACTTTATTTTTTCGTCACCCTGAACTTGTTTCAGGGTCTCTGCGGCACAGCCCACCCCTGATACTGAAACAAGTTCAGCATGACGAATGAGGGAAAACCCCTCAAATATCCGTGCGCGCGCTCAATCGCCGTTCCCAATTCAGGGCATCCGTCACGATCAGATCAAGGTCATCGCGCGCTGGTCGCCACGGCAGGCGTGCAAGGATCGCACTGTTGTCTGCGACCAATGCCGCCGGATCGCCCGCGCGACGGCCCTGCATCACCCGCTTGATCTTGTGGTTGCTGACCCGCTCCACCGCATCCAGCACCTCCAGCACCGAATAGCCATGGCCATAGCCGCAATTGAGCGTGAGATTTTCCTGTGGGCTCTCGATCAACGCCTCCAGTGCCGCGACATGCGCCACGGCAAGATCGCTCACATGGATATAATCGCGCACGCCTGTCCCGTCCGGGGTGTCAAAATCCGTGCCGAACACGCCCACTTCCGCCCTTTTGCCGAGCGCGGCCTCCACCGCCACCTTGATCAAATGGGTGGCACCCGCTGTCGATTGGCCAGTCCGCCCCAAGGGATCGGCGCCTGCAACGTTAAAATAGCGCAGGACGCAATAATTGATCGGATGCGCAAAGGCGACATCGGCCAGCATCATCTCGGTCATCAATTTCGATGTGCCATAAGGGTTGATCGGCTGTTTGTGGTCGCCCTCTTTCACCGGCACACGTTCGGGCGTGCCATAGGTTGCGGCGGTCGATGAAAAGATGAAATGCTGCACCCCGGATGTGACCGCGCTTTCCAACAGGCTGCGCGTCGCCGCCGTATTGTTGCGATAATATTTGAGCGGATTTTCCACCGATTCCGGCACGACGACCGACCCTGCAAAATGCAAAATCGCGCCGATATGATGGGTCTGCAACAGGTTGCAGACGAATGCATCGTCCTCGATATTGCCTTGGGCGAACTGCGCGCGCGCATCCACCGCCCAGCGAAAGCCGGTGGTGAGATTGTCGATCACTACGACCTCATAACCGGCATCCAGCAACGCCAGCACGGCATGGCTGCCGATATAACCCGCGCCACCAGTCACCAGCACAGTGGGTTTGGCCGTCGTCATACGCATTCCTTCACATCAATATTTTCGGGTAAATTTGGATCAACCGTGATCCGGGCCAAGCGCCGGATCGAAATCGCGCGGGCGCATGAACCGGGTGATCCGGGCCGAGCGCGGTTGAATATCCGCCCAATGATCGCAATCAATCGTCAATTCGACAATGGCGGCGGTCGGCAGTTTTTCCTCGATCTCGTCGCGTTCCGGGCTTTTGCCGTCATCCGGCACCAGCATCAGCACCATATCCTCAAGACCGGGATTATGGCCAACGAGCATGATCGCCGCATATTGGTCATCTGCATCATGGACGACATCCAACAAGGTCATGCACGACGCAAGATAGATGCGCTTTTCCCATTCAGGTTCGACCGGATGGCCAAAGCCCTTTTCAAATTCCTCGATCGTTTCCACCACCCGGATTGCGGGCGATGCCAGCACATGATCGAAGCTGGGGCCAGTATCCCGCAGCTTTTCCCCCATCAAATGCGCGCCCTTGCGGCCGCGTGCATTGATCGGTCGATCAAAGTCGCGCGACACCGCATCTTCCCATCCGGACTTGGCATGACGGAAAAGGATCAGGCGTTTCATGGGCTCTCCGGTTCGGCTTTGGGCGCAATATCCTGCTGCGCCCTTATCGCCTGTTGTTGCGGTTCATGCTGATGCCGCAAATCGTCGCCGGATGAAAGACCATCACGCGACAATTTCCGCCGTATCTCGATCACCGCATCCGCCAACGTCATCCGACGCACCGGCATGCCGGGCGGAAAGGCCGACAATAGCCGCGACGGCATCGCCGATGACAACAGCACAAACATCCCGCGATCATCCTGTTTGCGGATCAACCGCCCGAACGCCTGCGCCAGCCGCGCCCGGATGATGCGGTCGTCATGCGCCTGCCCGCCAAAGGCCGCCCGGCGCGCGCCATGCAGCACGGTCGGGCGCGGCCAGGGCACGCCCTCCATCACCACCATCCGCAAACTATCGCCCGGCACATCGACCCCATCGCGTAGCGCGTCCGTCCCCATCAACGATGCATGGGGATCGTCGCGAAAAATATCGACCAATGTCCCGGTATCGATCGGATCGACATGCTGGGCAAAGAGCGGCAAACCCTCACGCGCCAGCCGGTCGGCGATCCGCGCATGGACCTGCCGCAACCGCTGGATCGAGGTAAACAGCCCCAATGTCCCGCCACCGCTCGCTTGAATCAGCGCCGCATAAGCCCCGGCCAGCGCCGCGACATCGCCGCGCTTGATATCGGTCACGATCACCAGTTCCGCCTGTTCAGCATAATTGAACGGACTAAGCGCCGCAAAATGCCGGACTGGCGCATCGACCCAGTTCATGCCGCTACGTTGTTCCGCCACGGCCCAGTCTTCGCTACCGCGCAAAGTGGCAGAGGCCATCAACACGCCGTCCGCCGGTTTCAACACCGTTTCGGCAAAGGGCTTGCCGGGATCGAGCCAATGGCGATGCATCCCCATATCGAATTCGCGCCCATCCGCGCGATCAAGCGCCAGCCAATCGACAAAATCCGGGTCCGCCACCCCGCCCAAGCGGCCCAGCATCGCAAGCCAGCCGCCCAATAATTGCGCGCGCCAGTTGAGGCTGTTGAGCGCCCCTTCCACCCGCGCCCGAGCCTGCGCATCGAGCCAGTCCGGCGCCTCTTCAATCACTGCCATCAACCGCGTCCGTAGCCGGATCATCGGCTGCAAGATCGCCTCCAGCGCCGCCATCGCCGGGGCCACTGCCGCGACCATCGGTCCATCCAGTTCCGCGACCTCAGTTTCCAGCCCATAGCCCGCATCCTGCGCCGATGCGCGGGCATAGACCGTGGCGCGGATCGCGGCGAACATCGCCTCAATCGGACCGAACGGATCGCCCTCCCCGATCCGGGCGAGCCAGCCATCGGACGGCAAAGCCTGCGCCGCCGTCACCACGGCATTCAGCGCCTCACCGCCCGCCTCATCATAGCTTGCGACATCCATCAACCGCGCCGACAATCCGCGCCGCCGTCCGCGATGCTTGCCCTCCGGTCCGATGATCCAGCGGCGCAATTCGACCGCCTCTTGGCCGGTCAATGCCAGCGAAAAGGTCGAATCGGCGGCATCATGGACATGATGGCCTTCATCGAACACCACCCGCTTCAACCCGCGCGCCTCATTGCGCTGGCGATCGGCCAACAGCATCACCAACGCGTGATTGGCGATCACAATATCCGCCACCGCCGAGGCCCGGCTCGCCCGCTCGATAAAGCACCGGCGATAATGCGGGCATCCGGCATAGACGCACTCGCCGCGCCGATCCGTCAGCGCGGTCGCGCCCGCGCGGCGGAACAGGGTCGGCAACCAGCCCGGCAAATCGCCGCCGACCATGTCGCCATCTTGGCTATAGGCCGCCCAACGCGCCACCAATTGCGCCAAAATCGCCGCCCGCCCCGCAAATCCGCCCTGCAACGCATCTTCGAGATTGAGCAGGCACAGATAATTTTCCCGACCTTTGCGCACCACGACCTTGCGGCGACGCTCCTCCGGATCGGGATAGAGCCGCAATGCCTCGCGGTTGAGCTGGCGTTGCAACGCCTTAGTATAGGTCGAAATCCATACCGTCCCGCCCGATGCCTCGACCCAGGCCGCACTCGGCGCGAGATAGCCATAGGTCTTGCCGATCCCGGTCCCGGCCTCTGCCAGCAACAGATTCGGCTGATCCATCGCCGGGCGCGGATCGAAGACATTGGTCGCGGCCTGCGCGAATTCCTGCTGGCCGATACGGACCTCGCCGCTATCGCCAACCAGAAATGCCAATTGGTCCTGCACCGCCACCGGGTTGAGCCGCACCGGGCGCGGCGGCGGCAGATCGCCGCTTTCCTCCCATTCCGGCAGGCGCGAAAACAGCCACGGCTCGGCCTCTTGCGGCTGGCGCAGAAACGGGTTGATCAGCGCCGCCCAAGGCCAGCGCAGCCGCGCGAGCGATTGCCCGCTCGTCCATGCGCCGATGCGTTCCGGCCAATCTTCGCCGCCATGGGCATTGGCCGCGATCTTTTCAAAAATCCGCGCAACCGCCCGCTGCAAAAAGGGTGCGGCCTCCGCATCGCTGGTCGGCGGGGCCATGCCAAGAAATCGCGCCAACCCGCCCGGCGTCGGCACGACAAAACGCGCCGGATAGAGAAAGGCGATCAGCTCCAGCACATCCAGCCCGGCCAATTCCGGCAGGCCCAGACGTTGCGCCACCAATGGGGCATTGAGCAAAATCGTCGGCGTATCGGACAGCCGGGCAATCGCCTCCCCCCGCCCAATCGCGCGGCTTTCGCCATCGCTATCGCCACGCGCAATCCATGTGCCGCTATGGCTGGCATAGAGCGCGGGGGGCATATGCTTCAAGGAATCGGCGGGCTTCACCCGTTTGGCAGTAAAGGCACGCCCGTCAAATAGCCATGCCCCCAGATAAGCCCGACATAGACAATCAGCGCAAAAATGAAGCCCGCAATTTCTCGCCCGACGCCTGCCACTATCACAGGCTTCACCCATAGCCCCTCACGCTTGGAAATCGTGAACATCGACACAGATGCCCAAAATCCAATACCGAAAAACAACAGGACCGAACGACTGTCGCCATTCGCCAGCAGATGCCCAACCGCCCAGATCACCGCTCCAGTCAGCATCGGATGACGCATATATTGGCGAATCCGCGAATGGCTCCGCCCGGCAAAGACCAGCATGACCGATATAAACATCAACGCCATGTTGAGATGACGCCCCCATAAGGGCGGATCATAGACCGGTTGCGGCACGGCCGATTGCCAGCCGATCACCATCAGCGCCAAGCCCATCAGGATGAACATCGCGATCAACCCGCGCGATGCCATGCCCATGCGAGCGTCCAACTCGGCCCGCAGACCGGGCGCGACCGAAGCTATCAGATGAGCCATCGTCCAAATGATCACGCCTGCAAACAGTGTTTCCATTGCATCATCCCGCCGTCTGTCCTAGCGCTGCATCGCACCAATTTGTCCTCATCTCTGCCTGACTGTAAAGATGGGGGCAAGCGGCAAGCGTCTATCATCAAGGGAATCTCAAGCGTGAGCGATATCAAAGAAGCGGCACTCAAATCAAAGGCATGGCCCTATGAAGAGGCGCGCCGGGTATTGAAACGCTTGTCCCAAGGCAAGATCGGCCCTGATGGCAAGCCCGCGCCGGTCTTGTTCGAAACCGGCTATGGCCCGTCGGGCCTGCCGCATATCGGCACGTTCAACGAAGTGCTGCGCACCACCATGGTCCGCCATGCGTTTGAGGAAATGTCTGGCCTGCCGACCAAACTCATCGCATTCAGCGACGACATGGACGGCCTGCGTAAGGTCCCGGACAATGTCCCCAATCAGGAATTGCTCCGCGCCCATCTCGGCAAGCCATTGACCGCCATTCCCGATCCGTTCGGCGAATATGACAGCTTTGCCGCGCATAATAATGCGATGCTGCGCCGCTTCCTCGATCAATTCGGGTTCGAATATGAATTCCGCTCATCGACCGAGCAATATCGCGGCGGGGTATTCGATGAGGCACTGCGCAATGTCCTGCGCCACAATCAGGACATTCTCGACATCATGCTGCCGACATTGCGCGCCGAACGCGCGGCGACCTATTCGCCGATCCTGCCGATCTCGCCAACCAGCGGCGTGGTGTTGCAGGTGCCGATTGAAGTGGTTGATGCCGATGCCGGGATCGTCCGTTTCGAAGACGATGGCAAGATGATCGAGCATTGCATCCTGTCCGGCGGGGCCAAGCTCCAATGGAAGGTCGATTGGGCGATGCGTTGGGTCGCATTGGGCGTCGATTATGAAATGTATGGCAAGGATCTGACGGATAGCGGCGTGCAATCGGGCAAGATCGCCCGCGTGCTGGGCGGCCATAAGCCGGAAGGCCTGATCTATGAAATGTTCCTCGACGAAAAGGGCGAGAAGATTTCCAAGTCCAAGGGCAACGGCCTGTCGTTGGAAGAGTGGCTGACCTATGGCTCGGAAGAAAGCCTCGCCTTTTACGCCTATCGCGAACCCAAAAGTGCCAAGCAATTGCACATCGGCGTAATTCCGCGCGCTGTCGATGAATATCTCCAGTTCCGGGGCAATTACCCGACACAGGATCTTGATAAGCAGCTCGGCAACCCGGTCCATCATATTCACAATGGCAAGGTGCCCACGACCGTCTTGCCGGTGACCTATGGCCTGTTGCTCAACCTTGTCGGCGTGATGGGCGCGGATGCGACCAACGACCGCGTCTGGGCCTATCTCGCCAATTATGTCGCAGGCGCCACCAAGGACCAATATCCAGAGCTGGACGCCCTGATTGGCAACGCCCTTGCCTATAATCGCGACTTCATCGCCCCGACCCTGATCCGCCGCAAGCCTTCAGGCAATGAAATCGCGGCCTTGCAAAAACTGGACGCAGAACTGGCAGGCCTTGGCCATGATGCCACGGCAGAAGATATTCAGAACATCGTCTATGCCATCGGCAAGGACTATGGCTTCGAAAATTTGCGTGACTGGTTCAAAGCATTATATGAGACATTGTTGGGATCAAGCGCCGGGCCGCGCATGGGTAGCTTCATCGCGCTGTACGGCATCGACAACAGCCGCCGCCTGATCGCGGAGGCACTCGCGCTGTAAGATTTTCACTGCCGCATCGCAGGAGGAGCTTTGACCGTCAATAACACCCCGTTGGTTGACCCTTTTGGCCGCCGAATCCGCTATTTGCGGCTTTCGGTGACCGACCGGTGCGACATGCGCTGTCGTTATTGCATGGCCGAAAGCATGACCTTCCTGCCCCGCGAGGCGGTGATGTCGATTGAAGAGGCAGCGCAGATCGCCCATGCCTTTATCGATCGCGGCGTGACCAAGATCAGGCTGACCGGCGGCGAACCGTTGGTGCGCAAAGGCGTGGACGAACTCGCCGCCAATTTGGGCAAGCGATTGGCACAAGCCGGTGGGCTGGATGAACTGACCCTCACCACCAACGCCACCTATCTCGATCGCCACGCCGATGCGCTGGCGGCGGCAGGGATACGCCGCATCAATGTCAGCCTCGACAGCCTCGATGCCGAACGCTTCCGTCAGATCACCCGGCGGGGCGAGCTTGATCGCACGCTGGCGGGCATCCGCGCTGCCAGTGATGCGGGGATCAAGATCAAAATCAACACGGTGGCGCTCAAGGGCCTGAACGAGGACGACATCCTGCCGCTGATGCGCTGGTGCGCGGGTGAAGGCCATGATCTGACCCTGATCGAAACCATGCCCTTGGGCCGGATCGACGAGGATCGGACAGATCGCTATCTGCCTTTGCCCGAACTGCGCACGCGGATCGAGCAGGACTACAGCCTTGCGCCTTTAAGCGAGACCAGCGGCGGCCCGGCGCGTTACTGGCGGGTGGGCGAACTCGGGTTGAAACTGGGCCTGATTACCCCGCTGTCCAATAATTTCTGTGATGGTTGCAACCGCGTCCGCTTGTCGGCGACGGGCAGGCTCTATCTCTGCCTCGGCCATGACGACAAGGTCGATCTGTTATCCGCCTTGCGCAATGGCGGCGAAGCGGCCATGCATCAGGCCATGGATGATGCGTTGCGGTTGAAACCCCTGCGACACCAGTTCGAACAGGATATGGATGCTGGCGTGCCTTCAGTGCAGCGTCATATGAGTGTGACAGGCGGATGATCGATTATATGAAGATGGCATTGCTCGCCTCCCCCACGCCACAGGCAGAGGCCGCGCTCGAAGAGCTGCATCGGAAATATGATTGGGTCGATATCGAGGATGCATCGTTGGTGATCGCCTTGGGCGGCGATGGATTTATGTTGCAAGTGCTGCATGACATGCTGGCGCGACAGCAGAATGTCCCGGTATTCGGGATGAACCTTGGCACCTTCGGTTTTCTGATGAACGAATGGCGCACCGATGATGATCTGCTGCAACGGCTCAATAAGGCCAAGCCGGTCACGGTCTCACCCTTGGCGATGAAGGTCACGACCATCAGCGGTGAAAAATTCAGCTCGCCCGCGATCAACGAAGTGTCGCTGCTGCGCG
>DITW01000027.1:429-82825 GCA_002422945.1 Sphingomonadales bacterium UBA6174 | reverse complement strand
GACTGCGCGCGCGTGATGCGCGGCATGAATTCCATCGCCAGCGCATCGACGCCGAGGCCCGCATAGGCATCGACCCGCGCACGTTCGCCAAATGGGTTCAAGCCGGCGACGATCCACGCGCCCGCCTTCACCCCATCGAGCGACACAGGGTCCGGCCCCTGCACGCCGAGGAGAATGTCTGCACCCTTGATGGCATCCGCACGGTTTGTAACCGTTGCGCCCGCATCGACATAGGCCTGATCGGCAATCGAGGACGCAGCGCCTGCGCCCGTCTCGACCACCAGCTCAGCGCCCAGCGCCTTGAACTTCTTCACCGTCTCAGGCGTCCCGGCCACGCGGCGTTCGCCGGCGGCGGTCTCTTTCAATATCGCGATTTTGATCATGTCTGGCCGTTCCTGAGAAATGTTTACTGCGCCCCGGCGCGAACGGCTTGTTCCCAAGCCATGCGGGCCAATTCGGGGAAGCTGGCGGCGCGTTCCTTGGCCTGTGCAGACGCGGCGGTGCCACGGATTGCACGGCCCTTGATGCCATGGAAAATAGCCGCCAGACGGAAGAAGTTGAACGCGATGTAGAAATCATATCCCGGCATCGACGCACGCCCGGTGCGACGGCAATAGGCCGCGAGATATTCCTCTTCGCTCGGGATATTCAGCGCCGCAAGATCCGCGCCATACAACCCGGCCACGATATGCGGCGGCATCCGATACATCATCGCATTATAGGCAAAGTCCGCCCCCGGATGACCCAAAGTCGACAATTCCCAATCCAGCACCGCCAGCACCTTGGGTTCGGTCGGGTGGAAGATCATATTGTCGCAGCGGAAATCGCCATGGACGATGCTGGTTTGATCACCATCGTCCGGAATGGCATTGGGCAGCCATGCGATCAGCTTGTCCATATGCGGGTCGCGACCGGCGTCCGCATCTTCGAGATATTGCTTCGACCAACGGCCGATCTGACGCTCGAAATAATTGCCGGGACGACCATAATCGCCAAGACCGACCGCCTCATAATCGACGCTGTGCAATTGCGCGAGCGTCGCGTTCATCGCATCGAAATAGGCCGGACGGTCTTCGCGGCTGACATCGGGGAATGTCGCATCCCAGATGATGCGGCCTTCCACCATGTCCATCACATAAAACCATGTGCCGATCACACTTTCATCGGTGCACAGCCCATAGACATGCGCGACCGGGAAACCGACGCTGCCGAGCGAGGTCAGCACCTTGGCTTCACGTTCAACCGCATGTGCGCCCTTCAGCAACGCCCCCGGCGGCTTGCGCCGCAGGACATAGGCATGGGTCGGCGTGATCAGCTTATAGGTCGGATTGGACTGGCCGCCCTTGAATTGCTCGACCGTGATCGGGCCAGCGAAACCGGGGACATTGAGCTCCATCCAGCCGGTGAGCGCGGCCACATCAAAGCTAAAGCCCTCGCGGACCTCGGTCGTGCCCGCATTCTCTCCAGCACCTGCGCTCATGCGCCCAACGCCAGCTTGTGTTCGCGCTTGATCTTCTTCGCGAGTGACCATTTGTGGACTTCGGTCGGGCCGTCATAAATACGGAAGGCGCGCACTTCGCGGAACACCTGTTCGACCACCGTATCCTGCGTCACGCCGGTGCCGCCCATGACCTGCACGCATTTATCGGCGATGCGCATCAACGCTTCCGACACGGCGACCTTGGCCATCGAGCTTTCCGCCGTGCCAAGCGACCCGGTATCGAGCACGCCCGCGCACCAATCGATCATCAGCTTCGACTGCTGAATATCGATCATATTTTCTGCCAGCATGAAGCCGACGCCTTCATGGTCGACCAAAGGCTTGCCGAACGCATGGCGCTTGCAGGCATAAGCCGTGGCGATTTCCTGCGCGCGGATGCAGGCACCCAACCAGCGCATGCAATGCGACAGACGCGCGGGCGACAGACGGATCTGCGCATATTTGAAGCCCTCGCCCGACTGGCCGAGCATCTGATCCGCCGAGACGCGGAGATTCTTGATCTGCACGACTGCATGGCCGCCCGGCATCGAGCTATCGATGGTATCCAGCACGCGCTCAATCGTGATCGCAGGATCTGGCAGGTCCACAAGGAACATGCAGGCGCCGTCCGACGACTTGGCCATGACGATCCCGACCTTCGAGCCTTCAGCCCCGGTGATGAACGCCTTGCGACCGTTGATCACCCAATGATTGCCGTCCTGATGGCAGGTCGTCTGCATCATCATCGGATCGGAACCCGCGCCGCCATCTTCCGCCGGCTCAGTCATGAAAAAGGCCGAACGCGCTTCACCCGACACCAAAGGTGCAAGGAACTGCGCTTTCTGCTCTTCCGAGGCAACATGGCCGAGGAGATACATATTGCCCTCGTCCGGCGCCATCGTATTGCAAGCGAGCGGCCCCAATGGCGACAGGCCCGAACGGATCAGCACTTCCGCCGTCTCACGCTGGGTTAAATGGGAACCATCGGGCAGGATATGCGGGGTCAAAACGCCCGCTGCCTTCGCCTTGGCGCGCATTTCCATGACGAGATCGTCGCTTGGCCCGTGGAAACCGCAACGCGGGTCCTTTTCATAGGCGAACACGACCTCACGGACGAACTTTTCGACCCGATCGGCCACTTCGATTGCGCGGGGGGTTACCATTCGTAATTCTCCAGTCTCATCATCATAATGTCACCGAAACAAAGCGCACTCCTATCAGCCGAAGCTGATGTCGTTAATCACTTCTTCCCCGGTGAATGTCTTGGCCGCTTGGGCCACCATATCGTAAAAACCCGTCAATTGCGGCAGCGGCTGGTAGATTTCCACCATATGCCCTGCCACAGCCACGGTGTCCATAAACGCAAACGCAAAGCCATCGGCCATTTCGGCATAAAGGGCGGTTTCATGCCCCGCCGCATTGAACCTAGCAATTTCAGCCTGCACATCATCGACAAACAAGGCGATGTGGTGAACGCCACCTGCACTCGCGCCTTCAGGATACATGTCGTGAAAGGCGGATGGGCCGGGGTTGTTCTGCTGAACGAACTCGATCATCAGCTCGCCCCATTGGCCATAAGCCGAAGTGTGGTCGAGCGTACGCTCCACCCCACGATGCACGGCGCGGCGCAACGGAATATGCTCGGCCACGAAATACGGGCCGGAGCCGAACAGGCGATGATGCGCCAGCGCCGCCGCCCGAACGTCCGGCACGAAATAGGCAATCTGCCTGATCGGATGCTTCACCAGCGCACTCATCTCACATGCTCGGCAATGGACGCGAACCGGCGATATCAAAAACCTCAATCGTCGATGCGGTCATATTGCCACCATGCTTGCCGAAAAATTCGACAATCCACGGCATCTTCAGATGCTCGACCAAGGCTTCATAGCTTTCCCATTGCTCCAGCACGTTGACAAGGCCGGTGGCCGCATCTTCAACCAGAAGCGAATAATGAATACAGCCCGGCTCTGTCAGCACTTTGGGACGCATTGCCGCCACGTCACGGACAAAGGCATCAATGGTTTCAGGCTTCATGTTCATCGCGCCAGCAACGAAAATCATTTTTCTCTCCTTATCAGACCGTGACAATATCAGACGGTGACCATGGTCTTGCCCGTCGTTTTTCCCGACATCAGGTCTATAAAGGCTTCCGGCACCCGTTCCAGCCCCTGACGGACATTCGCCAGCGGCTTCAACGCGCCCGACGCGATCCAGCCGTCCAGCTCGTGCTGGGCCTGCGCCAGATGCTCTTGATGGTCATAGGTGAGGAACCCGCGCATCGTGATCCGATTGACGACGAGCTGCCACAATGTCTTCACCCCATAAGGATGATCGGCGTCATTATACTGGCCAATCATGCCACAGACCGCGACGCGGCCATGCATGCGCATCAACGGCAGGATGGTTTCCAGCGTTTCGCCGCCGACATTGTCATAATAAACGTCGATGCCCTCTGGCGCCGCCGCCTTGATCGCCGCCGCCAAATCAGCTTCGTCGCGATAGTTGATCGCGGCATCGAAACCGAGATCGAGGATCGTCTTGGCCTTATCGGCATTGCCGACCAGCCCGATGACCTTGCAGCCCTTCAATTTGGCAATCTGCCCCGCCGTGCTGCCGGTCGCACCCGCCGCCGCGCTGATCAACACGGTCTCGCCCGGCTTGACCTGCCCGATCACATTGATGCCGACCCATGCGGTCAAACCCACCGGCCCTTGCACGCCCATATAATTTTCAAGCGGCACGCCCGGCGCAGGATGGACGGTTTCCAGCCCCAATGCAGCTGGCGTCAGGACATAACGCTCGGACCATGTCGCCAGTGCGCGGACATGGCTGCCCACCGGAAAATCTTGATTGTTGGATTCGACGACCTTGCCCAGCGACATGCCCATCACGGGCTCGCCCAATTCCACCGGCGGCAAATAGCTTGGCCGATCATCCAGAAAGCCGCGAATGGCTGCATCCAGCGAGAAGACTTTCGTCTCGACACGGAACTCCCCCGCGCCCAAAACCGGATCGGGTCGATCCTCCATCCGGAAGTTTTCCGGCAGCGGCACGCCCGATGGACGAGAGGCAAGTATAATATGGCGAGTCATGTGTGGTCTATGCCCGTCCCCAGCCCCCTAAGGGCAGCTAGCCATAGCACTAGGTGCGTATTTTCGCTGCAAAAGGGAACTGTCGCCATCACCTTCAAGGAGAGCTTACAATGACAAATGAAGAAACTGTCGACCTCGTCAACCGCCTCTATGCGGCCACTGGCGTGGGCGATTTCGATCTCGCGGAAACGATGCTGACCGATGATTTTTTCATCACCGAAGCCGACACCCTACCAATGGCGGGCGTATATAAGGGCCGCACCGCATTGCGCGAACTTTATGCCAAGGTCATGGGCATGATGGATGTCGCCGGGCTGAAGATCGAAGCGATCACCGCTGGCGGCGATTATGCCGTGGTCGTGCTGTCGTTCCAGTTCGCTGATCCGAAGCTTGCGCCTGCGCATCTGTGCGAAATGTTCCTGTTCCGCGATGGCAAGGCGTGCGAAATTCGTCCTTATTATTTCGACCCCAAGCCGATTGTTGAAGCCTGCAAGGCCAAGGGTTCGATCTAAACCCTGCGATTATACAGACACAAAAAAGGCCACCCCGAACGGTTCGGGGTGGCCTTTTTCATGCACTCAAAAGCGCGCGTATCAGGCGAACAAGCCTTCCGGCGCTTCGATCAAGCCCTTCAGCGTCGCAAGGAACTTGGCCCCCGCCGCGCCATCAATCGCGCGGTGATCGCAAGACAGGGACAGGCCCATCCGGCTTTCAAAACGCACCTGGCCATTTTCGCCTTCGGCAGCGACCTTGCTGATCCCGCCGACCGCCAAAATCGCGCCCTGCGGCGGATTGATGATTGCATCGAACTGGTCCAGCCCGAACATGCCAAGGTTCGACACCGAGAAGGTGCCGCCTTCCATATCCGCGAACGACAATTTGCCGCTTTCAGCCTTGGCAATCAGCCCCTTGGTGGCCGCCGCGATTTGATCGACTCGCAGCGTATTCGCCGCGCGCACGACCGGCGTCACCAACCCCTTGGGCGATGCGATGGCAACCGCAATATCCGCATGAGCAAAATGATGGATCGTATCGCCATGCACCTGCACATTAACATCAGGATGACGCGCCAGCGCCACGCCCACGGCACGGATCAGATAATCATTGATCGATGCCTTGGTCCCCAGCACGAGATTGGCCGTTTTCCGCATCGCCAGCAATTCATCCACCCGCACATTCATGCGCAGATAGAAATGCGGGATGGTCTGCTTGGCTTCAGTCAGGCGACGGGCCACAACCTTGCGGATCTTGTCCATCGGCACGACCGATGGGCGGTTATCGACCGGCACTGCGGGCGCGAGGAAACCGGCGGCAGCCGGTGCCGCAGGCTGCACGAGCGCCAGCACATCCGCCTTGGAAATACGACCGCGCGCGCCACTGCCCTTGACTTTGGACAGATCGACATTGTGCATGGCCGCCAATCGCTTGGCGAGCGGGGATGCGTAAAAGCCATCGAGATTGACCGGCAGTTCCGCCACACCCAGCAAGACCGGTGCGGCTGCGCTGCGGCTCGCCTGATCGACGTCCTGATAGGTAATCCGACCGCCACGGCCAGAGCCTTCAATTGGATCGAGATCGACGCCGCGCAGTTCCGCAAGCTTCAACGCTTCCGGGCTGATTGGACGGTTGGTCTCGATCTTCTTGGGCGTGGGTGCAGGCGCGGGTGCAGCACTGGCAGCAACCGGCGCAGGCGCAGGTGCTGCATCGTCCGACTGACGCGCGGCAACGCTGGTATCTGCCGCCTTGAAATTACCCATAAACGCATCGATGTCGGCGTCAGAATCATCTGCATCCGCAAAGATCGCGAGCAAGGCCCCCACCGGCTGCACATCACCACCCGCCGGGACGATGAGACGACGCAACACCGCGTCGAACTCGGCCTCGACCTCGTTGGTGATCTTGTCGGTTTCAATCAGGCACAGGGTCTGGCCGCGCTTGAAGGCGTCGCCCTCTTGCACCATCCATTCCGCGAGTGTGCCTTCAGTCATTTCAATGCCCCATTTGGGCATGGTGAATGCGCGAATATTGGCCATGGACCTGTCCTTAATCAGCGCCAGGCCAAGATCTTGCGGACTGCCGCCTCGATCTTGTCCGTCGAGGGAAGATAGGCGCTTTCCAGTTCGCGTGCGAACGGTACCGGCGTATGCGGCGGCATCACCATCACGGACGGCGCCTTGAGGCTGGAATATGCCTTTTCAGCGACCAAGGCGACGATGTCGGTCGCAATCGAGCAACGCGGCGTGCTTTCGTCCACCACGATCAGGCGACCGGTCACTTCGACCGAATCGAGGATCGCTTCTTCATCCAATGGACTGGTCGTGCGCAAATCGATGACATCGCAACCAATGCCTTCCTTGGCCAGCTTGTCCGCCACGCGTTCGCAGAAACCAACCATCAGGCCGCAGGTGACGATGGTCACATCCTGTCCCGCACGGGTAAGGCGCGCATGGCCGAAAGGAATGGTATAATCGCCGTCCGGCACCTCGCCCTTGGTCGCATAAAGCGCCTTATGTTCAAGGAACATCACGGGATCGTCATCGCGGATCGCGGTCCGCAACAGACCGACCACATCCGCCGGGGTCGATGGTATCACGACCTTCAAACCCGGCATGCTGGTCAACAGCGAATGCACCGACTGGCTATGCTGCGGCGCGGCGTTGAAACCGGCACCATAGGCCATGCGGACAACCGCAGGGCATTTGCTCTTGCCGCCGAACATATAGCGGAACTTGCCCATCTGGTTCCAGATCTGGTCAAGGCTCACGCCAATAAAGTCGGCGAACATCAGTTCGGCAATCGGGCGCTTGCCCGACAAGGCCAGACCATTTGCCGCGCCGATGATGGCGCTTTCCGAAATCGGGGTGTCAATCACGCGGTTCGCGCCGAACTTGCCGAACAGGCCGGTTGACGTGCTCCAGATGCCGCCAATGGCTTCCGGGCCGCCTGCCGTGCCCATGCCGCCGACGATATCTTCGCCGAGCATTACCACATTCTCATCGCGCTCCATTTCCTCGAAAATGGTCCGGAGCACTGCTTCACGATACATCATGTTTGCCATGTCAGTCTCTCCCCAATCAGTACGAAATATAGACGTCGGTGAGGACATCTTCGGCCGTCGGACGGGGCGCTGCACGCGCACCTTCCACGGACGCTTCGATCAGGGACATGACATCGGCATCAACCGCATCAAGATCTGCGCCTTCAAGCAACTTCGCCTGCGTGACCTTTTCACGGAAAATCTTCAAGCAATCGCGTTCATCGCGAATCCGGTCGAGTTCGCCCTCGCCACGATAACGCTGGGGATCGCCCTCAAAATGGCCGAAGAAGCGCTCGGTGTCGAATTCGACCGCCGCAGGGCCATTGCCCGCGCGCACATATTCCAGCACTTCGCGCATTGTTTCATGGACGGAGAAGAAGTCGACGCCATTGCCACGCCATACCTTCATGCCGAAAGCTTCCGCACGGCTGGCGATGTCCAGATTAGTGCCGACCGCGTAATCGAAGCCGGTATGCTCGGAATAATGGTTGTTTTCGAACACGAAAATACACGGTGCCTTGGTGACAACCGCCATGTTCATCGCTTCAAAGGTCGTGCCCTGGTTGCACGCGCCGTCGCCGGAAAAGGCAATCGAAACCTTGCCCTTGCCATCGATCTTCGCTGCCATCGCCGCGCCGACAGCAATCGGCGCGCCGCCGCCCACGATGCCGTTTGCACCCAACATGCCGTGATCAAGATCGGCGATATGCATCGAACCGCCCTTGCCCTTGCAAGTGCCTTCGCTACTGCCCCAGATTTCCTTCATCATCGTCGGCACGTCGCAGCCCTTAGCGATGCAATGGCCATGGCCGCGATGGGTGGAAATGATCTTGTCGACGCTATCGAGATGCTCGCACACCCCGACTGCGACAGCTTCCTGACCGCAATAGAGATGGGTGAAACCAGCGATTTCGCCGGTCATGATTTCGGTATGCAGTCGCTCTTCGAATTCGCGTATCACCTTCATCTGGCGATAGGCGCGCAGCAGCACGTCTCGGCTCAATTGCATCTTGTCGATCCTCTTCCTTCAGGCTCTCAAAGGCCCAACACAGTTTTGGCGATAATATTGGCCTGCACCTCATTGGTGCCGCCGAAAACAGTCCATGCACGGCTATTCAAATAGCGCGGGCTGGCGAGTTGCGCACCGGTGGAATGCAGCGGCGGCACAGGCGCATCCGAGCCATAAAGGGGCCGGGTGGTATCAAGCTGCAAACCGGCATGACCGTATAGATCAACCGCCAGCAAATCCACATCCTGACGCAGCGACGATGCCAGCATCTTGATCAGCGACGTCTGGGGCCCCGGCGAACGCCCCTTGGCCACATCGGACAAGATCCGCAGCTCGATAATTTCAAGCGACTGCGCCGTCAGGCGAACCGTCGCAAGACGCCGTTTCCAGTCGATATCGTCGCCAAGCTTGCCGCCCTTGCCGTCCGGTTCATCCGCAGCAGCGCGTTCGATGATACTCAAATCGGCCAGCAGGCGCGGCGCTAGGCACGAACCGCCCCGTTCGTTTTCCAACAGGAACTTTGCGATCTTCCAACCGTCCCCTTCTTCGCCGACGCGCGCAGACACAGGGATTTCGACATTGTCGAAGAACACCTGATTGACCTCATGATCCCCGGCAAGGGTGAGGATCGGGCTGATGCTGACGCCCGGTTGATCCATTTCCAGCAGCACAAAGCTGATGCCCGCCTGCGGCTTGCCTTCGGCAGAAGTGCGCACAAGGCAGAACATGCGGTTCGCATGATGGGCATGGGTCGTCCAGATTTTCGAACCGTTGATGACGTACTTGTCGCCCACCCGCTCGGCGCGGCATTGGAGCGATGCAAGGTCCGACCCCGAACCCGGTTCGGAGAAGCCCTGACACCAATAATCTTCACCCGACAGGATGCGCGGCAGATAGAAATCCTTCTGCTCTTGCGTGCCGAAAGCGCAGATCACCGGGCCTAACAGCTTGAGACTGAGCACGGTCAAGGTCGGCGCACCCGCAAGTGCGCATTCCTTTTCAAAGATATAACGCTGAGTCGGGGTCCAGCCCGGCCCGCCATTCGCCACCGGCCATTGATAGGTCAGCCAGCCTTGCTTGTGCAAAATGGCATTCCATGCCTGGCCGATATCCGGCTCAACAAAGACCGACGGCGAAGCCGCTGCACCCTTGCGCAATTCCTCGGTCAGGTTTTCCGCAAGAAAAGCCCGCACCTCATCGCGAAATGCCAGTTCGTCAGAAGAAAAATCGCAATCCATCAACGTTCCAATATCGTAACCGCAGACACGCCGGGCGCGCCATAGACATGGCTATATGCGGTTTTCGGGTTGTTCGGGACCTGCCGACCGCCGCCATCGCCGCGGAGCTGGACCACATTTTCATAAACCTGTCGCAGGCCCGATGCACCGATCGGTTCGCCACAGGCAAGGCAGCCGCCATCGGTATTCACCGGCAGCTTGCTGCCGATTTCCGTCCGACCTTCGGCCAGCCAAGCTTCTTGCTCGCCATCCTTGCAAAAGCCGTTTTCGGCCATGTGCATGATTTCGGCGCCAGCTTCGGTGTCCTGCAACTGCGCGACCGCAATGTCCTGAGGACCGATGCCGGCAATCGAAAAGGCATCACGCGATGCGATGTTTGTTGCCGAACCGCCACGCTTGATATCGATCGACGGCGCGAACACTTCAAACGAACCGGGTGGACGCGTCCGCATCGTTGCAGCCTTCAGGCGGATGAACGGCTTACCGAGTTCGCGCGCCTTCTTTTCGCTCGCGAGGATCAGGGCAACCCCGCCTTCCGCTGGCGAGCAGAACATATATTTGGTGTAGGGATCACTCACCAACGGCGCGTTCATGATCGTCTCAAGGTCGACCGGCTCACGCCGCCAAGCATGAGGCGCATGCACCGCGTTGCGAAACGCCTTTTCCGCCACGCGGCCAAGGCTTGTCGGCGAAATGCCATGTTCATGCATATAGCGCGTGACCTTCGCCGCAAAGAACTGCGTCGTGATCATATAGCCCGCTTCACCATACCACTCAGGCAGATTGTATTCGGATGGCAAGGCATTGAACGCGCCACGCGGATGCTTGTCGAACCCGACTGCAAGGCCAATGTCGAACTCGCCCGACTTGATCGCCATCTGCGCCGAAAACAACGCCGACCCACCCGCAGCGCAACCATTGCGGACATTGATGAATTGCATGCCCGTGAGGCCAAGGTTATCCACCATCGTATCCGGGTTGCCGGCAGAGTCCGATGCGCCATATGCGAATTGGATATCGGGCCATTCGACCCCGGCATCCTTCATCGCCTGTTGGACGGCATAGACCCCCTGCTCAAGGCCGGACAGGCCATCTGTGCGGCCAAAAGGATGAATGCCGATGCCGACAATGCAAACGTCGCTCACTGACTGTCTCCGATTGGTTGAAACGCAGGAATCAGCACCGAATCCGGCGCATCGGGATCAAGCGG
This sequence comes from Sphingomonadales bacterium UBA6174, assembly GCA_002422945.1. GTDB lineage: Bacteria > Pseudomonadota > Alphaproteobacteria > Sphingomonadales > Sphingomonadaceae > Alteraquisediminimonas. The sequence goes on along the minus strand of DITW01000027.1, from coordinate 71,756 downwards.
GATCTGCACCAGTTCAACTGGCATGCCGATCTTGATATCTTCGAACGCCACATTGGTCAGCCGCGCCTCGACGATCACCTCGCCCGGCAGTTCGACATAGGCCACCGGCCAAGGACGAAACGCATCCGGCCCCAGATAAGGCGGCGATTTCGGACGATAGCGCTGGATCGTATAGGACCAGACCGTGCCGGTCCGCCCCAGCGGATAAGGCGCATACGCCTTGCCCGGCGGGCATGGGAATACGATGCGCCCCGTGGTGAGGTGACGACCGCCCACAAGCCGTGGTGGCGTTTCGTCGGTGAACAATCCTTCGGCGATTGGCCGCATCTCGGGCATACTCCTGATTCCGTGACCCGCACTAAAGACGGAAAAGCCAAGCCGACGAGACTCCTAAAAACGCTAGGGTTGTCTTTTCGGATAGGGGGCAGTTGCACCTAAACTAACGGAAAAGCGTTGAAAAACCCACTAAATGACGCATCGGGCCGCGGTCCATTATCTTGCCATGCAGGGGCTACACCCCCGCCGCACGATCAAGATGACAGCTGACTGAGGGAAATATAGCCAAGTTGCGCCGCCTTGAAGACAGTCTGGCTGCGATTGACCGCATCCAATTTGATCGACGCATTGTGAATATGAAAACGCACGGTGGCGCGACTGCGCCCGATAATCATGCTGATTTCCAGATCGGTTTTGCCAATCGCCGCCCAACGCAGGCACTCCACCTCACGCTTCGACAATCTGGTGCCCGGCGGCAGGCGCTGCGATTCGCTGGTCACCTGCACATAGCTGGCGATAAACGTCCGCGCATAAATGCCAAGCGCATCGCCATTAACCTCGAAATCCGCAGATAAATCCATTCGCGTGCGATCGACAGGATTATAGCTGCAAACACCAATCTGACCGAACGGCAGATGCACCGGCACCACAATCGCCGAGCGCGTCAACGCCCGCTGCTCAAAATTATTGAGCGCGATCAGGTTGAGATAATTATTGGAAAGCCGGGTGTGAAAGCCCTCGGCATTGACCCAAAAAGGCTCGCTCTCGAAGCGACAGGCCGCCGTGATCGGCGAATCCAACGCAATCCGGGAATTGCGCCACCACACCCGCTCATCATCCGGCCAGCCGAACACCTCATGAGCGAGAATCACGCCAGCGCCGTCGACCGGGGTGCGCTTATCGGCAATGTCATGCGCGATAGCGACGCGCATCTGGGCCAAATCATATGCGATATGATGCAATGCCTCCGACGCGCGCCGGATATCACCCGGCCCGGTTACGCGAACTGCATCGATATGCGCTTGTTCTAGGATTGGCTTCAAATTCTTTTCCATTCACCCCGTCCTAGATAATTATAGACCTTACGACACGCCATTTCAAATAGCCTAGCCTTTTGATGAGCGGTGCGCGTATCAACGAAAGTATTAGACCCAAATTTAGTAAAAATCATATTGTGGCGACAAGCAGTGAATTTTGACCTGAGCGAAGACGAAGAAATGTTGAAGGCTGTGGCGGAACGTTTCGTCACGGACCATTACGACCTTGATCGGCGGCGGGGCTATCTTGCCCATCCTCAAGGCTTTTCGCCAGAGAATTGGGCGTTGATCGGCGAATTAGGCCTTATCGCAGCACCTTTTGCGGAAGACAATGGCGGAATTGGCGTGGGCCGCACCGGCATGATCACCATCTTCGAAGCTTTGGGCTGCGGCCTTGTGGTTGAACCGCTTGCCGAATCCGTCGTGCTGGCGGGCGGCCTGTTCGAACGCAGCGCGCCTGATGATTTGAAAGCCGCATGGATCGAATCGCTGGTGATGGGGGAGCGCCGCCTCGCCGTCGCGCATGCCGAGGCCAATGCGCGTGACAATGCCGATTGGGTAGAAACCACCGCGCAGATCAATGGTGGCAACGCGGTATTGAACGGCGAGAAAACGGTGGTCATCGCCGCAATCGGCGCCGCTGCCTATATCGTGAGCGCGCGCGTTTCCGGCTCGCCCTTTGACCCGGCGGGCATCGCCCTGTTCCTGGTCGAGGCAGACACACCCGGCCTGTCGGTCAAGTCTTGGCGCACGGTGGATGGCAGCATCGCGGGCGTCCTCACTCTTCATAATGTGAGCGTCCCGTCTTCGCATTTCCTCAATGGCGGCGCGCAGGCACTGGCCGAGGCGCAACTCGAAGCATCGCTTGCCCGCAGCGCAGAATCGCTTGGCATCATGGAACGCATTTTTGCCGAAACGCAGGATTATCTGCGGACCCGCAAGCAATTCGGCAAGCCGCTCGCGAGCTTTCAGGCGCTGCAACACCGGATGGTCGCGCAATATTCGGCGCTCGAACAATCGCGCTCCCTGCTCTATTTCGCAGCGATGACCGACCCTCTCGACCACATCGCCTCGCAAAAGGCGATTGATGGCGCTCGCGCCTTCATCGCACAGGCGGCGCTGCCATTGGGCCATGAGATGATGCAATTGCATGGCGGCATGGGCGTGACGGATGAACTCATCATCGGCCATGGGCACAAGCGCTTGTTGATGCTGTCCCGCTGGCCGGAATCGCCGCTCACGACACTGGATCGCCACGCGGCCTGATCACGGCAAAAACCAACAACAGCTATAAAAAAGGGCGGGAAATTCTCCCGCCCTTTTTTATGTCATCAATGATGTGACTGATAGAAAGGCTTATTTGCCCTCTTTCAGCCAATCAATGCCGCGACGCAACAGGTCGTAAAAGACCGGCAGGTCCCATGCGCAGCGATCAACCGTCGGCCACCAATCGGCCATCGGTTGCAGGTCATAATGGCCACGGCAATGACCAAGGGTCAGATACAATACCGCGCCCTTGCCATGCTGCTTGATATAATAGACCGGCTGGGTGCCAATAGCGTCATCCGCCTCGACAAAGCCCGTTCCCGGGACCGTGCATTCGGTTTCCAACAGCACATGCAAATCGCCATGGCATTCGAGGTGATACAACTCGTCCGTGGTTTCAAACGGCTCGACACCTTTCACCAAAGGATGCTCCGGATCGGCGACCGTCACCAGATAAGGCGCAATCGGCGGGTGCGTCAGGAATTGCGAACCGAGCATATCCATGAACAAAGGCGCCCAGCGCGGCGCATCCCACAGCCCGTTGTCCAGCAAACGCAGCACGGAATTGGTCCCGTGCAGCGCATACCAGCGTCCACCGTTTTCAAGCCATGCCTTCAACGTCTCCTGCGCCGCCAAAGACGGCGTGACATCGCAGGTATAGGTGATGATGATATCGGCTTCCTTGATCGCCTCGATATTCTCGAAATCTTCGAACACCCGGGTGCGGACCCGCTGCTCTTCCGACAGGAGCTTCAACAGCTCCAGCCGGGCGAAGTCCATATCATGCCACACGCCCCCGCAAATCAGGACGCAATTGACGCGCTTTGGATGTGACGCTTCGCTCACTTCTTCCAGCCCCCCAGTTCACCGGAGATGTATTTGTCCATCGTCTGGTGGAACTGACGGATGCGGATTTCCTGATAATTGGCGAGATGGACCTTGCCGTTCTTCGAGCAATGCAAACCATCCTGCACATAAGGCAGGTTTTCCATATCCTGTTCGAACACATCGCCAAGAATGCCGATTTCCTTGCAGGCCGTCCAAGGTTCATCCTTGCCCAACATGCGCATCTGCGCACCTCGCGGCATCGGTTCACCCTTGGGCACGCGGGTCAGAATGCGGACTTCCATGATGCAGGTGTCCGGCGTCTTGCCCGGCTTCCAGCGATAGACGATGTTCGGCATGAACCCGCCCCAAGGCGCGAAATGCGGGAACACATTATACACCAGACCATCCAGCAATTCCGCATCGGTGGCATGATCATGGTCATAGCCCGACATCTTGGTATAGGCTTCACGCATCGCCGCGCCGAGCGCCGCACGTGCCGTCATGCCTTCCGGCACAGTGACCGCGAACGGATCGTCGGAATAGCTGTCAGCAGAACGACCGTTATATTTGACGAATTCGTCAACGATCCATTGTTCCGACTTGCCATCCGGGTTGAGGTGCGGCGACATCACGCCAAATGGCGTGTTGTTGACGTTCACATTGTCGCCCCAGGTCCAATAGGCCCCGTTGCAATCGCCGGTGAAAGGCAAGAGCTGCGGATGGGTCACAATCGTGTGCCAGGCCTCCATAAAGGCCTCCATCACGACCTTCCAATTGGCTTGGACTTCCTTGGCGACCCACATCGCGGTCACGCATTCTTCATGACGCCAGCGCTTGAAATGCTCCGGCAGCGGCGCGAGATATTCTTCGAGGCTCGGCCCGCCCTTTTCCTCACGCAGGAAGATATAACCGCCCCAGCGACCGACTTCAGCCTCCGGCAGTTGCAATTCTTCGCTGGTCAGATGCTCGAAATCCCATTTGCAGGGCATTTTCTGGAAGCTGCCGTCCTTGTTCCACGTAAAGCCATGGAACGGGCAGACGAACTGATCAGCATTGCCATCCGTATCGCGCAATTTGCGGCCACGATGCAGGCAGATATTATGCACGGCCTTGACCGAGCCATCTTCCTGACGCGTCACAAGATAGGACCGACCGACATTTTCATAGACGATGTAATCGCCTGCTTCGGGAATATCCTCTTCACGCGCGGCAAACTGCCACACATAAGGCCACATGCGTTCACGTTCGAGCTTGGCGAATTCTTCGCTCGTATAGCGCGAAGCGGCCAAAGGATCAGACCCGCGATAGGTATAATGTTCTTCCACCAGGAAGTCGGGTGCTGGACGAGAATCGATGTTCATCAATTCCTGCCAACTGATTCCGTCGCAACGGTTTGCACCGCCGCCGGATTTGGGATCGAAATCTGCCATTAAATCCTCCACCAACAGATGTTTCTGCATATGAATTGCAACTTGGCCATCCAAGGCCGCATAGTCACCTTGCCGAAAGCATAGGTTATTTCTGTTGCAAAATCGGCCAGTCATCCAACGGGATATAATTTAGGAGATTTTGCACGTGTCTAAAAGGCTCGAAGGTAAGGTTGCACTCATCACCGGCGGGACGTCCGGCATTGGTGCTGCCGCTGTCCGCAGGCTCGCAAGCGAGGGCGCGAAAGTGGCCTTCACCGGCTCTAACGCCGAAGCTGCCGCCGCGTTATGCGCTGAAACCGGCGCGAGCTTTCATCCGCATCGCGTGCAAAATGCCGATGCATGGCCAGTCTTGATGGAAGAACTCCACAAGCTTTATGGCCGTCTCGACATCGCTTTTGCCAATGCCGGCATGGAAGCGGGCGACAGCAATATCGAAGAGATCGACGTTAATAATTGGAACAACATCATCGCCGTCAACCAGACCGGCGTGATGCTGACCGTGCAGCATGCGATGCGCGCGATGAAAAAGAACCCGGAAGGTTCGGGCGGCTCGATCATCGTCAACAGCTCGATGAACGCCAATCGCGCGATGGGCAATTTCCTTGCCTATTCGGTTACCAAGACCGCCGTGTGCGCCATCGTCAAATCCTCGGCCATTCATTGCGCCCTCACCGGCACCAAGATTCGCGTCAATGCAGTCCTGCCCGGCGTGGTCGAAACGGCCATGATCACCAATCTGATCAACCAGCAGGAAGATCCGGTCGCCACCCGCAAGGCCTATGAATCCATGTCGCCGATGCGCCGCATGGCGAAGGTCGAAGAAATTGCCGGCCTTGTCGCCTTTCTCGCTTCGGACGAAGCGGCGTTCATCTCGGGTGCTGAATATGTCATTGATGGTGCCACCACAGCAGGGACGATGGGCGTATGAAGCGGCTTGAAGGACGCGTCGCCCTTGTCACGGGCGGCTTGCGCGGGATCGGCATCGCCACGGTCGAACGCTTGCTCGAAGAAGGTGCAGAAGTCATCATCGCCGATTTGAAGGCACCGGATGATGCGGATGTGCAGGCCGTGCTCAAGCAGCTTGGTCAGGCCAGCAGCTATCTCCAGCTGAACGTCACCGACGAAGCGCAATGGGAAGCCGCTGCAGCCTCCGTGCGGCGCGATTTCGGGCGGCTCGACATTCTCGTCAACAATGCCGGGATCGACGGCATCGGCCCAGTCGAAACCATGCCATTTGAAACATGGCGCAGGGTGATGGCCGTCAATAGCGACGCCCTGTTCCTCGGGACCAAGCATTGCACGGTGTTGATGTCGGAAACCGGCAAGAAAACCCGTGGCGGCGCGTCAATCATCAATATCAGCTCGATCATGGGCATTGTTGGCTGGATCGAAGCCTCGCCGTACAATGCATCCAAGGGCGCGGCTCGTTTGTTCACCAAGGCCACCGCCTTGGAGTTCGCGCGCAAAGGCATGGGCATCCGCGTCAATTCCGTGCATCCGGGCTTTGTCCGCACGCCATTGCTGCAAGAGGGCTTTGACCGCGCGGCGGAAATGAACACCGCCTCCACCGCGCAGGAATTATTGTCCACGCTCGATCAGATGACCCCGCTTGGCCGTGTGGCCGAACCGTCGGAAATCGCCGCGACCATCGCGTTCCTTGCTTCTGATGACGCAAGCTACATGACCGGTTCCGAACTGGTCGTCGATGGCGGTTGGACTGCGCAATAAGCCGATAGGCTGTTCAGGAGAATGATATGACTATCGCCCTTCCCGATACCATCGCGGTCGTCACCGGCGCCGCAGGTGGCATTGGCCGTGAACTATGCAAGGCGCTGAAAGCCGCCGGTGCCACCGTCATCGCGACCGACCTTGCCGCCTCGGCAGAAGACATGGTGGCGGATCATTATCTGCAACATGACGTGACCGATGCCGCCGCGTGGCAGCGCGTTGCTGATTTTGTGGCCGCGACCTATGGCCGCCTCGATGCGCTGGTAAACAACGCCGGTTATTCGATCGTGGTGAAGTTCGAGGATTCGCCTTTGTCCGAATGGCAGCGGGTCCAGTCGATCAATGTCGATTCCATGGTCATCGGCATTCAGGCCATGCTGCCAATGCTGAAAGAAGGCGGCAAGGCCCGCAAGGGCGGCGCATCGGTCGTCAACTTCTCGTCGGTCGGCGGCAAGAATGGCGCGGCGTTCAACGCGGCCTATTGCACCAGCAAGGCGGCGGTCGGGATGCTCACCAAGTGCCTCGGCATCGAATTTGCGGCCCTTGGTTACAATATCCGCGTTAATTCGGTCCATCCGGGCGGGGTTGAAACGGCGATGCTCAATTCGATCCTCAACCGCTATGTCGAAATCGGCGCCGTGCCGAGCCTCGACGTCGCGCTGGAAGGTGTAAAGCGCACCCATCCCATGGGCCGCATGGGTCGTCCGGACGAACTGGGCGGCGGGGTTGTGTATCTCTGCTCCGAAGCCGCGAGCTTCGTCACCAGCAGTGAATTGGTGATCGACGGCGGCTTTACCGCAATCTGATCCAATCATACCCACATAAAAAAAAAGGGGGGCGGACCATGATGGACCGCCCCCCTTTTTTTGCGTTTATACCCCCAAAGGGTCGGCTTATCGCCGACCCTCCAGATAATCGTTGATCACTTCATGGAACCGCCGCACGCGCGTTTCCTGCCCGGCAAGATAGGCATCCTCAAATGCCATCGAGCGCAGGCCACGCTGCTGCGTTTCGGCCAATGACAAATCCTGCGTCAGGAAGTCACCTTGCGCGATTTCGGCCTGATAATCATCAAAGCTGCCGTTTTCATGCTCTGCCTCTTGATACGGACGTATGCCATACAAGGTGGCCACTTCCTTTGCGCCTTCAACCTTTGGCACGAGATACCAATAATCGAACGTCGACCAGTTTGGATCTTCGGCATCCGGTTCGGTGCGGAACACGTGCAGACCTTCAGGCGTACCGGTCAGCGTCAGGTTCGGGAAGCAGGTATGATGGAACTGATCGGTCAATTCATCATCCGTCAGCTTGTCGAAATAGGTGAAGCCGCGTCCCGGCCCCAACCGGCGGCGCGCCTCTTGCAACGCCTGACGGCCATCCTGCGCCCGACCTTCAAAGTCAGCCGGGTTGATGTCCCATTCCTTCAGCACTTCCGCCCATAACGGCTTGACCACATGGGCATCCGGCCAACGGCTGGATGGTTGCAGCTTTTCCACCATCCGGTTGTGGCCCGATGGGTACATTTCGAAAACCGTGGTCGAATAATGATCGTCGATCATCGGCTGGAACTGCGGATGGACCGATGGAATGTGATAGGCTTCGTTGAAATTGTCCGAAGCAAATTTCCAATTGGTGTTGACCCGCAACGTGCGCCAGACAACCCGTGTGTAATTCTCAAGATCACGATTGCCGAGCAATTCCGGCACGGGATCGAGATATTCCATCAACGGCTTAACATTCTGATCGAACGACCAAAAGATGAAGCCGCCCCATGTGTCGCACGGCAGTTCTTTCAGATGCAGCTTGCCGCACGGATTGCCCTGCGGGAAATCTTCGGCATCCTGCACCCAGTCAAGCCCGCCGTCGATGCCCCATTTCCAACCATGATAGGTGCAGGTGAAATGACCTGCAACGCCGCCCTCTTCCACCGCGACAAGGCGATTGCCGCGATGCATGCAGACGTTGAAGAAAGCGCGGATCGAACCGTCTTCCTGCTTCACCATCATGACGGATTCATGCTTAAAATTGTGCACGACGAAATCGCCCGCATCTTGCAGCTGGGCCACACGGCCACCGACATGCCAGATGCGCTTCCACATATGTTCCCATTCGCGCTCGGCGAAATCCTTGGAATAATAACGGTCGCCCGTAATTTTATCCCCGCGCGCCTTTGGCATTTCAGCCTTGGCCGAGCTGGGAAAGGTCTTGTCGACCTTCGGCATTTCGAGATTGGTAGCCATGATTGTCACTCCTAATGTGGAGCCGGCCCCTCATCCGGCAGGATAATAATTAATTTTTACAGTTACTTGAAGCGTATCAATGTTCGCCGTGGATTTCGGTCAGCGAGCCCGGCAACGGCATCATTGCGAACATCGAATAGCGCTTGGCCTTCCAGCCGCTGGCCGTCTGCACAGCTTCAAACTTGTACTGGACGTTCACCGCAACTTCATTGCCATCCTTGGCGCGGCCAAGACCAATGACATAAGCCGACATCGCCGCCGTATCGCCACCAAAAGCTTCCGGACGGAAGTTGGTGATATAATGCGCGTGGTGGCTCATATCCTTGAAGACGCGATCAAAAAACGCGCGAATATCGCCATGGCCATTCATGACCGGCAGACCGATTTTGTTAAAGTCGAGTACCGCATCTTCGGTGAACAACGACAACAAACCATCAATATCATCGAGCTTGTCCACCGCATAGCAATAATCAGTCATCAGATCCTGCATCGCGATGCGAACTTCTAGTGGCATATTCGTCATGATATTGATTTCCTCTCGAAATGAGCTGAGCCGATTAAAACAGGCCCAATTTACACAGGCATGGCTGCGCGGATCGAGTCGGTGACCCCATCCCAATTCGCCGCGCCTTCTATAACGCGCGCAAAAATCTCATCCTGAATTGGATGATGTTCGATAATCTCGACCATGCAGCCAAGCGCCGCGCTGGTATCGACATAGGCAAAGCGCATCTCGCCGAAACACCCGTCGATTGCGGCTTCAAAGCCCTTGTCGGTGTAATGCTTCAGCGCCGCATCATAATCTTCAACATAGATTGCGATATGGTGGAACCCATTCGCGCCCTTGGCCACCAGATCGCGATAGGCCGAAGGGTTGTCGCAATGTTGCTCCACCAATTCGATCTGAATGCCCCCGGCTTGCGCCATCGCAATGGAAAATGTCGTGCTCGTCGGCGTACCGCGATAATTGACACTATCCACATGCAGATTTTCGAACAGGTAAAATGGGCCGATGCCCATCGTATCCGTCCATTTGCGGCAGGCCTCCCGAATATTGGGGACCGACCAGCACGCCTGCATGACGCGACGACGTTCGCCGGGGACCAACATATCAGACGATCCCGTGGACATAATCATCGAGCAGTTCATGGAACCGCTGGATGCGCTTTTCCTGATAGGTCAGCATGCAACCCTTGAACCCGCGCGAATTCAGGCCCTGTTGCTGGCTGGTGCCGATGCTCAGATCCTGATCCGCGACAAAGCCGAGCGACTGGCCATCGCCATAGACCGAGTGACGGTTTTCCGCCCATTCCAACGGCACTTTGCCAATCGGGCTATCGACTTCTTTCATGCCTTCGACCGGCGGCACCAGAATCCAATGCTGGAACACGCACTTTTCCGGATCGGTCGGGTGCGGTTCGGTGCGCAGGATCTGGCATTGTTCCGGCGACATGGTGAGCGTCAAATTCGGAAAGAAGGTGCAATGGAAATAATCGACCAGTTGCTGATCGCTCATATCCACATAATTCTTGTAACCGCGTTCCGGCCCAAGACGACGCTTCGCCTCGATGATCGCCTGACGAATATCGCCGGTATGGCCCTTGAACGGTGCCGGATCGACACCCCAGGCCCGCGCAATGTCATCCAGCGGCGATGGCACTTCGCCGGTCTGAAACGCTTCGTTGCGGGTCGTGGCCTGATGGCCCTTCATCCACATCGAATTATGCCCGCTTTCATACATTTCAAACAATGTATCCGGCAGGCCATCATTGATGAACGTCGCCAGTTCCGGATGGATCGTCGGCAGATGGTAGCTCTCGTTGAAATTGTCGCGGATGATCTTCCAGTTGAAGTTCGCATCGGCAGAGAGGTTCATCACCCGCACCCAATTGCCAAGGCCATAGCCCTTCAACCGTTCCGGCAATGGCGCCAGCCATTCCAGCAACGGCTTGGCATCGAGATCCATGCAATAAAAAATGAATGGACCCCAAGTGTCGCAGAGAATTTCGCTTAGCTTGACCTTGCCGCACGGATCGCCGCCCGGGAAATCATCCGGGTCCTGCGCCTTGACCAGCACGCCATCCGGCGAGAACTGCCAGTTGTGATAACCGCAGGTGATGCGGTCGCTACCGCCCACATCGCCAAGGATCAGACGGTTCCCGCGATGCGGGCAGGTGTTGTAGAACGCCTTGATCGATCCATCGGCCTGACGGACCATGATCACGGATTCCTTGCCGATATTGTGGCGAACGAAATCGCCCTCTTCTTCCAGCTCGGCAACCATCCCGCCCAAATGCCAGACGCGCGGCCAGAGATTCTTGTTCTCAAGCTCCATATATTCGCGCGAAATATAGCGATCAGCTGTGATCGTATCGCCCCGCACCGGCAGGTCAAAACCCTCGGAATAACGAGACACATTGGACTGGACGTTCATGATCAACTCCTTATGCGGGCCAATTTCGTTGTTCGCTGAAATCTTCCCCGCGACGGCCCCCGCGCGGAAGATGTGGATATTCATCCAAAAATGCAGTGTCGGCAGCGTCGAAACGCGTCCAGTCTATAATCTCCCGACGCTTCACAATCCGCCACTCTCCATTGCGACAGGCATATTCATCCACATAGCGACCAGCGACGATCAGGTCCTTGGAATCATCCCCTTCACGGGTGCGATGCCATGCGTAAAAATAGACCTCGCCGCTGGCTTCATCACCGCGCACATCCAGTTGAACCTGACCGATAATGTGCTGGCTGGCTTCCATATCGGCCAGCAGATTTTGTGCGAAAGCGACAAACTCATCCGCCGTCCCCTGCATCAGGCCGCAATCGACATAGGCACCGTCATGAAAGGCCGAACGATGCAGCACCGGATCGAGCCGATCCTGCGCCCGCATATAGCGGCACAATGCATCATGAATATCGCGCCTCGCCGCGAGGTCGCGGACCTCGGCTTCCAGATCGAAGGGTTTGCTCAACGGATCGTCTCCGCATTGTCGATGACCATCACGGCACCCGTCATGAAACGGCTTTCCTCAGAGGCGAGATACAAAGCCGCATTGGCGATGTCGCTCGGCTGCCCCATGCCAAGGTTGCGGTTCTGTTCAAGACCCGGATCACCTTCTGGCAATTGCGCCACGGCCTGCGCGGTCATCGGCGTTTCGATCCCGCCCGGCGCAATCGCATTACAGCGGATCGCATAGCCCTGTTCCTGACAATGCACGGCGATACTGCGGGTCATGGAAATGATGCCGCCCTTGGCACCGGCATAGGCCGGGATCGAGCTGATGCCCTTGATACCGCCAATCGACGCGAGGTTGATAATTGAGCCGCCGCCGCCCTTGGTCATCTTTGGCAATGCATATTTGCATCCCAAAAACGTGCCATCGAGCATGATTTCGACCTGAAATTTATAATCAGCATAGCTCAGATCTTCGACCGAGCCGAAGCGCACGACACCGGCATTGTTGACCAGCACATCGAGCTTGCCGAACGCGGCAACGGTCTTGGCGACCACATCCTGCCATTGCTCTTCGCTACGCACATCATGTTTGAAGAACAACGCGCCCGGAACCTCGGCGGCAACCTTTTGGCCCAATTCTTCCTGCACATCGGTAATAACAATTTTCGCGCCCTCACGCGCAAGGGTGCGCGCGGTTTCCGCGCCCAGACCAGATGCCCCACCGGTGATCAATGCCACTTTGCCTTCAACGCGTCCCATCACATGCTCCTATTAAGTTTTCAGGTCTTATTGAGTGTGCAGGCACTCAACGCCTTCAGGAAAAACAAACCAATGCTGGGCGCTATCGGCCCAATAATGGAGGGTCGGTGCAAGGTCTTGTGCCTCGTCCAGCGTCCCCGCCTTGATAAAAATGATATCATTCGCTTCAGCCGCAGGCGTGTCCGTCACGACCGGCGATCCGCATTTGCCGCAGAATTTGCGCCAGACCGCCTGGCCGCTACTGCCCTTGTCCTGATAGATGGTGAGTTCGCCCGTGACCTTCAAGCCATCGCGCGGCAACACCGCCACCATCGACAATGCAGAGCCGGATTGTTTCTGGCAATTCTTGCAATGGCAGACAGCGGTCAGCAACGGCGGCCAGCTTGCGCGGTAACGCACCGCGCCACACAGGCAGCCGCCTTCGCGTTCGCTGGTCACGCGCCCGCCCACACAGAATAGACCGGATCATTCTTGCCAAAGCAGCCCCATTTCAGCGGTTCATAAAACTCACCACGTTGCATTGTGCTGGCATGGGTCGTCGTCCAGTCGTTGACGAAGGTCCGGCTCTTGATCTTCCAGACGCCGTCGCGGCGTTCATAGCTATCGACATAGCGCCCGCCGGTCATCACATCATTGCCGCCCGCCGTCAGATGGGCGACGACATAATGTTCGCCAATCGCGGTGTCGCCGGTGATGTCGACCCATTGGTTGGCGACCGAATGGAAGCAATATTCGAAATTGGCGACGCAGAAATCGACAATGCCATCGGCGAATTCCGCGCCGGTGCCGTTGATCACGCCAGAAATCACCGTCGAATCTTCATGGAAAATCGATGACAGCAACGCCTTGTCGCCACGGTCGACACCACGGCAATAGGCATAGGTCAGATCCAGGATCGCGGCACGCGACAGCGCCACATCAAGGGCGGTTGCATCAACGGTCATCGGCTCGGCTCCAAGCTGGGAAGAGGAATTTTGACGAAATGAGGCCTGATGAAAGGCCATCAGCGCCCTGCCCGCATCGGCAGCGCCCTTGGCCCCGATCGGCACGTAATTTTCATGGCCCACAGGCGGATCCGCCCGGGTCGCGGTGTTGGGGCGGTTGGTATTGCCGTCCAACAGATATTGGCGATGGCTCAACCGCCATTCACCGTTCCGGCATTCATGCCGGTCGAGATAGCGCCCGAAGACGAAGCGCTGGAGTTCAGCCTCTTCGACATAGGCAATCACATAGGATTCCGAAATCGCACGGTCGCCATCGACCTTGATCCACATATTGCACGTCCGGTGCAATGTCGGCGGCGTACCTTTTTGCGCGCCCGCCAGAATATCCACCAATGTCGCGGCAGGTCCGGCAAAGAAGCCATAATCAACCGTCGCATCCGCATGATAAGCAGAAGACAACAGGTTGAAATCCGCCCGATCGACACCCCGGCTATGGTTCGCGAGCGCGTTCAAAATCCCGTGGCGGGCAACAAGGTCATGGGCAGTCAATGTCATCTCGGTCCGCCGTTCTGGAATGGAAACGTCTCTCCCGATGCCGTTACCAGCATCGGGAGAGATTGTTTTAGATCAGAAGTTTACGCCAACCGATACGCCATATTGACGCGGCGGTGCATAGCCCGTCAGACCCATATAGCCCGGCGAGTCATAGACGGTCGAGATATAGCGCTTGTCGAGCAGGTTCTTGCCCCACAGGCCGACCGTGTATTTGTTGTCCGGCGCATGATAGGTCAGCAACGCATCGATCAGATAGGTTGCCTGCACCGTCGAACGCGGGGTATCCAAGATCGCGGTGTAGTATTTCTTGGCGGTGTAGCTCCAGCTTGCATCCGCCACGATGCGTGCATCGTTCGGCAGGGCATAGCTGTAGTTGATGCCAAGGGTCGACGCCCATTTCGGTGCGTTCTGCAGGTCATAACCCTTGAGGCTGGTGTTCGTCTTTGCCACCGGATCGAAATACAGGAACTGCTTGTACTTCGCATCGAGATAGGCAAGCGAACCGCGCAGCGTCAGGCCTTCCGTCGGGAGAGCGGTGACTTCGAGTTCGAAGCCCTTGATCTCCGACTTACCCGCATTGAGAATGCGGTTGCCCTGCACATTGGTTTCCGGATCGAAATAGATCTGGGCAACCTGCATGTCGCGGTAGTTCGTGTAGAATGCCGCGAAGTTGGTGCGCAGACGACGATCAAGGAAGTCAGCCTTCAAACCGACTTCAAAGGTGTCGACCTTTTCCGGGTTATACGGAGCATCACCATCCGCCGGCACGCCGACGCGACCGGTGTAACCGCCCGACTTGAAGCCACGCGCCCAGCTGGCATAGACAAGCTGGTTCTGACCCAGTTCATAGTCTGCACCGATCTTCCAACCGACGTTGTTCCAGCTCTTCTTGCCACCGACCGTGAATGCCGAATTCGGGGCAACCAGCACCGCACCATAGTTGGTTTGGCCACCTGTCAGCGGCTGGGTCACATTATACTGGTACAGTGACGTGTCGTAATTACCCAAACCAACAAAACCGAAGGTCGTCGGATCAAGAATGATCGTCACATCGCGGTCGTTATTCGCACCCCGGAAACCATCGCTCGTCAGCGGGACGAAGCCATAGGAATAGTCGAGGAACGAACGCGCCTTGGTCTGTTCATGCGAATAACGGATACCCGCCTGCAGCTTCAGGCGATCAGTAACCTGATAATAGGTCTGCGCAAAGCCGGAGATCGAGTAGTTGCTCTGTGCTTGCTCGTTATACTGAGTGAGACCTGGGAACGCGAAGTCCAGATGATACATCTGATAGTGGTTATAGTGGTTCTTCAGGTAGAAGCCACCCACCGTCAGGTTCAACTGATCGTTGATGTCTGCGCTGGTGCGGATTTCCTGGCTGAACTGCCACGCTTCGGTACGACGACGGGTGGAGTTATTGCTCTTCGCAGTGCCGTCCTGATCGGTATATTCGAACAGGTCGAACTGCTTGTAGCCGGTGATCGAGGTGATGTCGCCGATCGGGGTATTGCTATACTCGATCGTGCCAATCGCCATATAGGTGTTCATGTCCGACTGATCGGGCACTTCATTGTTGCCGGAGAAATACTTCTTCGGCGCTTTGCAGACGCCACCGCCAGCGCAAGGGCTGACATACATCGGGAGCAGCGAAGCGCCCGAGGTGCCGGCAGCAACCTGCGTCATGCCATTCCAATATGTACCAGCCGGGACATAATTGCCTTCACCCGGCAGACCGCCATTGACGACGATTGGCGCGCCATTGCGGGTCGCCACATATTCGCCCTGCAAGGTGACCTTCAAATCGCTGTCCGGGGTATACGCCAAAATAGCGCGCACCGCGTCGAGGTTCTTGTCGCCCATCGATTTGCCGTTGTAGACGTTGGTCGTCCAGCCATCGCGCTGGCTATGGATGCCAGAAACGCGCAATGCCAGCTTGTCCTGCACGATCGGCGCATCAAAGGCCGCGCTCAAGTCGAAGCGGTTCCAATTGCCATAGGTGCCTTTGACATAGCCGCCAAATTCACCGGAAGGACGCTTGGTGACAACGTTCACCACGCCGCCGGTCGTGTTCGCACCGAACAGCGTGCCCTGCGGACCGCGCAGGATTTCCACCCGATCGACGTCATAGGTGTCGAGGAGCGCGCCCATCGAGAAGAACTGCGGCACGCCATCAACGACGATGCCCACGGTGTTACCGGCATAAGGATCCGGCTCGATCACGCCGATACCGCGGATGCTGAACACTGCCGTTTGCGGCGTGTTGGCAAAGTTATCGATCTGCACGTTCGGCACGCTGCCCTGCAAGCCCTGCAACGAGGTCAGGTTCATATTGGCGATCTTGTCGCCACCGATGGCGGAGACCGAAATCGGCACGGACTGCAGATTTTCTGACTTTTTCTGTGCGGTCACGACGATATCTTCGATACCGCCGGTCGCTTCGGCTTCTTGCGCCATTGCGGCAAAAGAGCTTGCGCTCAAGCCGATGACCGACAATCCGGCCAATAATTTCCAATTCATTGTTTTCATTTTCTTCCTCCCAAAGATTACCTCAGCTCTTGAGGTATTTATCGACAACCTGATTGAGATGCCGAATACGCACTTCCTGGTAGTTGCCCAGCGTTTGCCGCCCCTTGCGGCTAGCGCGAAAACCCTGCTGCTGGGCGCGCAGATTGTCGGTGTCTTGATCGTATACCGCCCCCATGGCGGCATCCATGCCCGGCACCGAGGCATAGCTCTCTTCTTCCCGCACCCGGACCGGTTCTGCCGGTTCCGGTGCTACACCCACATCCGGCTTCGGACGCAGGAACAGAATTTCAAACAACGTGCGGTTCGGGTCCATACCGATCGGACGGAAACGATAGACCATCGGCAATGACACGCCCGGGAACAACACCATATTCGGAAATACATGATATTCAATCGTGTCGATCATCTCGGAATCCGAGAAACGCGACAGATCGACCTTGAACTTATCGCCCATCACCTTGCGCAGGAAACGCGCCATCACGATGCGCGCGGTTTCACCCTCGCCGACTGTCAGGCTGTCATCCAGCACAGAACGGTCGCCGATCAGCATCTGATCGACCAGTTCCTGTTCGGACAATGGCTTGGCCAGATGCGGGCTGTTGACGCCACCTGCAGCATAGAAACGCGACACATGATCGCCATAGAGATCATATTGCACATTGGCATCGCCCACGCCGGTCATCAGCTGGGGATGGGTTTCAAGCACATGATAGGATTCAAGAAACGCTTCCTGCGCCGTCTTCCAATTACATGGCAGTTCTTTCTCCATGTGCAAATCGACATAGCGCTTGTCCATGTCCCAAGTGGCGAAGTGTTCCGGCAAGGGCGCGAGATATTCCAGCAAATCCGGGCCTTCCGCGCTCGGATTGAGAAACACGAAACCACCCCAATGGCCGATCCGCACTTCCGGCAGGTTGAATTTCGCAGGGTCCACATGCGGGAAATCCCACGCATTCGGAACCGCCTTTAACGCGCCGTCATTGGACCATGTCCAGCCATGATAAGGGCAGCGCAATGCGGCCGCGCTGCCACAGCCTTCGCCCTTGCGAAACTTGGTGGCGCGGTGGAGGCAGCTGTTGACGAAGCCTTTGACGCTCCCGTCTTCCTGCCGGACGACGATGAACGAAAGATGCGCGACCTCATATACATAATGATCGCCCGGTTCCGGGATGTGATCTTCGCGGCAGACCCATTGCCAGGTCTTGCCCCAGATCTTGTCGATCTCGGCCTCGAAAATCGACTGATCGTAATAACGCTCAAAGCCGATCTCTTCGCTGCCGAGATATTGATAATTGGTTTGGGTCAGCACCGCAGGTGCCGGATATTTATCGTGCGTGATGATCTCTTGCACCGAGGGCGCAGGGCAGCGCGCTTCGCCATAAGCGGTATCGTTCGCATTCGGCAAACCGTGCGGGCGCACTACAGACATCAATCTCTCCACCTGACGACAGCTGACTTGCATTGATTTTTCAATTAACAGGTCAACCTGCCGGTTTTTATGCGGGAGAAAGATTGATTGCCCAACTGAAACTTTGGATAGTAGTGCAACGCCGAGAATCGTTGTGGAGCCGTGACGGCTATTAGAGAGAGAAGCTTGAAAAACCCGCAAAACCCTGCCGTCGTAGAAATGCGACCCGAATCGATCGCTGATGATGACGCCCCTTGGCAGCAACGCAAAAGCAGCCAGATGCGGGTGCGCATCCTTGAAGCCACGATCGATTGCCTAGTCGAAAAGGGCTATGCGGGACTCACCACCAATGAAATTGTGCAACGCACCGGCGTCTCGCGCGGGGCAATGCACCATCACTTCCCGCAACGGGCGGCATTGGTCGAGGCCGTGGTGGAATATGCGCTCTATCAGCGCATGCACATGTTTCTCGCCAGCTATCAAACCGCGTTCAAGCGTTCAAAACGCGCCAATTTCGTCGAGGTCGCGACCGAATTGCACTGGCGCAATGTGCAGAGCCGGGAATTCGGCGCCCTGCTCGAACTGATGGTCGCATCTCGCACCGATAAAGATCTTGCCGACTTTTTCATTCCGGCCCTGCGGAAATATGACAAGGTCTGGGCAGATGAAATGATGCGCAACTTCCCGGAATGGGCGTCGCAATGGCAAGATCTTCAGGTCGCCAGCGACTTCGCCATGGCAGCCCATGTTGGGCTGTTGCTGTATAAGCCGATGTTCAGCGCAGGTCGCACACGGGCCGTGCGCGATCTGATTTCAAAGACCTGCATCGACCTGCACGGATAAAATAGGAAATCGCCGCCGCTTCAAACGAGCGGCGGCATGTCCGACTCGCATTCTTCGGTCATGATGAATGAACGGACGCGGGCACGGTCGAACAGTTTCTCTTCATCCGCGACGATCATATCCATCGTCGCCGGTTCCGCGATCTTGGCGAAACAGGCATCATGGGTGGCCTGATCGGGAAACCAGATTTCCATCGACACATCGAAATCCTGCGCCTGATCCACGCCATCTGCGGGCTGGAGATAGCGCCGAACATAGCGCGTCGCATAGCCAGAGAGCACCTGCTCCCCGATCCGGCGGTGATGCGCTTCATAATAAGCGATGAAATCGGCCTTCGACATGCCGTCGCGACGCTTGAGCAAGGTAACGAGCTTAATCATTTGGCATGTGCCTCCAACCAGCGACGGGTCACTTGCGCGACGGCTTTCGCCCGTTCGCACGGATCGGGATAATTGTCCCGCAGCGCCTTCGACCGCAATTCAATACTCAGCGTGATGTCGCGCGGCAACGCCTGCAACATCTCCGCAAGCGGCAGCACGCCCTCCCCGCATTGTAACCGCAGATCAATTGCATCCTCGATCACGGCGGCGAAATCATTCGGGTCTGGCCGGATCGCCGATGCATCGCAGAATTGCGCATAAGGCAGCAATTCACGCGGCACGGCGGCGATCTCGGCAACCGTCGTGCCGGAACGATCGACATGGATCGGATCGATAAGCAATGCCGCCAATGGATGCGCCACCGCCTCCAACACACCCATCGCCATTTTGAGGTTGCGGACCTCGGTAAACACGCCGAATTCCAGCGCCACCCTTATGCCCGGCCCCTCCGCATGACGGCAAAGCGCCGCAAGCCAGTCCGCCGTCACCGCCATATCGGGTTCGGACGACACGCACAGGATATTCTTGGCCCCAAGTTCTGCCGCGATATCGATACCGCGCAGATGCTGGTCCATGTCATAGTCGGGCTTCAGCCAGAACACCTCGGCATCAAGCAATTCCAGCCCGGTATCCGCGAGCGCAGCACGCACGTCGCGGATCGTCTGGCCGGTCCATTCCGGCGGCTCGACCCATAGACCCACCGCATCAAATTGCCCTGCGGCAGCGGCGCGAACCGTATCGAGCGGGCCGAATTCCGGGACAATGCCGGATGCAAAAGAAATCCTGTTCACATGACTGGCCTTGGCATGGTGGGATCATCTTGGAGATACCAGTTCAACCATTCGTGGAAATATTGGTTGCCGCGTTCGTTCCGGCCAAAGACCAGATCGTCATGCGCCCCCGATTCCAGCCCCTTTTGGATGGACAGGCCGATCACATAATCCTCATTATAAGTTACATCTCGCAGGAAGTTCATCATCCCTTCCACCGCCGCCCGGTCCTCTTCATCGCGGATCGGATCTTTACGCGCATACATCAGCACGGTCCGGTTCTTGTCCGGCGTCGGTCCGGGGAAAAGCTGGGCGATCTGCGCGATTTCCGGTGCCAGGAAGATGGACACATTCGGGAAGAAAATGCGGACGAAATCGAACCCGTCATTCTCATGCAGGCCCCATTCTTCGCGCGGAGTATCGCGCAACTTGGCAATGGAGCGTTGGGGAAAGCCGATCCGCATATTCGGGCCGAAACCTTCATAATGCATCACGTTTGACGGCGTGCGCGGGAAGATCGTTTCCGGGTGCAGCGATGCGAAATGATAGCCTTCCAGATAGCCGTCAAACGCGATCTTCCAATTCGCGCCTTCAATCACCCGGCTGCCCATGAACGTCCAGTCCTTGAACCCGACATCCGCATAATCTTTCAGCAACCCGCCATAATAGCCATCCACATCCAGCGGCGCATTCGGCGTCAGGCACACGAAGATCATGCCGTTCTTTTCTTCGCACGGCAGTTCGGTCAAACCGAGACCGTGCTTGTCGACATCGCCGAATTTGGCACGGTCGGCAATCGCCAGCAGCTTGCCATCCTGTGCATAGGTCCAGCCATGATAAATGCAGGTAAAGCGCGCGCAATTGCCATGGCCTTCTGCAGCCAGCGGCGCCGCGCGGTGCGAACAAACATTGAGGAACGCGCGGACGACACCCGTTTTGTCGCGGCTGATCAGGATAGGGGCGCCTGCGGCCTCCATCGCCTTGTAATCGCCGGGGTTCGGCATTTCGCAGCTGAGCGCAAGCATCAACGGCACGCGCTTGAAGATCAGTTCCATCTCCGCGCCCCATTGATCGGAGTCGACATAGGATCGCGTTGGCACCGACATCACCTTATCGGTCATGAAGGTCGTGTCGTTCTCGACATAATCGAGCATCTTTTCAGCCGCCAAGCCGATTTCAGGGCGATCCATCGCGCCACTCCTTATAAATTGTTCTTCGCGCCCTTGGAGCATTGGCGGCGATATGGAACAAGCTGCGAGAGGTAACAGGTTGCATCCTCGCTTTTGTCACAACTAGTGCAATGACGTATGTTCGGGCAGTAACAACCGGGTTGGACCTCGAAAATGGGGGCCAACCAATATGTGCAGCACGCAAGGACAGGATGACAAGGCAAATGAACGCACCTTGGGCATGGCTCAATCTCCCCGCCCCGCATCACCAGGCTTATACGCAAAATGGCGCTTGGGCGGACAAAACCATCGCCGACCTCGCCTATGAATTGACGGCAGCCGATCCCGAATTCGTCGCATTTATCGCGGGCGACACAAAAATGACCCGCGCGGAGCTTCTGCGTGATGCCGAGGCATTATCCGTCTCGCTTGCGGATATGGGCCTTGTCCCCGGCGATGTCGTCAGCTTCCAGACCCCGAACTGGATCGAAGCCGCCGTCATCAACCTCGCCTGCTCGATGTCCGGCCTGATCATCAACCCGATCGTGCCGATCTATCGCGACCATGAAGTCGGGATGATGCTCGGCGATTGCGGTTCCAAGGTGTTTTTCGTCGCCAGTTCATTCCGCAATTATGATTTCGCGGCGATGGCGGAACGGCTGCGTCCGGAACTGCCTGCCTTGCAACATATCGTGACGGTGCGCGGCACAGGCGACAACGATTATGAATCGCTGATCGCCAAGGGGCGTGGTCGTCCGTTCAATCGACCCAAGGTCGATGCGGGCGCGATCAAGATGTTGCTGTATACATCCGGCACCACTGGTCGCCCCAAGGGCGTGCTGCACAGCCATAACACCCTTAATCGCGTGCTGCGGATGACCCAGCAGCATTGGGGCATTGCCCCCGGCGATGCGATCATCATGCCATCCCCCGTCACCCATGTCAGCGGCTATGCCAATGGCCTTGAACTGCCGCTGATCGCCCAAACCCGCACGGTGTTGATGGAAGTGTGGAACACCAAGGATGCACTGGCGCTGATCGAAGAACATCAGATCACCGGCACAGTCGGCGCGACGCCGTTCCTGACGGAATTGGCCAATGCCGCGAGTGCCGCCTGCACCCGCCTGCCCTCGCTCAAATTCTTCGCCTGTGGCGGCGCGGCCGTGCCACCGGACGTCATCCCGTCCGCGATCAAGGCCTTTGCGAACTGCGCCGCCTTCCGAGTGTTCGGCAGTTCCGAAGTGCCGCTTGTTACCCTCGGCTATCCCGCCCGCGCCGATATGGCGTTGGCGGCGACCACCGATGGCGCGATCATCGATTATGACGTGCGGATCGTCGACGACCGCGATCAGGATGTGCCGACCGGGCAAGAGGGCGAAATCCTCGCGCGCGGCCCGGCGATGTTCCTCGGCTATGCCGATCAACAGCAGACGGCGGATGCGATCACCTCGGGTGGCTATTTCCGCACCGGCGACCTTGGTGTCGTGACGGCACAAGGCGCGCTCACCATCACCGGGCGCAAGAAGGATTTGATCATCCGTGGCGGCGAAAATATCAGCGCCAAGGAAATCGAGGACGTGCTGCACACCCATCCGGCGGTGCTGGAAACGGCGGTCGTCGCCATGCCGCACCCGCGTCTGGGCGAAGGCATTTGCGCGTATGTGATCCTGCGCGATGGCCAGTCGGTCGATGCCGCGGGCCTTGCCGCGCATGTCGAGGAATCGGGCCTTGCCAAGCAGAAGATTCCCGAGCGCTTTGAATTCGTGACGGACTTCCCACGCACTGCCTCCGGCAAGATCCGCAAGGACATGCTGCGGGCGGATGTCACCAAAAAGATTGAAGGCTAAGCGTAATCCCCGGCGGGTTCATCCCCGCCGGGTTTAAGGCAATCAGATCGTCCAGCCGCCATCGACAGGCACCGCCGCCCCCGTCACGAATGACGAACGCGGCGACAACAGCCACAAAATTGCATCGGCAATCTCTTGCGCCTGACCGATCCGGCCAATCGGGTGCAATGCCTTCAAGGCCACCCCATATTCCGGATCAGTGGTCGCATGATGGGTCAGCGGCGTCTCAATCACGCCGGGGCACACCGCATTGACGCGCACGCCCTTGGCCGAAACCTCGGTCGCCGCCGCCTTGGTCAGGCCGACAACGCCATGCTTGGCCGCGATATATTCCGATCCATTGGGCAAGGCCGTCAGCCCCAGCGCCGATGCGGTATTGACGATGGACCCGCCACGTCCCGCCATCATCAGGGCCATTTCACGTCGCAGGCACAGCCAAACGCCCTTTAAATTGACGCCGATCACCCGTTCAAACTGTTCAAGCGACTGCTCGACCAACGGCAGATCGCAACTGGCGATCCCGGCATTATTAACCGCGAGATCAAGCCCGCCAAAGCTTTCCACCACCAACGCCAGCGCAGCCTCAACCTCGGCCTCCACGCTCACATCGGCGGCGATAGCGATTGCCTCGCCCCCGGCGGCGCGAATGTCGGCGGCAACCGCCTCGGCCTGAGCGATGGCGCGATCACAGACCGCCACCCGTGCGCCTTGAGCGCCCAGCGACACGGCTACGGCCTTGCCGATGCCCGATCCGCCACCTGTGATGAAGGCGACCTTGCCCCTAAATTCGTCGCTCATGACCAATTCGCCCCGGCTGCATGACGACCGGCACGACGTCCGAAATACGACCCCGGCCCGAGGCTCAACCCACTGGCATAAGCCTTGCCGGTGCGCGGGATATGGGCAGCGCTCGCCCCCACCGCATACAGGCCCGGAATGGGCGAACCCAGACGATCATGGACTTCGCCATTACCCCCGGTTTTCAGCCCGCCCAAGGTGATGAACAGATAGATCGACTTGTTAAACGAGATGTCAAAGGCCGCATATGGCCCCTTGTCCAAAGGCTTCAGCCATTCCGGCTGCTTGTGCAGCAATGTGTCCCGGCCCTTGGCGACATCCGCATTGTAATCGGCCATGGTCTTTACCAAAGACCCCAAAGGCAGGTTCAACCCGGCCTCCATTTCCTCGATCGTTTCCCATCCATCGACCAGTTCATGCCGTGCCGAGGTGATTTCGGGATAAGCGAAAATCTCGGAATCCACGATCAGATAGGCGGTCTGGTTCGGCTGCTCCATGACGAAACACGCAGTCCGGCCATGATAGCTGTCTTCCGCCACAAAGCGTTCGCCGCGATTGTTGACGATGATGCCCTTGATCAACTGACCCGGCGGGTAAATGGAGGCGGTCGGGATGACCCCGTCCATCGCGCTGGTTGCCGCCCCCACCGACAGGCCGAGCAACACCCCTGCGCCGTCATTACTCGGGATGCCGAGCGGTTCTGCGGTTTCGCTCATCAACGGGATATTTTCGAAAATCATCTCGCGATTGAGGTTGAAACTACCCGCCGCGATGATCACGCCGCGCCGTGCGCGGATATAGATCACGCCTTCCGGCTGCTTGACCTGCACGCCGACGACGCGACCGCTGTCATCCTGCACCAATGCGGTGACATTGCTGTCATAAATGGCGGGAATGCCTTCATCTACGCAGCGTTGCAGCAACGGCGCCATCGATACGGCCCCCGCATTTTCGCCGGTGCCGGCGACCTTATGGCCGCGCGGCGCGGGCTTGGCTGCCAAGCTATAGGGCCATGCCTTTTCATTGCCGGTGAAAAACAGGCATTCGGTGGTGTTAAGGAACACCGCCTTGCCTTTGAAGCTGGTGCGTTCGAACGGGACGCCCTGTGCTTCCAGCCAATCGAAATGCGATACGCTGTCATCACAGAAATGACGGGTTGCGACCGGATCGAGCGGATCGGTGCTGGCCATCAGGAAGTTTGCCATTTCCTCCGGACTATCTTCATAGCCACAGGCCTGTTGCACGGCGGTGCCGCCACCCAGGTAGAAAATACCGGAGGACACGGCGCTCGCGCCGCCACCGCCGCTCGCGCGTTCGATGATCAGCACCTCCGCCCCATTGCGATGCGCCTCCAGCGCCGCGCAGGTTCCCGCCACGCCCTGACCGATCACGACGACATCCGCCTCGCGATTCCAGTGCGCCACTTCGGCCAGATGCAATGCTGAAGGCACAGTTACCATGTCACAAACCTCTCTTAAGCCTGACCCATCGCCTTGGCGACGGATGCGTTGATTTCATCCTGTGTCGGGTTGCGACGCAGGGTCAGCCCACCGTTCACTTGCAGATTTTCACCGGTCATGAAGCACTCATCGCTGCACAACCACACCGCCGCCGCCGCGATGTCGTCCGACGTGCCGATGCGACCGAGCGGATAACTCGCGAGGAATGCATCGAACAGGCCCGGCACTTCCTTGGCATCGGCGTTCATCGGCGTATCGGTCAGACCCGGCGAGATCGAATTGGCGCGAATGCCCTGCTTGCCGAATTCATTGGCAATGCAACGGATCACATGATCGGTCCCGGCCTTGGTGCCCATATAGGCGGCGTGATTGTCGAGCATGATCGTGGCCGTGGCCGAGCTGATCTGGATGATCGAACCGCCATGCGTCATCTTGCGGATCATCGCCTGGAAAAACTGCATCGGGCCGATGAATTGCAATGCGGTGATCTTGTCGATTTCTTCACGGGTTGTTTCAAGAAACGGCTTCAACAAGCCCCAGCCAGTAGCATTGATGGCGATGTCGATGCCGCCCAATTTCTCCACCGCCGTATCGGCCAGCGTATTGACGTCCGCCTCGCTGGTGAGGTCGCAGGTCGTCCATGCACAGCCGGTTTCTTCGGCAAATGCCTGCAATACATCAGCCTTGCGCCCGGAAACGAGGACTTGCGCCCCTTCCGCCATAAAGCGGCGCGCAATATATTGGCCCATATTGTCCTTGCTGCTTGCGCCCAGAATAACGGCTTTTTTGCCTGCTAACCTGCCCATATTGCTCTCCATGCTGATCTGAATACTCTGAATAGCCTGCTGACTATCATGCCGGACGATGCTTCAATCCTGATATAAGTGGGAGTGGCCCTTAAAGGGGCTGCGCCCGCAAGGAGTGGCATCAGTTTATCAGCACAAGGATATTACAATGGATCTCGGACTCAAGGGCAAGAAAGTCATTCTCACCGGCGGTAGCCGCGGCATTGGCCGTGCCACGGTCGAAATTTTCGCCAAGGAAGGCGCAGACGTCGCCTTTTTCTCGCGCAACCCGGAACAGGTCGCCGACACCGTTGCCGCCGCCTCCAAGTTCGGCACCAAGATCATCGGCGAAGCCTTTGATTATGAAACCGGTGCAGACGCTTATAAGGCATGGCTGAAGAGCGCGGCTGAAAAGCTCGGCGGCTGCGACATTTTCGTGCCGATGGTATCGACCTCGGGCGCAGGCGCGACCGGCGATTGGCAGAAGTCGTTCGATTATGACGTGATGGGCGCGGTGAACGGCGTTGAAACACTGGAGCCTTATCTCGAAAAGTCGGGCGAAGGCGCGGTCGTTTTCATCTCCAGCACCGCGGCGCTCGAAACCTTCATCGTCCCGCAGGGCTATAATTCGATCAAGGCGGCACTGCTGACCTATTCCAAGCAACTCGGTCAGGCGCTCGCCCCCAAAGGCATCCGCATCAACGTTGTCTCGCCGGGTCCGATCAAATTCCCGGGCGGCAATTGGGAAGCGCTGAAGGACCTCGCCCCCGATCTCTACAATGCGACCGAAGCCGCGTTCGCGATGGGCCGTTGGGGTGGTCCGGAAGAAGTGGCGCGGACCGTCGTTTTCCTCGCCAGCCCGGCATCTTCCTACACCACGGGCGCCAATGTCGTGATCGATGGTGGCTACACCAAGGGCGTGCGATTCTAAGCCACAACGCCCCTTGAAAGGCATCAAGGCCCACCCCCGGCAATGTTCGGGGGTGGGCTTTTTTATGCCCTCTTTCCACCGCCCAGATAAAAACAGGCAGTTTATCCTGTTACTTTAACCAGACCCTATCCAAAGTGTGAGGACTATTGAGGGGTGTTAATTGATTCAGGTCAAGACCCTCAAGGCCGTGTCGTGAGATTTGCTGCTCAAGCGATATGCAGGAGAAGGATCTATCATGGCCGACCGCGACCCCAACTTATCCGAAAATACCCCGCGCTGCCCCGGGCAGAGCTGGGATGACATCCTGCAACAGGATTCCATTCAACCGCCCGTTTTCATGTCGGAAGACCAATATCAATATCTTGGTTCCGACCCGATCGATGCCAAGCGCTATTATGACCCGGCCTTCTTCCAGCTTGAAGTCGACAAGATGTGGCCGCGCGTCTGGCAGTTCGCTGCGCGCAACGAAGAAATGCCCGATGCTGGCGATTATGTGACCTATGAAAACGCGGGCCGTTCCTATCTGCTCGTGCGGCAGGAAGATGGCAGCGTGAAGGCGTTCCATAATGTCTGCCTCCATCGCGGTCGCAAATTGACGACGGACAGCGGCTTTGCCGATCAATTCGCCTGCCCGTTCCATGGCTTTGCATGGAATACCGATGGCACGCTCAAGAACATTCCGTGCCGCTGGGACTTCGGTCATCTGAGCGACAAGAAGATGCAATTGCCGGAGGCCTCGGTCGGCACATGGGGCGGTTATATCTTCGTCCGCGACGCCGCTGAAGGGCCGAGCCTTGAGGAATATCTCGCGCCTTTGCCCGAACATTTCAAGCAATGGCGGCATGAAGATTGCGTGACCGTGGCTTGGGTCGGCAAGGTCGTGAAGGCGAATTGGAAGATCACCATGGAAGCCTTCATGGAATCCTACCACGCCTATGTCACCCATCCGCAGTTGATGCCGTTCACGGGTGACGCCAACGCCGCCTATAATGTGCTCGGCGACCATGTGAACGTCAATTACACGCCATTCGGCACCATCTCACCGCACGTCAATGCGGAAGGCAAGTCGGAACAATGGATCGTTGACGAGTTTGTCAAATATAATGGTCGTTCATCCGACAATTACGATCCGGATAAGGATCAGTATAACGTCCATGTGCCGGAGGGCAAAAGCGCCCGTCTCGCCCTTGGCGAAGCGATGCGCGAAGCATCGACGCGCGCCTTTGGCGGCGATTACAGCAAGGTCTCGGAATCCGAACTGCTGGATGCGCTGGTCTATAATATCTTCCCGAACACGGCGCCTTGGGGCGGGTTCATGCCGAACATCGTTTATCGCTGGCGTCCTTGGCCGGATGCGGACCATTGCCTGATGGAAGTCCGCGTCATCGCCCGCGTGCCGGAAGGCAAGCCCCATCCGCGCAGCGTCCCGATGCACCTGTTGTCCGATGCCGAAACATGGGCCGATGCGCCGGAACTCGGCGTGCTGGGCGCGGTGGTCGATCAGGACATGACCAATATGGAACTGACCCATGAAGGGCTGAAATGCTCGAAAAATGGCAATGTCGAACTCGGCGACTATCAGGAAATCCGCATCCGGCATTTCCACCAGACGCTCGATAAATATATCAACGCTTGATCGGGAAAGACTGTAAAATGACCGATATTTACAAGGCTTATGGCGATGCAGCCGAACGCATGCTGCACTTTGTCGAAACCCGCACCACCGATCAGGCCGCGAGCACTTTGGAAGTGCCGGTCGAGAATTATCTCGATCCGGTGCGCTGGCAGAAGGAAATCGATCTGATTTTCAAGCGCCTGCCATTGATGCTGG
The DNA here is from genome assembly GCA_002422945.1 of Sphingomonadales bacterium UBA6174. Lineage (GTDB taxonomy): Bacteria > Pseudomonadota > Alphaproteobacteria > Sphingomonadales > Sphingomonadaceae > Alteraquisediminimonas. The sequence continues at coordinate 42,989 of DITW01000027.1, read as the reverse complement.
CGCTGACGATCGAATTGCCCGAACGCAATGACTTCAAGACGATGGATGTGATGGGCCTGCCGGTCCTGATCACCCGTGGCAAGGACGGCGTCGCCCGCGCCTTTCTCAACGTCTGCAAGCATCGCGCGATGCATATGGTCAAGGAAAGTTCCGGCAATTGCGCGCGTTTCTCCTGCCCTTATCATGGCTGGACCTATGCCAATGACGGCGAATTGATCGGCGTGGCGGAATCCAGCACCTTTGGCGATGTCGATAAAAAGACGCTCGCTATGACCGCGCTGCCGACGCAGGAAGTTGCGGGCATGATCTTTGTGATCCTGACCCCCGGCCTTGCCATCGATGTGCCGACCTTCCTGGGCGGGATGCTGGACGATCTGGCCGCACTCAAGCTCGAAAATTGGTATTATCACAAGTCTCGGACGATGGACGGCGCGAATTGGAAGGTATCCTATGACGGCTATCTCGAAGGCTATCACTTCCAGGCCGCCCATACCGACACGGTCGCGACCCGCACCCCCTCCAACCGTGGCGATTATGAAGCTTTTGGCCCGCATATCCGCCTCGGCTTCCCACAGAATTCCATCAGCAATCTGAAGAATCTGCCGCGCGAAGAATGGGGCAAGCAGGAAAACAGCTGCTATGACTTCATCCGCGTCCTGTTCCCGAACTTCAGCTTCTTCCTCGCGCCGGAAATGTGCCAATATGCACAGCTATTCCCCGGACCCACGCCGGACCGCAATCTGACGGTGATGAACTATATCTACCCGAAGAAGCCGGAATCCGAAGAAGAGATGAAGCGCCTCGACGAGATGTGCGACTTCTTCTTCGATGTGGTGGAAGAAGAGGATTATGCGCTGGGCCTCAAGGTTCAAAACGGGCTGGAATCCGGCGCGATGACCCATCTCGTGTTCGGGCGCAATGAACCCGGCAACCAGTATTTCCACAAATGGATCGATTATTATCTGGATGAAACCGGCCAGACGCCCGTGCCGGTGCTGAAAGCCTGATTTTACCGGATCACCATTTTAACCCTCTCCTCCAACTCCCTCGCGCGCCAATCGGTGCGCGGGGGTTTTTTTTGTCTGCCATGACTGATGCTAAAAAACCGGCCAGATGGCCTCTTTATTCCGATAGCTTTTGCCATTGGACGCACATCGCGATAACCGGCATGCAATATATGCGATTCGCCCGGAACAAGGTCGGCAAACGCATAAGGGCGCTACAGCCAAAAATAGGGCAAAGAGATGCCAAGAATGGGAAAAAGAGATGAGTGAGACCTGGTATCCCGTGATCGCAGAAGCCGACTTCCCGGAAGACGGCAAGACCACAGCGATCCTGAACGGCTGGCATGTGCTGATCGGCAAGATCGAAGACGGCTATCATGCCATCAACGATCGCTGCACCCATGCCGCCTCGCATCTGTCGACCGGACGCATCCGTCGCGGTGCGGTGATGTGTCCCCTGCATGGTGCGCGGTTCGAACTGACCAGCGGGCGCTGCCTTGGCGGCACCTATCGCGACATTCGCGTGTTCCCGCTGCGGATCACCGATGGCCAGATTGAAGTCGCAGTGCCGGATGCGGCCCCGGCGATGGAAGAATTGCCGATTGAAATTTGATATCTGCCGGGGGCGACGCAGTTAAACTGCTCGTCCCCTGTTTTTTGGCCCCTGTTTTTTGGCCCCTGCTTCTTATGCCCCTGCCTTTTGCCATAGGTGGCACTCTCCTTTGCCCCGGTCTAGTTTCAGACCCGACAACACAAGGAGAGAGAGATTATGGCTTTTAACGGCCCCGCCGAAGATCGGCTTGCCATTCGCGAACTGCTCGACACTTATGCCGATGCCGTCACCCGCTGCGATGCCGCAGATTGGGGCGCATGCTGGGCAGAAGATGCCGAATGGTCGATGCCCGACTATCCGGAATTCGGCACCACCAAAGGCAAAACCGCCATTGTCAACATGTGGGTCGAAGCGATGAAGCATTATCCCGACCTCATGTTCGAAGCATGGCCTGGCTCGATCGACATCAACGGCAATGAAGCCAAGGTACGCAGCTACACCAGCGAAGTGTACGATCAAGAAGGCGTCACCAAGCGCGACCGGGGCGTTTATGAAGACAGCTGCGTCAAGATTGACGGCAAATGGCTATTCAAATCGCGGATCTTCCGGAACATTCATCGTCAGGGCTAAGCCTTAAGACAGAGATGAGATAGAAAACGGGTCGCTTTAAAGCTGCCCGTTTTTTTTGTGCCTCAAACTCATCTGCAACACACAAAAAAAGGGGCGACCCGCAAAGGCCACCCCCTTTTCTTTTAGCACCCTAAAAGGGATTAGAAGCGCTTGGTCACCTGTACCTGCACGGTCCGCGGCACATTGCCGAAGCCGAGCTGGTCAGCGTGGAGGCCAACGCCACCGGTCGACGGACCATCAACCACGCCAGAGACGTAGAATTTGTTGGTCAGGTTCTTACCGATGAGAGCAAGCTGCCAGTTGTCGTCTTCAGCACCGATACGAACACCGGCATCAAGCGAAACATAGCTCTTCTGCTTGGAGTCAGCGTTATTGAACGCCGATGCGAGGTAAGAATCGCTGTAGCGTGCATCGACATTGATGCCAGCCTTCAGGCCATCCGACACCGCAGCTTCATAACCGACGCCAAAGCTGCCGGTCCATTCCGGCGCAACCGAAAGCGGCTTACCGCTAAGGTTCTGACGGGTGTTGCCATCTACGTTGCAACCTTCTGCAACCGTCTCACCCGCATAGCAAGGTGCCGATGGGAAGTTCGTGTAACGCGCACGGTTGTAATTGATCGTGCCATGCACGTTCAGACCGTCAAAAGCACGCGGTGCATATTCGAACTCGACTTCCACGCCCTTGGTGCGTGCATCTGCCGTCAGCGTCTGGAACGCGAAGATCGGCGAGTTGAAGAAGTCGACCTGCAGATCATTATAGCCATAGGTATAAAGGCCGAGGTTGAGACGGAGCTGACGATCCAACAGGGTCGTCTTCACGCCCGCTTCAAAGCCACGTGCCTTTTCCGGGTTGAAGGTCAGATCGCCCAGCGGATCGCTCGAGAACATCGAGTTGATCCCACCGTTCGAGAAACCACCCGACTTATAGGCAGTCTTGAACGCACCATAGACCAGCACATCGTTCATCGGCTTCCACGTGATCGTGGCTTCCGGCGACCAGTTGTTGAAGGTCTGGTTCGCATAGATCTTGCCGAGCAGCGGGTCCGAAATGTCACGGAAGATCGCCTGCACGCCAACATTGTTATACGGCTGGGTGAAGAAGCTCTTCTTGGTTTCATGCGTATAACGCACACCGCCGGCGACTTCGACCGTCGGGACGATCTTCCAAGTTACCTGACCGAACAGCGCTGCGGTTTCACCCTTGGTGAAGCTGGTCTTGGTCGTGGCGAGATGCTGATTTGCCGCCGACACGCTGTCATCGCGAACACCAGCGAACATGATGAACTGATCGAAATCACGCTTGGTCTTCTGATAGAGGCCACCAAGCATCAGGTTGATCGGACCATCAAAGGTCGTGAGCGCGCGGACTTCCTGCGACAATGCCCAGAAGGTCGAATTTTCAGTCGCCCACGTGCCGTTGTTGCTCGACTGGAAATCGCAGGCACAGGCCCAGCGGTTGTTGTTGTTGTTGTAATTGGTGACGGACGTCAGGGTCACATCATCCATTTCATAGTTCACATTGCCCGTGACCGCATAAGAACGATAGCGGTTGTACAGCGAACCATCCTTCTTCGAATACGGGAAGTTGGCTGCAATGTCGGTCGGGATGTTGTTCTGATGGGTCACGAAACCGCCATCGCATGCATAGCCGGTCAGCTGGCTGACACCGGTCGGGCAATGATAGGCGCTGTAGTTCCAAGACGAGTTGTTGACCTTGTTGATGTCATAGGACGCCTTCAACGTGGCGGTCAGTTCTTCGGTCGGGGTGAACTTCAAGGTCACGCGACCCAGCAGTTCCTTTTCGCCCGGTGCATCCTTGGCAGCCGGGGTGGCGACATGACCAATCGGATTACCGGTGCCTTCAGCGAGGAGATCCTGAATATCAAGGTTGGTGTAAGTACGATCAACCGACTCATTCTTGTAATAGCCGCCATACATCTTCGAACCGCGCACCGCGACGCGCAGGCCGACGGTTTCGGTCAGCGGGCCGGAAGCGATGGCTTCGAGCTGGACCTGCTGCGCCTTGAATTCATAACCGGCACGGCCAATGATTTCGACTTCATTCGTCGGATCGGCGGTCGTCAGCGACACCACGCCAGCGGTCGCGTTCTTACCGAAGAACAGCGCCTGCGGACCCTTCAGCAATTCCATCCGGGCAAGGTCGAAGAAACCTTCCTGAATGACGCGGCCCTGGCCATAATAAGCGCCATCGACCACCACAGCGACCGACTGCTCAATCCCGATCGAGGTCGAGGACGAACCGATGCCGCGCAACGTCAACTGTGCGCCCGAGCCGTTGGAAGCGCGACCAACCGAGAAGTTCGGGGTGCGGGCAGCCACCTTTTCAAGGCTGGTCAGATCCTGCTGGCGAATGGCTTCAGCCGAAATGGCAGTCACGGCTACCGGCACGTCCTGCACGCTTTCTGCGCGCTTACGGGCGGTAACAACGATATCCTGCAAGCCGCCTTCCTGTGCATCGGCAGCAGCAGCTGCATCCTGCGCGAAGGCCGCCGTCGAAATCGACGAAAGTGCAAGTGCGATCAAGCTGACCGACAAAGTGCGAGTTTGAATTTTCATGTTATGTTACTCCTGTACCGCCCCCTCCCGGAACGGCTAAACGGGCGGTTACGCCTCCCCCAAAGGGAAGGTTCACTGCGACTTTGGACAGGTTTCCGAACCGGCCATATCCGGCAGTCCAGCCTGAGGAGACGATGACATCATGACAAACAGATTTTGGCGGCTTGACGCCCACCCCCATGGCAATGACTTTGCATCGGCATTTTCCTTGCAAAATGAAGATGTTCCAACCGCAGGCCCCGGCCAGGTCGTGATCAAAAACGACTATTTATCGATGGATGCAGGCACGCGGATGTGGATTACGCCGCGCACCGATGGCTATCAGCCGCCGCTCCCGCTTGGGTCGAAAATGGTCGGACTGTGTCTTGGGCGCATCACTGAATCCCGGGCAGAAGGCTTTGCCGTCGGCGATCTGGTGCGCTGCTTTGGTCAATGGGCAGATTACGCGGTGGTCAGCCCGGCGGAATCCGGGCTGATGAAGCTCGATGAAGATGTAGCCGATGTCCGTCAGCACTTCGGTGCATTGGGTATGAACGCTTGGACCGCATGGGCCGGGCTGGTGGAAGTCGCCAAGATCCAGCCGGGCGAAACCGTGCTCATCTCGGCTGCCGCTGGCGCCACCGGCTCGCTTGCCTGCCAGATCGCGCGCAACCTTGGCTGCAAGGTCATCGGCATCGCCGGTGGCCCGGATAAATGCCGTTTTCTTGTCGAAGAACTCGGCGTTGACCTCGCTATCGACTATAAATCCGACGACGTAGAGGCAGAACTCGCCAAGGTCGCAGGCGGCATCAACGCCTATTTCGACAATGTCGGCGGGCCAATCCTCGATGCCGTCTTGCCGAACATGGCACATTATGGCCGTATCGCCTTGTGCGGTCTGGTCGCCACCTATGACAAGGACAATGCGACCGCCGGCCCTGCCCGGTTCGACCAGATCCTGATGCGCCGCCTGACGATCAGCGGCTTTTTCATCCCGGACTTTCTCGAACGCGGCACAGATTTCCTCCCGCAACTGCGCAAGTGGCTGGATGAGGGCAAGCTCGTCATGCGCTTTGACGAGACCAAGGGGCTGGAACATACGCTCGACGCCTATGCCCGCATGCTGACCGGGCGTAATATCGGCAAGGTCGTTGTCGACGTCAGGACATAAAAGCCCATGCCGATCATCCTGCATAATGCACCCATACAGTGCCTCGTCGCCGTGCGCGGACATCCGTTCGACCGCACGGCCTTTGATGCGCTATTCCAGTCAATGGACGGCATTTCCGCGACGATGGTCGATCAACCGGCGGCGGCCCTGCTGATGAACCCGGATGCCATGCGCCAGTTCGATGCGTTGGTGCTGTACGATATGCCGGGGCTGGATTTCACCTCCGGCGAAGGTGCGCCCGCGTATATCGAGCCAGATCCTGCATTAAAGGCGGGCTTTCGCGCCCTGCTGGAACAAGGCAAGGGCGTGGTCGCCCTGCATCATGCGCTTGCCGGTTGGCCGACATGGGATGAATATGGCGAATGGCTCGGCGGGCGTTTTCTCTATCATCCGGGCGAAGTGCGCGGTCAGCCGTGCCTTGACAGCGGTTTTGCCCATGATGTCCCATATACGGCGGAAACGATCGGCACCCATCCGATATTGGACGGCGTACCTGCGACATTTCCGTTATGCGATGAACTCTATCTCGCGGAAATATTTGCAGATGACGTCACGCCCTTGCTGCGTTCGTCCGCGACTTTCGACCGCGATCATTTCTGGTCGGCGGATCTTGCCGTCAAGGACCGAATGTATGATCGCGAAGGCTGGGATCATCCCGCAGGATCGAACCTGATCGGCTGGACCCGGCAGGTGCTCGAAAGCCGCCTCGTCTATCTCCAACCCGGCGACGGGCCATCGGTATATAACGACCCGCACTATCGGCGCTTGGTCGAAAACGCGATCCGCTGGGTTTCTGTTTCCGAGTAAAAACAGGGCGCCATCGCGCGGCCTTGCCAGCCCTGCACTCATCATCGCCAGACAAAACTAAGGCCGCGACGGGGGGATTCCCATCGCGGCCTTTCGTTTAATCAGCTATTCGCGGGATTAGAAATCCACACCGAGCTGTACGCCGAATACGCGCGGTTCACGTGCCGTGGCGAAGCCCCAATACACTGGGAAGTTCGATGCCACGAACGAGGTGTTGGTGCCGCGATCATCCAGCAGGTTTCGCACATAGCCGGTGAGGCGATAGTTCAACCCATTGTCGAGCGAGAACACATAGGACACGCTCGCATCGAGCAGGTTCTGTGCATCCGAGCGCAAGCGCGGATCGTTCTGTGCCACCGCGATAACGTCAGTCGGTGCGGCTGCCAGTGCTGTCGGATACAGCGCCGGATCAGCAGAGATCTGCTGGTCATAACGCGACAGATAGCGATAGCCTGCGTTCAACTTGAGGTCGCCCGGGCCGAGCGGCAGCTTGTATTCCGCATTTATCGACGCCGTGATCTTCGGGGCGTAGATCATATCGACCGCCGAGAAGTCAAAGGTGCGCGAGACGGATGTCGTCGCGCCAGTTGCAACCGGCTGGTTGACAATGAAGCCCTTGAACTTGGAGTCGGTGTAACCAACCGAACCACGGACCGTCAGACGATCAAGCGGCTTGGCGGAGAAATCGGCTTCCAGACCCTTGATCTTGGCATTCGCGGCATTGCTGACAATCGTCTGCGGCAACGCAACACCCGGCACCGAAACGGTGGTCGTCTGCTGGATGTCTTGATAATCCGAATAGAAAGCCGCGAGGTTCAACGTCAAGCGACGATCGAAGAATTCGCTCTTCAGGCCGATTTCATAGGCATCCACGGTTTCCGGATCATAAGGCAATGAGGACGCGAATGGCGTCAGGCCACGACCGTTGAAGCCACCCGAACGATAGCCGCGCGACCATGAACCATAGACCATCAGGTCTTCATTCGGACGATAGTCGACACCGATCTTCGGCGTGAACTTCTTCCAGCTTTCGTTGTTCTTGTCGCCGGTGAACGAAGCGCCCGCGTTGGACGGATCGGTGAACGCCGTCTGCAGCTTCTTCTTGTCATAGGTGTAACGACCGCCGCCGGAGATGCGGACCTTGTCCATCACTTCCCAGTTGAAATCGACGAAACCAGCATAGGATTTCGACCAGCCAGTCGTATCCTGATGGGTCGGCGCACCAAAGAAGACGCTGGTGAACTGATCGATATGGTAGCGGCTGTTGAAATAATAGACGCCCGCCACATAATCGAAGCCGTCGAACAGCTTGCCCGATGCGCGCAGTTCCTGGCTGAACTGCTTATACTGCTGATCGCGATCGGCGAAATACAGGCCGGTCGTCGAATAATCCTGACGCAGTTGATCGTCGCTTTCGCGATAGGCGGTCACCGAGGTCAGCTTCACGACATCAAGGTCGAGATTCATCTCGTTGGTCACGCCCGGCGAGCTGTAGGTGCCGACCATCTGCTGCGACGGGGCCACAACGCGATAGACGTTATCGGTGTTGTTGCCATCGACAAACGCAGCCGGCAGCGCGCCCGCAAACGCATCGCCCGTGCGGCTCAGCGGACCTAGGATCGGATCGAAATCCTGTACCTGCTTGTCAAAGGTCAAGAGCGAGTCAAAACGATCGCCCGGCGTGAACAGGAAGCTCGCGCCGAAATTTTCGTTGTTGGAACCACCGCGACGTTGGCCAGTGCCAACAGTCTTATAATAGCCATCGCTTTCATTGTGGAAGGCGAAGAACTTGGCAGCCAGCACATCCTTGATGACCGGCACGTTCAGCACGCCGCGCAGGCCCATCTGATCGTAGGAGCCATAGCTCGCTTCGAACTTGCCGCCGAATTCGCCGGTCGGACGCGAACGCTTGATGTTGACCACGCCCGCAATCGTGTTGCGGCCAAACAGCGTGCCCTGCGGACCGCGCAGAATTTCGATCGAACCGATGTCGAAGAAATCGAGCATCTGGCCGGTCGAGGTGCCGATGTACACGCCGTCGATGTTGACGCCGACAGCCGGATCAAACGACTTTTCGATGTCGGCAAAGGCAATGCCACGGATCGAGATATTTGCCGCAGCAGCGCCGGTGCCAGCGCTGGTGATCAGCACGTTCGGGGCAGCGCCCTGCAAATCGCCGATGGTCAGCGCGGCGGAAGCCTCAAGCTGCGACGGCGAGATCGCGGTCACGGCGACCGGGGTGTCCTGCACGGTTTCGTTACGACGACGTGCCGAAACGACGATTTCTTCCAGCCCACCGGAATCAGCCTGATCGGCGGCGGCATTGGTATCTTGCGCCAGCGAAGGAACGGCAAAAGCCGATGCAGCCATCGCCATGAACAGCGCATGCGTGATGTAAGTTTTTTTCAAGTCAATCTCCAACATTTCCCGGGCCTCACATAAGTGCCAAGAAAGCGCGGTGGACCTAGGTATCCGCCCAAATTGTTTTAACTGCCACTTGTTACAGGTGCGTCTCAGCCGCCACACCCCGAGGATGAAAATTCAAAAAGAGGATCTAGATCAATGACAGTGAATCGCCGCTTCCTGCTGGCCCGTCGCCCCCAAGGCGACCCCGTCCCACAAGACTTCCAACTACAGGAATCGGAGATACCGACGCCGCCCACAGGGTGTTTTGTTGTGCGAAATCATTTCGCTTCGCTCGACCCCGCGCAGCGCGGGTGGATGGATGATGCCCCCAGCTATATGCCCCCTATCGCCCTTGGCGACCCGATCCGCGCCACCACGGTGGGCGTCGTCCATAGCTCGGCCAATGACGAATATAAAATTGGCGATTGGGTGCTGTGCCTGACCGGGATCGAGGAATATTCGCTGGTAGAACCCGGTCACTTCACCGCAAAGCTCGATGTGAGTGGCGTCCCCTCGCCTTCCTATTTCCTCTCCGGCATGGGCGCAGTCGGGCTGACCGGCTATTTCGGCTTGCTTGAAGTCGGCCAACCCGAACCGGGCCAGACGGTGCTGGTCACGGGCGCGGCGGGCGCGGTCGGGTCGGTTGTCGGCCAGATCGCCAAGATCAAGGGCTGTCGCACCATCGGCATCGCGGGAGGTGCCAAGAAATGTGCACGGCTGATCAAGGATTATGGTTTTGATGTCGCGATTGATTATCGCGGCAAGACGATGGATCAACTGGCCGAAGAAATTCGTGTAGCCGCCCCCAATGGCGTCAACATCATCTTTGAAAATGTCGGCGGCGACATTTTGGACGCCGGGCTGATGAATCTCGCGAATAAGGCGCGGATCATCTTGTGCGGGTTGATCAGCGAATATAATAATAAGGAAGGTCGCACCGGCGCGCGCAACATCTGGCAACTCATCGTCCATCAGGCTACGATGCATGGCTTCCTCATCATGGATTACGCCCCCAGATTTCACGAAGCCGGGTTGCAAATCGCCCAATGGCTGTCTGAAGGCAAATTACGGATCGACGAACATGTCGAACATGGCATCGAGAATGCTTATCCGGCCTTTATGAAGCTTTTCAGCGGCCAGAACGAAGGCAAGATGATCCTGCAACTCGTCGACTGACACGATCAATACCAACATAATAAATGTTATAGGAGCAGCGCAGATGACCGAGATTCCGAAACACCCGTTAACGATGGACGGGCGCGATGCATCGAACTTACGCGGCGACCCGTTGACCGGAGATCGCTATTTCTCGAAGGAATTCGCCCAAAAGGAATGGGATCATATGTGGACGCGGATCTGGCATGTCGCCGGTCGCACCGCTGAAATCCCGGAAGCGGGCGACTATCTCGTTCATAATTTCCTCAAGGAATCGGTCATTTGCGCGCGTCAGGACGATGGTTCGGTCCGTGCCTTTTATAATAGCTGCCGCCATCGCGGCATGCGGCTGGTGCATGAAACATCGTCTAGCAACGGCTTCCATTGTCCTTATCATGGCTGGCGCTGGGGCAAGGATGGCGTGCTGAATGACGCGCAGGACCCGGAAGATTTCCCGCAGGGCAACCCGTGCGGCAAGCTCAAGCTCAATGAATTGCGCTGCGAAATCTGGGGCGGTTTCGTCTGGTATACGATGGACAAGAACGCGCCGTCATTGCTCGAATATCTCGATCCGATGCCGGAAATTTACAATAACTATCCGATGGATACGGCGGTTCGCGTCGCATGGTATCGGATCAAGGTCGATGCCAATTGGAAATTCGTCACCGATAATTTCAGTGAATCCTACCACACCCGCACCGCCCATCCGCAGGTGCCGCCCTGGATCGATCAGGATGTCGATACCGCGCGGCATGAGATGTTCCCCGGCGGCCATGGCCGCACGGTGCAGCCGATGCGCCCGTCCTTGTCGGACCGCCTGCCCGCGCACATCCCCCATCCCTATGACTTCGTGCTGCGCCAATGGGACATCGATCCCGAGAGCTATGCGAGCTACGAAGAAAAGGCGATGCAAGGCTGGCTCGATCTCAAGGCCGCGAAAAAGCGTCTGTGGAAAGAGCGCGGCTATAAACATTACGAGCATATGAACGACGAAGAACTGACCGACAGCCCGCACACGGTCTTCTTCCCCAATGTGACGATTTCGTTCCTACCGGACAATCTCATCTTCTTCAGGTCGGAACCGGACGCGGAAGACCCTGAAAAATGCTATTTCGACCTGTGGTGCATGGCCTTCCCGGTCGAAGGGCAGACCGAGGTGGAATCGATCATGGCCGGGCGCAAGCCATTGGTCGAAGTCGAAACCTGCGAACATCGCAACTTTGACGGCGGCAAGGGCGTGCCGGAACTGGAAGGCCAGATCGTCTTTCAGGACATGATGCTGGCCGCCGATATGCAGGCGGGCATGCATTCACGCGGCTATACCGACGCCTATTTGCCCGCGCAGGAAACCCGCGTGCGCTTTTTCCATGAAGTGCTGAACGACTATCTCGAAGGTCGCCGATAAGAGGATAATGATATGGCATATACAGGCCCGTTGCAGGATCGCGTCGAAATCCGCGAACTGATTGAAATATACGCAGACGCCGTGATGCGCTCGGATGAGGCCGCATGGAGCGGCGTCTGGGCGGAAGACAGTTTTTGGTCGCTGCCCGAATTTGAAGGGCTCGAAGCCTTCACGGGCCGCGATGCCATCGTCAAAGGCTGGCTTGCGTCATTGGAGGCCTTTGGCAAGGGCGATCCCAATAAGCCATCGATGATCTACATCGCCACGCCGGGGGCGATCGAGGTCGATGGCGATAAGGCAAAAGCACGCGTCTATACCTCGGAAATATTCACCGTTCCCGGCACCGACACGGAAGTCAAAGTGCGCGGCCAATATGATGATGAGCTGGCCAAGATCGATGGAAAATGGCTGTTCACAAAGCGCATTTATCGCGTTCTGCATCAGTAAGGTTGAAAGCTGATCGATGGAGTGCCAAAGGGCGCTCCATCGATCGTTTCCATGCTAAAACGCAACAACAAGGGTTATTGAATGAAGAAGATTGCAGTTATCGGTGCTGGCCAGATGGGCGCAGGCATTGCGCAGGTGTCGGCTGTGGCCGGACTTCAGGTCTATCTGTCCGACCTGTCGCTCGAACTGGCGGAAAAGGGTAAGGCTGGCATTGCCAAGCAGCTCTCGCGTCTGGTCGAAAAGGACAAAATGACGAAGGACGCCGCCGATGCTGCATTGGCCAATTTGATCCCGGTCGCGGGCTATGAAGCGATGGGTGATGCCGAACTCGTGATCGAAGCCGCGACTGAACGTGAAGACATCAAGCAGCTCATTTTCGCCGAAATCGGCAAGGTGCTTGGCCCCGATGCGATCCTCGCGTCCAACACCTCGTCGATCTCGATCACCCGTCTGGCACAGGCGTCCTCCGATCCAAGCCGTTTCATCGGCCTGCACTTCTTCAACCCGGTGCCGTTGATGCCGTTGCTCGAAATCATCCGGGGCATCGCCACCAGCGACAAGACCGCAACGATTGCCCAGCAATTCGGCGCGCTGATCGGCAAGGACACCATCGTCGCGCAGGATTCACCGGGTTTTGTCGTCAACCGCATCCTGTTGCCATTGCTCAATGAAGCCTTTTTCGCGGTCGGCGAAGGTCTTGCCTCGATCCCAGACATCGACAAGGGCATCAAGCTCGGCCTCGGCCACCCGATGGGTCCGCTGACGCTGGCGGACATGATCGGCCTTGATACGCTGTTGAACGTGCTGAAGGTATTTCAGGACGACACCGGCGATCCCAAATATCGTCCGGCCCCGATCCTGCTCAAATATGTCGAAGCAGGCTGGTTCGGTCGCAAATCCGGGCGCGGTTTCTATGATTACTCCACGCCGGAACCAACGCCTACGCGTTGATAATCATCATTTCGGTGCTCAAATAAAAAGGCGCGGCAGGTTGATCCTGCCGCGCCTTTTTGTTCATTGCCAGTCTTGGGTTTACCAAGCGTGAGTTTCGCCATTCCACTTCAGGAAATCGCCCGAACGTTCCAGCGTCCAGTCGGCAGTCACCTTGCGAATGCCGGAGGCGCTTTCCTCGGTGGTGATGTCGGCATCAGCGCCGCCCATGTCAGTCTGCACCCAGCCCGGATGCACGAGGCCGATGATGATGCCACGATCCTTAAGATCAATCGCGACCGAACGCATCACGCGGTTCAGGCCGGCCTTTGCAGCGACATAGGCATAGAAACCGCCATAAGGCCAGGTCGAGGCCGCCAACTGACTTGAGAAGTTGATGACCTTGGAACCGGCCTTCATGCGTGGGAGAAACGCCTGCAACGCCCGCAGCGGCCCCATGGTCATGATGTTGATCGCATCATTCCACGCTGCCCAATCGGAAGAGCCAAGTTCCAGCTCAGCCGGGATCGGGCCGGTAACACCTGCCACGTTCAACAACACGTCGATCGTATCGGTGCCGGTGGATGCAGCACCTGCCTTGACGGAGTCATCGCTACCCACGTCCATCTGATGGACCGTAACCTTGCCGCCCGATGCCGCAGCCAGCGCGTTCAGCGCGGTGGCACCGGCTGGATCGCGGCACAGAGCGAACACCCGGTCGCCATTTTCCGCATATTGCCGCACGAGTTCCAATCCGATTCCGCGTCCTGCGCCGGTAATTGCGATATTAGCCATGATGCACTCTCCTTTTTAAATATCCAACAACATGAAAATACGTAATAAACTTAACGCCCCCGGAAAACAGGCGGGCGTTTTGCGATAAAGGCGCTGCACGCCTCCGCGAAATCATCGGTTAGCAGCGCAAGCGTCTGGACATGATTTTCCAGCTCGATCGCGCTTTCCAGATTGGGGGCGTCGAGATTGGCCCACATCACCTGCTTGGTATGCTTGACCGCATAGGGGCTGTTTGCCGCAATCATCCGGGCGGTGGCCAAGGCCTCGGCCAACACCTCATCATCGCTGGCGGCAATCCGGCTCACCAACCCGCATGACAAAGCCTCTTCCGCAAGCACCGGACGGCCTGTCAGCATGATCTCGAAGGCGCGCCCAGCACCAATCAAGCGCGGCAGATGAAAACTGATCCCGCATTCACCCGCGCTCAACCCGATCCGCACCGCGCCGATCATGAAATTGACGGACGGCGCGGCGATACGAATATCGGCGGCCAGTGCGATGCCAAAGCCCGCGCCTGCGGCAGCCCCCTGCACAGCGGCGATCACCGGCTGGCGCAGACGGTTGATAATCTGCATCGTCCCGGCGAATAATTCCTGCAACGCCATATTTTCAATCGGCCCCTTGGGCGCATCATCGCCCAAGATCACCTGTTTGAGGTCCAGCCCCGCACAAAAGACGCGCCCCTCGCCTGCCAAAATCACCACCCGGCAATCGGGGTCGGCCTCAACCGTGGCGAGCGCCGCCCGCAATTCGCGTATCATATCAAGGGTCAACGCATTGCGCGCATCGGGCCGGTTGAGCCGGATGATCTGAATGCCATCACCCGCCGGTTCGATCTGGATAAAACTCGTCGCGGCGCTGGTCATTGCGTTTTGACCCCAAGCCCGGAAAACCGCGTCTTGAAATCGCGCTGGCCCGGCACCTCGACGCGGATTTTCACCACCCCGCCGCGTTCCTGATCGGCGGCATTGCCACCTGTCGATACATAAAGATCATGTAAATCAGGCCCGCCAAAGGCAAGGCTGACAAGATGGGGAAAGCCCAAGGACAAGGTCTGATCGAGCGTGCCATCGGCAAGATAGCGACATAATAACGCCGCATCCCAGCGCACCACCCAAATCGCCCCGGCGCTATCGACCACCAGCCCATCGCTGTCCGGCAGTTCGATCAGCAAGTCGCCCGGCATATTCGGCATGCCATCCGCATCAAGCGCATAGCGCCACACCCCGCGCGATGTCTCCGAATGATAGAGAAAACGTCCATCCGGGCTGAATGCGATGCCATTGGAGGCCAGCACATCATCGCGTAACACGCGGACATCGCCGGTGTTGGAGAGGTAAAACAACTTGCCCGGCTGCGGGGCCTCACCCTTTTCAAGGATGGAGACAAAATCAATCGTCCCGCCAAACAGCCCGCCATGGCGATCCGCCTCGACATCATTGATCGCGATGATCGGTTCTCCGCCGATCTCCGTCAGCAAATCCGTCTGATGACCGGTCGCAAGGTCGATCTTGCCCAACCCGCCACGCCCGCCGCAGATCAACGACCCGTCCTCATCGAACGTCGCGCCGCCGATCCATTGACGGTCGGCCACGATTTTTTCAACCGCATGGCCGGGACGCTGGCGATAATAAGCGGCGTTCAGCAGATCGCTGAACCAGATCGTCCCATCATCGCTGACGCGCGGCCCCTCGGCAAAATGCCCGGCGGATGCGATCAATTCGGGTGTGATCTCGATCACCTGCTGTGCGGCTGGGTTCGTCATTATTCGGTCGCCGCCAGCCATTCGTCAATCGCCGGGCGCAGTGCCACCGATACCAGTTCAACCACCAGCCCTGCCGTGGGCGGGCGCAGATAGGCCAATACGCCATAGCCATCCTCGGGCGCGCCACCGGCAGCCAGCACCTTCCAGCCCGCTGCGATCAACCGTGCAATCTCGGCCTGCAAATCATCTACCCACACGCCGATATGACGGCCATCGGGGAAATTCGCAGGATCGTAAAAGCCGCCCTTCGGCCCCTTCACGATTTCCAAATGATGCGGCCCTTGGCGAGAATAGACAGCCTCTACCCGGATCGACTGAAGACCCGTTTCCGGCGTCCAGAACGGCAAGGGATCGAATATCCGGAGCGGCGTCCATTCAAGGTTGAGCGTTTCGCCAAGCTCGCGCTGGGCTGTGGCAACATCATCGACAACGATACCGGTGTGATAAATCTTCTGAAAATCGATCATGTTACCCTTCTCCACCTCATATCACGCGCGTTTTTCGCGTCCTTGAACGGGCGCTTTCAATGCAACATGCAGGCGCGCTCTTCACCCGCATAGCTGGCGCATTGGACAGTATGAACAAACAGGCGGCGCAAAGTGAACCTTGCGCCGCCATTCATCCAAATTATGCCCGCTGATCTTCGATGATCAGATCCGCCGCGCGCCAACCCACGGCCATCGCGGGGGCATTGGTATTGCCGGAAACCGGGCTTGGCATGATCGAGCAATCGACCACGCGCAGCCCGGTGACACCCTTTACCCGCGCCCGCGCATCGACGACCGCCTTGTCATCACCGCCCATGCGGCAGCTTGCGACTGCATGGGTGCCGCACAAGGACAAGCGCCGGACGATGTCGAGGATATCTTCATCGCTTTGCACCTTTGGCCCCGGCAGGATTTCCTCGCCGCAGAAACCCGCAATCGCGGGCATCGACATATAGCGCCGCATATAGCGCACCATCGCGACCGCCGCATGCTGATCTTCGGGCGTTGCCAGCCAGTTCGGCGTCACCTTGGGCAGCGCATCCATATCCGCCGATTTGATCTGGACCACGCCTTCGCTGGTCAAGCGCAGCAACTGGCCATAGATGGTCATGCCCGGTTCCCGCTCGACATCGGCCAACGGCACCGGGAAATTATCATCGCCGCGCGCAAAGGTGAACGCGCTGAGATAGAGCTGCAAATCCGGGCGGTCGACCTGTGGTTCGGTCTTCACAAAGCCCCCGACCTCAAACGGGCCGGTCGCCATCGGGCCTTTATGCAGCAGATAATATTCCAGCACGCTACGCACCAGCCCAAGCCCGTGGAAGCGATGATTGATGCCCTTATCGCCCTTCAAGCGATAGGGCATGGAAAAGCCGAGATGTTCCCGCATCCGCGCGCCGACATCCGGGCTATCGACCACGACATCAATCCCCAGCCCGCGCAAATGCGATGCATCGCCAATGCCAGAACGCTGGAGGATCACCGGCGACATCATCGCCCCGGCGGACAGGATAACTTCGCCCTTGCAGCGCAGATTGACCGGCGCACCATTGATCCGCGCCGCCACGCCAACCACGCGCTTACCCTCGAACAGCACCTTGTCGACCAGTGTATTGGTGAACACTTTCAGGTTCGGGCGCTTCGCCGCAGGCCGCAGGAACGCGACCGCCGAGCTGACACGCCGACCGTTTTTGATGTTGTGATTATAATAGCCGACGCCTTCTTGATCTTCGCGATTAAGATCTTCGCGGCGATCAAGCCCCATCTCCACGCCCGCTTCGATCATCGCTTCGGCCAAGGGATAACGGAACGTGCCGGTATTCACATGGACTGGCCCGCCGCTGCCGCGCACGCCATCATCGCCCAGTTCATGATCCTCGATCGCGCGGAACGCCTGTTTCATCTCGGCCCAGCCCCAGCCGGTTGCGCCGCGTGCCTGCCAATCGTCATAATCTTCCGGCTGGCCGCGCACATAGATCATGCCGTTGATCGACGACGATCCGCCCAACCCCTTGCCGCGCAGCCAGATTTCACTGGCCGGATCGCCTTTGATCCGCGGCTGATCAACACCGAAATGCCATGTATATTTGGGGTTGATGACCAGTTTCCCAATGCCCTTGGGCATATGGATCAGGAAGCTATCGTCATTGCCCCCGGCCTCCAGCAGCGCCACGCGATGCTTGGGATTGGCGGACAGGCGATTGGCCAGCACGCAACCGGATGAACCTGCGCCCACAATGATATAATCGAATTCGCTATCCACTAGAACCGCTCCTTGGGCAGATTTGGCCCGCAATAATGAAAAATGGGGCGTCAGGGGCGCATCAGCACCCGGCCAAAGGGATGGCCATTGGCGACAAATTCATGCGCCTCGCGCGCCTGCGACAGCGGGAACACCCGTTCGATCGGCATCTTCAATTCGCCCTTGCCCATGCGCGCGGCGATATCCGCCAGCAATGCATGCGCGCGCGGGGTGTGCATTTCGCGCCCGAACGAAATGCCATAAACGGTGAGGCTGCTACGGATCAGATCGAAAAACCCGAAGCTCGGCAATTCACCCGTCGCCGCGCCGACCACGGCATAACGCCCACGATAACGCAGCGACTTGATCAACAGATCGGTCGATTTTCCGCCCGCCATATCAACGACCAGATCAACGCCCTTGCCGCCGGTAATCTCCATGCAGCGTTCCGCGATATTCTCAGACCGATGGTCGATGCCATGATGCATGCCAAAAGTCGCGACCCGTTCCAAACGTTCCTTGCCGGATGCCGTGCCGATGACAATCGCCCCGGCCTGCGCCGCCAACTGCACCGCCGCGAGGCCAACACCACCCGCAGCACCTTGAATCAGCACCGTTTCACCGGGCTGAAGCTGACCAAATTCAAACAGAGAATCCGCCGCCGTGCCGAATGGCACCGGGATCGTCGAGGCAAGGTCCATGTCGAGATCATCGGGGATCGGATAGGTGTAGCTTTCCGGCACCGCGAACAATTCGGCATGGCTACCGCTCCAGTTGAAGCCCACCACGCGCTGGCCGATCTTGAAACGGGTGACCGCCTCGCCCACCGCCTCGACAATGCCCGCCGCCTGATAACCGCAGACAAAGGGGATGCGTGGCGGCGGCGTGACTAGGCGGTTCAACAGATCACCACCTTCAATGCTGATGACCGACACCCGGATCAACACCGTGTCGGGCCGGATCACCGGATCGGCGACGTCGCCATAAATGAGCACCTCTGGCCCGCCGTTCTCGATATAATATGCTGCTTTCATGGGCTCTCCAATCGTGAAGGGGACTATGTGCCGATCAACTCCGGCATTGAACTGCTCAAAAATGCAGTTAGCAACCCATCTCATGCCCCTCGGGAGCCAAAAATATGGCCCGGCAACAAAAGCTGCCGGGCCAAGGCCCTTGACCGCGGGAGGTGCAGTCCGGGCCTATTTCTGCGCATGATCGGCAACAAAGGCGACGGACCGAATGTAAGTCGCGCCCATTTTGCCCCTTGCGGGTTTATTGTGCCGTCACGCCGCCATCGACAACGAATTCCGCGCCGGTGATATA
Source organism: Sphingomonadales bacterium UBA6174 (assembly GCA_002422945.1). Lineage (GTDB taxonomy): Bacteria > Pseudomonadota > Alphaproteobacteria > Sphingomonadales > Sphingomonadaceae > Alteraquisediminimonas. The sequence goes on along the minus strand of DITW01000027.1, from coordinate 23,811 downwards.
TTTCGCCTGATCCGATGCGAGGAAGGTGATCATCGCGGCGATGTCATCCGGTTCACCCATTTTCTGCATCGGGATGGAGGCGTTGATAATGTCATATTGTGCAGGATTATCGCGAATGGCGACTTGCTGCATTTCCGTCCAGATCACGCCCGGATGCACCGAGTTGATCCTTATGCCTTCGCCTGCGCATTCCAGCGCCAGCGCCTTGGTCAACAGCCGCACGCCGCCCTTGCTGGCCGCATAGGCCGAAGCCCCCGGTATGCCGACCAGACCTGCGATCGACGACAGGTTGATGATTGCGCCACTGCCTTGCACCCGCATCTGGGCCATGGCGGGCTTGCAACCCAGAAAAATGCTTGTGAGATTGATGTCGATCTGACGCTGCCATTGCGGCAGGTCCAAAACTTCTATGCGGTGCAACATGGCGATGCCAGCGTTGTTCACCAGAATATCGAGACGGCCAAATTGCTTGATCGTGTCACCCACGACCATACCCCAATCATCGGCGCTGGTGACATCATGGCGATGCGCAATCGCCTGCACGCCTTCGGCCTGTAATTCGGCGGCACGGGCCGACACTTCATCCCCGGCAATATCGGTCAGCACGACAATCGCGCCAGCGCGGCCCAGCATCCGTGCGGTCGCAAAGCCAAGGCCCATTGCCGATGCCGCGCCCGTGACGAGCGCCACCTTGCCAGTCAAGTCGATGTTCATATCTTGATGTCCTGAATAATACCGAGGGTCAGTTCATTGAGAAGGATAATGGCGCCCGCTTATTACAGGCGGGCGCCATCATTGCCTCTTAAGCTACAGCCTTAGAATTCAAGCTGCATCTCAACACCCCAGGTGCGGTTCGGTGTGCGATCACCAAACCAGAAGATGCCAGCCTGGCTCGAACGCACGATACGGCCACCGCCGTGGAACGCATCGTTGACAAAGGCCGACAGCTTATACTCATTCAGCCCGGCGAACTTGCCATAATAGCTGACGGATGCATCAACCGACGTATGCGCCGGAATGATTTCGCGGTTCAGACCCAGATTGTCCTTGCCGGATTCCGTTGCATAGTCGCCGACATATTTGACATTGGCCCCGATCACGAAACGGCTGTCATCCGCACCGAACGGAATGGTGTAATCGCCACCAAAGCTCGCGTTCCAATCAGGTGCGTAACGCAGGTTCTTCGTCGCGCTGAGGTCGTTGCCAGCCGCATCCGGGAAGGACAGATACTTGCCCTTCAGATAACCAGCAGATGCGAACATGTGCAGATTATCCGTCGGCTTATACTGTGCTTCGACTTCAACCCCACGGAAACGCGCTTCGGAGGCGTTTTCCACAAAGGTGATGGTCGATTGCGGGTTCAGCGGGTTCGCACGGATCTGGTCTTCCTGCTTGTTCTTATAGTTGGTCTGGAACACAGTCAGGTTGAACAGCGCCGTATTGTCGAGGAACTTGCTGCGGAAGCCGGCTTCGTAGCTGTCGACGGTTTCCGGTTCATACGGCCCAATCGTCTCTGCCAGCGAACCCGGACGACCGTTCCAACCGCCAGAACGGAAACCGCGCGACCATGACACATAGGTCATGATGTCGTCGGCCCATTTGTGGTCGATGGAAACGCGCGGGGTGAACTTCTTGAAGGTCAGGTTCGGATCACGGCAAGGCGCATAATATGACGTCACATCCGGGCAGCTATAGGGCGGCACGTCCGTGAACTTCGTCACATGGAACCGCTTCTTTTCCTTGGTGTAGCGACCGCCGACCGTCACACGCGTGGCGTCAGTGAGCTTCCAATAGGTTTCTGCAAAGGCTGCATAGGATTTGGCCTTCTGACCAGCGGTGAATTTGTCGACCAAATTCCCTGCGACATACACATCCTGATAATCGAGACGATAGGTCGAATTGAAATAATACAGACCGGCCACGATATTGAAGATACCATCAAATTCGGTATCTACGCGCAATTCCTGGCTGAACTGCTTACCATGAAGCTGACGCTTCGGATTGAACAGCGGCAACGTCGGCGTCAATGAATCACCGATATTATCAATATCGAGTGCATCATTGTTCTTCAAATAGCCCGTGACCGAGGTAATATTGAAGTTTTCGCCGCTATATTTGGAATTGAGCGTGAAATTGTTCGCATTCATCGGCACATAGAAAGGCGTGCCTGCGAACGATGCCTTGAACCCGCTCGATTCATAGGCTTCCTTGTGGTTGTCATAGCACAGGTTGAAGGCATCGCAGGCGAGTGAACCCGCACGCGACATGTTGACCAGCTGCGGATAATGCGAGCGATCCTTCATATATTCATAGGTGAACAGCGCTTCGAAATCCGACGTCGGCGTAAACAGCAAGGTGCCGGTGATGTCGAGACGGTCGAGACCCGGATCGCGCTTGCCCGTGTAGGCCGAACGGGTGAAGCTGTCGCCATTGATCGAGAAGATACCGAGCTTGGCAGCCAATACGCCCGGCAGGATCGGTGCGTTAACCACGGCCTTGTAATCGTTACGGCCATAAGCACCGACCGTGGCCGAAAGCTTGGCACCGAATTCGCCGGTCGGACGCGAACGACGGATGTTGATGATACCGCCGATGGTGTTACGACCGAACAACGTGCCCTGCGGACCGCGCAGCACTTCGATCGATTCCAGATCGAACGTATCGACCAAAGCGCCCGTGTTGGACGCGAGGAAGATACCGTCAATCGAGGTCGCCACCGCCGGTTCGAACGAACGTTCGATATCGGCAAAGGTCAAACCACGGATAGATGCCGACAAGGTCGCGCCAGAAAACTGCACCTGACCAAGCTGCACGTTCGGAATATATTTCGCCACCTGACGAACGTCGGCGACAAAGCGATTTTCCAACGCTGCACCGCTGATCCCGGTCACGGCGATTGGCACGCTCTGCACGTCTTCAACGCGCTTACGCGCCGTCACGGTGATTTCTTCAAGACCCGAATGCGTGGCCTTTGCCGTCTGTTCGGCTTCCTGCGCCATAGCAGGCGCAAGGCTCAGCGTCATGACTGACGCCCCGGCGAGCATTAAACCCCGCCCCCATGCTGGATTGATGACTTTCTTCATCAGCTAACCCCTCCCCTTTTCAAATTGACTTCACGTTGCATCATTCGCCGCATCAATGAGGATGCGACGCATCAGCGCGACAATTGGATGAACAATTGTCGCGAGATCAGTTGTGGATTTGATGTTTGAAGGACGTCCAATGCGACGTCGGGTGCAATGCCCCCATGTTTCCAGCCCCTCACCTCATCCGTGGGACGCCATTGTTTGGCAGCCCTTATCTAATGCGGCAAAGTTGCACTCCATGCAGGAAAAGAGTCAACATCAATTATAGCGTGCTGTATTTTGTGATAGTCAAACGGCAGATCAATCGCGCAGGTCATCCCGCGCACGCAACACGAACGCATGCAATGTCGGACGAAAGCCGTCGGACACCAGCGGATATAGCGATTCCGCGAGGCATATTTTGAGATAGGGCAGCAGTTCGTCATCCGACAACTCCCTGCTAGACCAAAAGGTTGTGGCCGAAATGATCGCCAGCCGGATCAACCTGACCTCGCGATCGATCTGGATTGACTTCTCCAGCAAACCTTCGGCCTTCATCTCTTCCAGCGCCCTTGGCACATGCCGGTCATATACAAATTCCAGCCCCACCAATTCGGGATGCTGGGTCAAAATTGGGATCAGCGCACGGGCCATATTAGGCTGCTCAAGTGTCTTTTCCGCAACAGCCTGCACGATCGACACCAATGCCGCCCAACTGCCAGCAGGCGATTTGTCCACGGCTTCCTCGAAAATTTTGACGGTGCGATCCCTTGCCGCAATCGCGATCAACTCGTCCTTACTGCCAAAAATATTGTACAGCGTCTTTTCAGTCACCGCACTTTCACGCGCAATCGTCCGCATGGAGACGCCGTCATATCCATGCACAGCGACCAAATCACGGGCATTATCGAGAATGCGGGCGCGACGCTCCTGCTGCCGGGGGGTCAGACGTTCCTGGGGAGGTTGCAATGTCATGCAGTGGCTGATGGCCGTGAATTGAAGGAATGCCAAGACCTAAAATCGCAAATATGGCACCAAAATCCGCCGCCCATCAATATCAACACATATGTTGACCGATGCTATTGCGGGCGCTTAATAAAGAGACCATCCAAAACCAGAGGTCGACAAATGCTTGTTCGTTATCTTATCAGCACATTTGGACGAGCTTGTGGAAACGAACGCCGCACCGATGAGAAAAATAACAGATGAGAGCCGGGCCGGATGAAATTTCACTTTTCTCTCTTGATGGTCGCATTGATGGCGACGGCATGCTCCATCCCGCCGCCAGTCAAACTGCAAAATATCACAAAAACTGATACCAATCAGCGCATTGCTGCGCAAAGCTCACAGACATTCTCGATGCCGCATGGCGAATGGCCGGCTGATCATTGGTGGCAGGCCTATGGCGACCCACAGCTCGATGCGCTGATGGTGGCGGCGCTTGCCGACTCCCCCGATGTGAAGACCGCCATCGCCCGGATGCAATCGGCGCGGGCCTTGGCCATGCAACAGGGCGCGTCCCTTGCGCCGGCCATCCAGGGACATGGCGCAATCGCCAGCGAGAAACAAAGTTACAATAATGGCTTTCCCCGCGAATTTCTGCCGCAAGGCTGGAATGACACCGGCTTGGCCACGCTTGATCTCAACATCGACTTAGATATTTGGGGCCGCAACCGCGCCGCCCTTGCCGTAGCCGTCAGCGATGCCCGGGCTGCCGAGGTCGATGCAGAACAGGCAAGGCTGATCCTGCAAACCGATATTGCCGCCACTTATGCCCGTCTGGCGGGTCTCTATGCGCAACAAGACATTGTCGCGCGGACGGTCGCCATTCGTGCCGATTTACTCGACCTGAGCAATGCACGGGTTGCCCATGGTCTGGATACCCAAGTGCCGGCAGAATTGGTCCGCGCACGGCTCGCCACCGCACGAGCTGAACTGGCCGCAAGCGGCGAAGCCATCGATCTTGTGCGCCACCAATTGGCCGCGTTGGTCGGGGCTGGCCCTGATCGGGGCATGGCCATCACCCGCCCGGCCATTGCGATCTTGCATCCCTTTGGCTTGCCGGAAAACATTGCGCTCGATGTGCTGGGACGACGCCCCGACATCGTGAGCGCCCGTTTGCGCGCTGAGGCCGCCGCCCAGCACATCCGCGCCGCCCGCGCCGATTTCTTCCCGAACCTCAACATCATGGGCTTCATCGGGGTGCAATCCTTGGGCATTGGCAATTTGACCAATAATGGTTCGGATTATGGTCGTGTCGGACCTGCCTTGACCCTCCCCTTATTTTCCGGCGGACGGCTTCGCGGGGCATATCAGGGCGCACAGGCCAATTACGCCCGCGCCGTCGCCGCATATGACAGCGTGCTGCTGTCCGCGCTGCGCGATGTGGCGGATGCGGCGACATCGCTGCAATCGCTGGCGGATCGACAGCGCGAAACGGGCATCGCGCTTGATGCCGCAGGTCGTGCGTTCGATATCGCCAAGGCGCGTTATCACGGCAAGCTTGCAACCTATCTGGACGCGCTTATTGCCAAGGATGCGATGCTCGAACAACGCCGCGCCGACGCCCTGTTGCAGACACGCGCCTATCTGCTCGACATCCAGATGATCCGCAGTCTTGGCGGCGGCTATGTCGCCGCAGACCGCCCCTCATCCGCAGCTTTCTTCTCCAAATAAGGCTCCCCGCGTGACCTCACCCGACATGACCGACACTCCCGATCAGCAAGACATGGAACGCGATCTGCGCCTTGCTCAGCGCAAGCGGCTGTTCGGGCTGCTGGCCATCGGGATCGTCTGCGCCGCGCTGCTATATGGACTGTATGACTGGCTGATCGGGTCACGCACGGTATCAACCGACAATGCCTATGTCGGCGGCAATATCGCGGTGGTCAGCCCGCTCATCACCTCGACCCTTGTGGCGGTCGAGGTGACAGACACACAATTTGTCAAAAAGGGTCAGATCCTCGCGCGGCTCTCGTCATCGGACGCCGCGATTGCGCTCAACCGGGCCGAGGCCGAATATGCCCTCGCGCGCCGCAGCTTTTCGCAACAAACAGCGGGCAGTGAAGCATTAACTGCTACATTGTCCGCCCGAGATGCCGATATTACCAGCGCAAGCGCCCAGCTCGCCACCGCTGAGGCTGCGCTCCATAAAGCGACGCTCGATTATGATCGACGCGATGCACTAGCGAAAACGGGCGCAGTATCCGGGGATGAACTAACCTTTGTTACCAATGCGCTGGCTGCGGCAAAGGGAGAGCTTGCCTTGGCCAAGGCGCGGGTGCGCCAGGCCGAGGCCAATCGCACGACCGCTGCAAAGGAAATGACCGCCAGCCTTGCGCTGACCCAAGGCTCGATTGCCGACACCAATCCGGCCGTTCTCATCGCCAAGAGCAAGTTGGAAGATGCGCGGCTCAATATGAACCGCACCGTGCTGCGCGCGCCGATCGACGGGATCATCAGCCAGCGTCAGGCCCAGATCGGACAGCGCATTGCCGCAGGCACGCCGATCATGACCATCGTGCCGATCGATAGTCTCTATGTCGACGCCAATTTCAAGGAAAGCCAATTGGCGCATGTGCAGGTCGGCAAGCCGGTCCGGCTGACATCCATGCTTTATGGCGATGATGTGATCTATCATGGCAAGGTCTTGGGTTTGGCGGGCGGCACGGGCAATGCTTTCGCGTTGATCCCCGCACAAAACGCCACCGGCAATTGGGTGAAGATCACGCAGCGCCTGCCGGTGCGCATCGTGATCGATCCCAAGGAACTGCGCGCGCATCCGTTGCGGATCGGCCTGTCGATGGAAGCGGAAGTGCAGGTCCGCTAAATGGCAAGCGCAAGCGATGCCCCGTCATTGGCGCCGCCAATCCCCGCGCCATTGAAGGGATTTCGGCTATTTCTGGCTGCCTTTAGCGTATCGCTATCCTATTTCCTCGTTATGCTCGACCTGACCGTGGCGAATGTCGCGGTGCCGCATATTGCCGGATCGCTGGGCGTGTCGACGACCCAAGGCACGTTGATCATCACCTCTTACGCCATTGCCGAGGCGATCTGTCTGCCATTGAGTGGCTGGCTGGCGAAAAGATTCGGTACGGTCCAGACATTTATTTTCGGCCTGATAGGTTTTGCCATCGCGTCTGCTTTGTGCGGCATGGCGAGATCACTGGAAGCCATTATCGTATTTCGGGTATTTCAGGGCCTGTGCGGTGCGCCGATGCTGCCCTTGTGCCAGACGATGCTGCTCCGGATCTTTCCACCGGAAAAAGCAGGCACTGCCGTCGCCCTGTCGGTCATGACAGCCGTGATCGGGCCAATTCTGGGACCGATCGTGGGTGGATGGATCACCGATAATTATTCGTGGCGCTGGGTATTTTATCTGAATGTGCCGTTCGTTTTACTCTCGGTGCCGCTTGTCATGAAGCTATTGATGCCGTTCGAGACGGCGAAGATCAAAAGTCGCATCGATTATGTCGGCATTATCCTGCTCGCGATTTGGGTCGGTGCGCTCCAGATGATGCTCGACATGGGGCGTGATCGCGATTGGTTCCATTCGCCGGTCATCGTGACATTGGGGCTGGTGACATTGATTGGGTTGATCGCTTTTCTCATCTGGGAATGGACAGACGATCAGCCGGTCGTCGATCTGCGCATCCTGAGCAACAGAGGCTATTCAATGCCGGTGGCGATATTGTCGGTCGGCTATGCTGTCATCATCGCGACATCGGTGATGGTGCCGCTCTGGCTTCAGACCACGATGAATTACACTGCTACACTCGCAGGGTATGTGCTAGCGCCGATGAGCGTGTTTTCAATCATCGCTGTCCCGCTGGCGGGTCGACTCGCGCACAAAATGGATAGTCGCTATCTGATCTCAGGTGGATTTCTCTGGATGGCACTGGTGGCCTTCGTCCGGATCCAGACGAATACCGATATGACGCTTGGTTGGTTTGCCTTGCCCCAATTGATGCAGGGCATGGCCAGTGCATTTATCATGCTGAGCCTGACAGTCATGGCATTGGGCGCGGTCAAACCCCATCAAATCGCCTCCGCGGCCGGTTTGCTCGCGTTCTTCAGGGTCTTGACGATGGCCATATTCGTTTCGGGCATGACCAGCTTTTGGGAATATGGTGGACGCGTGGCCCGATCTGAAACGGTTGCGATGATGGATGACAAACAGGCCGCGCTCGACACATTGGCCGCGCATGGCCTGACCATGACACAGGCAAGGCTGGTGATCGAACGTCTGGTCGAGGTGCAGGCCAGCACAATGTCCTATGTCAATCTGTTCTCGTGGATTCTCGCCATTTCAATGCTTGCCTCGATCCTGATCTGGGTATTGCCCAAGGCCCATCAGGCGAAAAAATAGGGTCAATCGGCTGATGCGCCGCCCTTCGAGGCGACCTCGTGGATCAATTCGGCCAGCGCCGCTGCCATCGCCAGCAAAATATCGATCTGGCCCACCGGATCGCGGGCATAATGATCGACCGTAGATGCGGCCTCGCCCATATCGCGATAGCCGAGCATGCCCGCAATGCCCGCCAGGCTATGGCAAAATTCGCCAATCTCGCGGCGCGCAACCTCCGGCTCTTCATTCGCCTTGGCGATCAATGCCTCCAGCGTCAAAGCCCGCGATTGCGTGCCTTGTTCGAATCGCTGGCGAATGGCCGACAACCGATCCTCAATGATATTCATCGCAATATGCATCCACATGCCTGACGCGCCAGCGTCAGGGGGTCAAAGGGCTTGGCAATCACGCAACACGCGCCAAGCGCATGCAAGGCGGCTACATCGTCCGGCTGGGTGCGCGCCGTCACAAACGCTACGGGAACGTTGGCAATATCTGCGTCGGCGCGGATCTGCCTTAAAATCGCGGGGCCATCCACCCCCGGCAGTGAGACATCAAGCATCACCAGATCCGGATGCCAGTCATGTACCAACGCCAGCCCCTCCTCGCCGGTTGCCGCGAGGGCAAGCTCGATTTCACCGGATAGCTCAAACGCGATCTGCACGATTTCGCGAATGTCGGGATCGTCATCAATATAGAGAATTCTGGCAATATGGCCCATCTCGATACTCCTAATCCTCGCGTCTGCTCATATCGCCATCCGTCTGCACGCATCTTCTTTGGCCACTGCGCTTTCTTGCAGGTTCAGTGGCAGGCAAATTTCAAATGCGGCGCCGGAATCATATACCTCATCATGCGTGATCGTCCCGCCGAGCTGCTCGACCATATTTTTGGAGATCGCAAGGCCAAGCCCGGTCCCCGGCTGGTTGGTAAGCTGACGGGTTTGTTCGGACTGGGCAAAACGATCAAACAAGCGCCGACGGAAGTTTTGCGGAATGCCCGGCCCATCATCTTCCACCCTGATCCGCGCATGAACGGCATCGCGATCGACGATCACCCGGACTTCCGATCCAGTGGGCGAAAATTTCGCTGCATTGGACAGCAGGTTCGTCACCACCTGATTGAGCCGGGCCGGGTCCGTTTCAACAAAGATCGGCGCACCGGGCGATTGGAACGAGAGGCGCACGCCCAGATCACTGGCGAATATTTCATTTTGCATCACTATCGCCTGCACAAGCGCGCCAAGTTCGATCCGAGACCTATCGAATTCCATCATGTGAGATTCAAGCTTTTCCATGGTCAACAAATCATCGACCAAAGCCCGCAACCGGGTGGAATTCCGGCTGGCAATGCCAACCAGCTTTTCAATTGGCGGCGTCAAATCGCCCACCGCGCCCGTCTCGATCAGGCGCAACGCCCCGGCAATCGATGTCAGCGGCGTGCGCAGTTCATGGCTGACATTGGACACCAGTTCATTTTTCAACCGGATAATTTCGGCCAATTCAATCTTTGCCTTGATCGCGTCTTCTTCTGCGGCGCTGCTCAGGCACACAACAATCGGGCCTACCACCAGATGCGCCATCATCATGTCTTCATCGTTGAACGCATTCACCAGATCGGAATGATATTTCAGCACGCCCACTACCTGGCCCCGATGCGGAATCGGCACCACGATCATCGATTTCAGGCCCACCTTGACCGTTGCCTGCGCGTTGACCCTTGGATCACAGGCCGAATCCTGACACATCAAAGGCTCCCCCGTCAGGACACACATGCCCGACAGGCTGGCATTGATTGGGATACGCATGCCCAACATGGTCGCAGATGTGCCGCTCGCCGCGGCATAATAGAGTTGATCGCCGTCGCGAAGTTCGATGACAATGCCATTTGATTGCGGTGCGACGCTATATTCGCTGACAATCGCAGCCATCGCAGCATGAAGGTCACCCTTTGACGCAATACAAGCCCGCTGGATCGCGAGCAGGCCGTCTAATCGCTTTCGTTCCATCCGGCCACTCCTAGGGCCAATTCTCGATAGGACCAATTCCAAATCTGAATTCACTGTAACATTATTAATTCATTTTGACCGCATAAATCCGCATTATCGATGACAATATTCAGCCTTAACAGCTTGTTGTTTAGAAATAAGTTTTTGCGCAGATAAGGGGTATGTTTTTGATATAAAATATTGATTATAAATCATATTTTTTCCCGATACGCAGCGCTATAAAAAATCTGTTTGACGAGACCCTCATCAAGGGAACAGATTAGCATTTATTGTCACATTGGCATGAAACAAAGTTTTCACAGTGGCAAACAGGTTGAAACAATGCAGTTGCGCACTAGACACAAGACGCTGAGACCGTACATACCGCGCGCATTCAACCGGCATTTTTACGTAACCCTACTCATTTTCGGGAATTTTGGATCATGACCGACTCAAAGCAACTGAGCGCTCTCCTGATCGAGGACCATGAACTGGTCCGCGATGCAGTAGGCCGTTTGTTGCGCGACACGCTCAAGCTGGGGCATGTCTATGAGGCTGACAGTCTTGCTGCCGCGATGGAAATTGCAAATAGCGATGCTTCAATCGATCTGATCGTGGTTGACCTCCGCTTGCCGGATTCAGCTGGCCCGGAAAGCCTTACCGACCTCATTGCGGCGTTTCCCAACGCCCAGATCGCGGTGATGTCTGGTTCTGAAATGCGTGAAGATGTATTGGGCTGCCTTTCGGCTGGCGTGAATGGCTATCTGCCCAAGGGCCTGCCCACCATCGAATTTGTGGCGGCGATTGAATCGATCATCGAAGGCGGGTCTTATATCCCGCGCCATCTGACCCGCCCGCCCAGCACGAAAGTGGCGCAAACGCCGCTGCGCCGAGATTTGCCTGGGCTGGAACATCTTACCCCCCGGCAGATTGAAGTTCTTAACGAGCTGCTCCATGGCCAGACCTCCAAGGAAATCGCCCGCAAGCTCGATGTGGCCGAAGGCACAGTCAAGATTCATCTCGCCGCAATCTACCGCGCGCTTGGCGTCCGCACCCGTGGCGAAGCAATTTCCAAGCTGATGTCCGCCCGCGCCTAATTAAAGGTCAGGTCCCTAAGGGGCGCTTCACCCCCATTATCTATGCGACACGCTGCAATCGATGCCAGCCCGGCGTCTTGCCGCCACATCCACGTCACTGCATGACGCGCGACGAAACGCCTCCACACTCCCGACCCACGCCCTCAACCGCCTCGTCTGTGGCAATGCGAGGATCTAGGCGGCCTATGCCGTTCGGCATATATATAGTATAGGTCGCAATGAATAAATAATATATATCCAACTAAGGCAGTTCTTCGCACAGACCATCCGACAAATTTTAATCTTTATTAATTAGTATAAAAGATCCTTATCGCAAACAATTTGGTCAATCACTCGACCAAATCACGGTAAGGACAAGCGGATGTCGTCGAACACTTTCACGAATATTCTGCGCACTGGTAAATCAGCATTTGTTGGTAAGTTGTTCGCACCGGTTGCGTGCGCCACCTTGATGCTGGCCGTGACAACCCCGACCGCTTCCGCCCAATCGATCAAGTCGATCAGCCCGTCCGTTTTCGGCAGCGTCGCGCTGCGGGTCACCAAAACGCCGTTTCAGCGTGACTGGAGCCGGATCTCGGCCGCCCCGCTCGGCGCCGCTGGCCAATCTCTGGTCGCCACCGCCCGTCAGGCTGGTAGCCGCTTGGCGCAGGTCGAAGCCGTCAACAAGGCGGTCAACCATCGCCTGACCTATCGCGATGACAGCCGCATTTTCGGCACTGCCGATTATTGGGCGACCCCGGCGGAAAGCCTGTCGCGCAATGCTGGCGATTGCGAAGACTATGCCATTTTGAAGCGCGCCGCCCTGAGGGCGCTCGGCGTGCCGGAAAGCGACATGTATCTCGTGGTCCTGCGCGATCTCGCAGTCCGTGCCGATCATGCCGTGCTTGCCGTGCGTATCGATGGTCAAATCAAGATCCTCGACAATCGCAACGACCAGCTCTCCACCGATCGTGGCCAGTCTGACTATCGCCCGATCTTCTCCTTCAACGGCCAGAACGCTTGGACCCATGGCTACGCCCGTCAACCGGTGCTGCCAGCGATCCAGATCGCCTCTGCCGACCCGATCAACGAACGCAAGTAAGAGGAACCAGACGATGATGAACGACTTGGACTTTGATCTCGATCTCGATCTCGATCTCGCCTGCAACATGGACGATTTTGGCGACGATATGTCGGACCCGTTGGCAGATGATGCACAGCCCTCGAACACGCCGTTCGACACCGCCTATCCGGCGATGGCCCGCCATCTTCAGGCGCTGGAGCAGGAAAACCATCGCCTGCGCCGACTGGTCATCTCGCTGCGCATCGCGGCCTGATCCAAATAAAGCGGCCAATATGCGGATGGTCTCTATCGCGCGAGATAGGCGCGCCATCCGCCCAAGGTCGTAATATCCTCGGCACCGATCAGCGCCCGTGGTTCGGCGACGAAACCCTTGACCTGACTGCCGTCCGCCAGCGTTACAGTGCCAATCGCCAGCGGCGGCGGCACTTCGGCGGTGAAACTGCCAAAAGCCTCGGTCGACAGTTCATAGACTTCGACTTTGATAGCTGCCCCTGCCGCATCATGCACCAAGGCGGGCTTGGGTGGCACGCTATTGGCAATGGCATAAAGCTTATAGCAGGGCGCAGTGGTCGTTTCGGCAATGAACACCGCATCGCGCGAAGTTAACTGCCAATGCAGCGGCATATCCTTGAGATGCGCGCCTACCACCGCCAGCCTGATACGATCCATCGGTCGATCCTTTTCCATTTTCGCCATGTCCAGTTCCGGGGCCACATAAGGGCTGTCCACTTCCCAAGCAGTCGCCATGTCGAACAGCGCCGCATCCGTGCCAGCGGGTGCAATAAAGGTGATGCCAAAGCCGGTGGCATTGCGGCGGAAGCCCGCAGGCACCGCAATCGCCGCCATATCCAGCAGGTTCACGAAATTGGTATAGAGGCCGAAATGGGCATTGAGCGCGACCGGCGCTGCCTGCATTTCCTTTAACCGATAGATCGTCGGCGATGTCGGCAGCGCCAGCACATCAATCGCCTGCCACATATATTCCGCCTGACGCGCCAAGGCTTGCAGGCGATATTGGCCCTTGAACGCCTCGACCGCTGTCATATCCAGCCCCGCCTCGACAATCTGTTTGACCGCCGGATCAATCGCATCCGGATGATTGCGCAGCATTATTTCCATCGCGGCAGTGCGCTCCGCCACCCAAGGGCCATTATACAATAGCGCCGCCGCCTCGGACAAAGGCGCGATGTCGACAAGGCTGATCTCATAGCCCATCGCCTCCAGCCGTTCGAGCGCGAGATCATACAGCCGCTCGGATTGAAAATCGCCACACCAATTGCGTTGATGCGGCAACGGCACGCCTATGCGCAGTTTTTCCCCGGCATGGCCCAGCGCCCGATCCGGGATCGTCCGGCTATAAGGATCGGCGGCATCCATACCCGCCACCACCTGATCGACCAGCGCCGCATCCGCCGCCCGCGCCGTGAACACCGTGATGCAATCAAGCGAGCGGCACGCCGGCACCAGCCCGGTCGTGCTCCACCGGCCCTTGCTGGGTTTATAACCGATGAGATGGTTGAACGCGGCAGGCACCCGGCCAGAACCGGCGGTATCGGTGCCAAGGGCAAAGGCGACCAACCCGGCCGCCGTCGCCACTGACGAGCCGGAGCTGGACCCGCCACTCACATAATCGAGATTAAAAACACAGCGCGGCGCGCCATAAGGGCTGCGCGAGCCATTCAAGCCCGTCGCGAATTGATCGAGATTGGTCTTGCCGATGCAGATCGCCCCCGCCGCCAGCAATTGTTCGACCACAAAGGCGCTGACCACCGGGCGATAGGCGAATGCAGGACAGGCAGCCGTGGTATCCAGCCCCGCCACATCGATATTGTCCTTCACAGCGAATGGCACCCCGGCGAGCGGCAGCACCTCCCCCGCCTTCACCCGCGCATCCACGGCCTTGGCCGCCGCGCGAATATCATCCGGGGCAAAGCGGCTGATCCATGCCTGTGGCTGCACATGATCATAATCCGCCAAGCGCACCAGCACCTGTTCGGCGATGTCCAGCGCGCTCGTCTTGCCCGCATTGACCTCGGCGGCGATCTCGCTTGCATGCAGATGCTGGATCATGCTGCCTCCACCGCAAAGAGCGGCGCGCCCGGATTGACGGCCTGTTTTTCTGCCGTGAAGATCTGACGCACCACGCCCGCAATCGGGCTGGTGACCGGGGATTCCATCTTCATCGCCTCGATCACCGCAATGGTTGCCCCGGCCTCGATCCGGTCGCCTTCATTGACCAATATCTTCCAGATGCTCCCGCCAAAAGGCGCTTCGATCAATTCGCAACCCTCTGGCAGCACAATCGCATCCGCCACATCGGCGGCATTATCATCCTCGGTCAAGGCCGCCACCCGGTCGAATTCGCCCTTCAATGCCCAATCGGCGCGTTCGGCATCAAAGGCGGCACGGCGGGTGGTTTCAAATTCGGCAATACTTTCGGCATTATCGGCCATGAACTGGCGATATTCGGACAGTCGGAATACGGTCTCTTCAACCTTGATCGACTTGCGCCCCAGCGGGAAATCGCGCCGCCATTCCTCCAATTCCAAAGCCGAGACAGGGAAGAAGCGGATCTGATCGAAGAAGCGCAGCAACCACGGCTTGCCATCGACAAAGGCGTCGGTCTGCCGCCAGCTATTCCAGACCTGAATAGTCCGCCCGAACAATTGATAACCACCCGGCCCTTCCATGCCATAAATGCACATATAAGCCCCGCCAATGCCGACGACATTGGGCGGCGTCCAGGTGCGGGCCGGATTGTATTTGGTGGTGACGAGCCGGTGGCGCGGATCAACCGGGGTCGCGACCGGCGCACCAAGATAGACATCGCCCAGGCCCATCACGAGATAGCTGGCATCGAACACGATGCGCTGCACATCGTCGCGATGATCCAGCCCGTTGATACGGCGGATGAATTCGATATTATCCGGACACCAAGGCGCATCATCGCGCACGCTGGCCATATATTTCTCGATCGTTTCCCAAATCGCGGGGTCGCCCCAACTCAATGGTAAATGGATGATCCGCGAGGGAATTTCGAAATCATCCAATTTATCGAGCCGCCGCTCAATCGCCTCCAGCGCATCCAAAAGATCGCGCTGACGCAGGATGCGGCTATCGAACTGGACCTGCAACGAACGGATGCCGGGCGTCACATCGATAATCCCGGGTAGCGCCATCGCCTGCAATTCGATCATCAACGCATGGACGCGCAAGCGCAGCTCAATATCGAGGACGATCTCGCCATATTCCACCAGCACATGCCGATCACCCTGACGGCGATAGGTGACCGCCGGATTATGCCCCTCAATCGGGAGAAAGCGTAAAATCGGGTCTGTTTCTGCCGCCACGGGATGCGGGTTGATCAATGCCGGACGCGCCAGCGTCGCTACATATTGATCCTGTGCCTGTTCGGCCTGCACCGCATCGGCATCACTCACCGGCTGGAATCGCACCGTATCACCGGGTGCAAGCTGGCCGATTTTCCACAGATCGGCCTGTATCACCACAAACGGGCAGACAAAGCCCCCCAAAGACGGCCCATCCGGACCAAGGATGATCGGCATATCGCCGGTAAAATCCACTGCGCCAATGGCATAGGCATTGTCATGAATGTTGGACGGGTGCAGCCCCGCCTCGCCCCCATCTTGGCGCGCCCAATGCGGCTTTGGCCCGATCAGGCGCACGCCGGTGCGGTTGGAATTATAATGGACCTTCCATTCGGTGGTGGAGATCATCTCCACATCGTCTGGGGTGAAGAAATCGGGCGCACCATGCGGGCCGTAGAGCACGCTCACGGTCCAGTTGCGACTGATTTCCGGACGTTCGACCGGCACGGCCTCAACACCCGTCGCGACATCGCCAAGATGCAGCGTATCGCCCGTCATCACCGCGCGACCGGCATGGCCGCCGAATTCGCCCAATGTAAACGCCGCCTTGCTGCCGAGATAATCCGGCGCATCAAGACCCCCGGCGATCATGACATAGCCGCGCATCCCGGCCCCCGTTACGCGCCCGATCTTCAAGACCTGCCCAGCCTTGGCCGTCATCGGCTGATATGGCGCAACCGCGACCCCATCGAGGCTCGCATCAAAGGCCGCGCCCGTCAGCACGAACCGTGTCTCGCACGAGAAGCTGAGCGTCGGCCCGGCGGCAGTGATTTCCAACCCCGCCGCGCCTTCCTCATTACCCAGCAAGCGATTGCCCAGCCGGAACGACAAAGCATCCATCGGTCCCGATGGCGGCACGCCCACGCTCCAATAGCCGATCCGCCCCGGATAATCCTGCACGGTCGTCGATGCGCCACCCGCCAGCACCCGGATTGTGCGCGGTTGATAGGCGATACCCGCCAGCGCCCGGGTCGAGACTTCGCCCGTGGTGAAAACATCGGACCTGACCACCTGTCGCAACCAATCGAGATTGGTCTCGATCCCGGCCAGTCGCGTATCATCCAGCGCCGCCTGCATCGCCGCCACCGCCTGTGCCCGGTCGGGCGCAGTCACGATCAGTTTGGCGAGCATCGGATCGTAATAGGCGCTCACTTCCGAACCGCTGACCACCCAGCCATCGACCCGTGGACCTTCCGGATAGGCCACCTCGACCAGCTTGCCGGACGATGGGCGATAGTCCTGCGCCGGGTCTTCGGCATACAGCCGGACCTGAATGGATGCGCCCTTGGGCGTGGGCGCGCCGTGATCGAGAAACGCGAAATCGCCTGCCGCGCCACGGATCATCCATTCGACCAGATCGACGCCCGTCACCTGTTCGGTCACGCCATGTTCGACCTGAAGTCTGGTATTGACCTCCAGAAAGAAGAAATCATCCCGCACGGCATCATAGAGAAATTCGACCGTGCCTGCCGAACGATAGTGTGCCACTGAAGCCAGCCGCACCGCGCAATCGATCAGCGCCTGCCGCGTCGCCGCGGGCAACAATGGCGCAGGCGTTTCCTCGATCACTTTTTGATTGCGGCGCTGGAGTGAACAATCGCGTTCGCCAAGGGCCACGACCCTGCCCTTGCCATCGCCAAAGACCTGCACTTCGATATGACGCGCTGTTTCGACATAACGTTCGAGGAACACCCCGCCATCACCGAAATTGCCCTCGCCCAGCCGCGCCACAGTGGCAAAGCCCTCGGCAATATCATTGGCCGTCGCGCAAATCTTCATGCCGATGCCGCCGCCGCCTGCGGTCGCCTTCAGAATGATGGGATAGCCGATTTCCTCGGCGGCCTCGATCGCGCTCGCGGGATCGAGCAGCAAATCCGTGCCCGGCGCAAGCGGCACGCCCTGCCCCGCCGCCAGATCGCGCGCGGTATGCTTCAGACCAAAGGCGCGGATATTATCGGCGGTCGGACCGATGAAGACGATATTTTCCGCCGCGCAACGTTCGGCGAAAACCGTATTTTCCGACAAAAAGCCATAGCCCGGATGGATCGCCTGTGCGCCCGTTGCCTTGGCAGCGGCGATGATCGCATCCATGTTGAGATAGCTTTGGGCAGCAGGCGCAGGGCCGATCAACACGGCCTCATCGGCCTCAGCAACATGCAGCGACCCGGCATCGGCCTCGCTGAACACCGCCACAGACCCAACGCCCATGGATTTCAGGGTGCGGATGATGCGGCACGCAATCGCGCCGCGATTGGCAATCAGGACTTTGGAAAACATCAAGCAGTCACAATCATACGGACAGAGGTGGGGTTGAACCCGTTGCACGGGTTGTTGATTTGCGGGCAGTTCGACACGACCACGGTCACATCCATCTCGGCACGCAGTTCGACCATCAGGCCGGGCGCGGAAATGCCATCGACAATCCCCAATGCGCCATCGGCTTCGACCGGGACGTTCATGAAGAAGTTGATGTTCGGCACCATGTCGCGCTTGTTGCGGCCCTCGCGGGCATTGGCATCGAGGAAATTATCGACGCAGCTATGCTGATGCTTGGCGAAATGGCCATAACGCAACGTGTTGGATTCACAGCTGCACGCCCCGCCAATCGTGTCATGATAGGCGACATTGGTGGCCGTGATGGTCATCATCGGACGACCTTCATTCGACAGCAATACTGCGCCGGTTTTGAGGTAGATATTTTCTTGTGCGGCGATGGTGTCCTGCGCGCTGTAGCGCTCGGCATCGTCCTTGGCATTATACGCAAGGAAATCGACGGCCTGATTGCCCTCGACATCAACGATGCGCAGCGTCTGCCCCGCCTTGACCTCATGCAGCCAAGGGGCGCGGGCAGGCACGATTTCATCATGGATAATGTGGCCGGACAGGCCAGCAATAGCGAGATCGGTCATATATATTCCCTTAGCGCCGGTAATAATCTTCGGTGTTGAGATAGGCGCGTTCGCCCTCGGGCGTCGCCGTGCGGATCGGATCATCCTCTACCGTCACCGGCCCGGTCATTGCCGTCACCTTGACGGGCGTCACGCTATAGTCTGCCCTTTTATCGAGCACATGCGGCGTGTTGGCAAAGACGATGATCAGGTCCATCTCCGCCCGCAGCGTGATCGTCCGTCCCGGCGCAAACGGCCCCGCGTTCAACATGGTCGTGCCATCATCGGCAATGGCCACCCCCTTGAACAGGTTGATGCACGGATGCACATCCTTGCGGCCCAGCCCATATTTGGCGAGCGCGATCAAAAACCGATCCCGCGCGCTGGGATAGGGACCATAATTACCGCCCAGCCCATATTTGCGATCATGCAGCGCCGCATTGGATGCGCCGCAAAAGCAATCATGCGTCCCGGCTTCATCGGATATAATGCTCATCATCACCCGGCCCATATCGGACAAAAGCAATTTGCCCGCGCCGAGATAGGCATTCCATTGCACCTTCACGGTATCCGCGACGTTCAATCGCTCCACCGGGCATTCGGCGTTGAACAACAACAACGACACACAGGCATCGCCATATAGATCGTTGAACGTGATGCGCGTGCCGCGCGATATGCGGCGGGATGTATAGCCCCCCGCGGCCACGGTCTCTTCCCAGACCAGACCATCAGAAGGTGGCAAGATAGGCATGGTTTCGACAATAGTGCCGGCCATTGCCCGTGCATGGGCCTGTGCCCCATATGGATCAGCGGTTGTTTTCATCATGCTTCATTCCCTGCATGTTGCGTGCCAATTTCATCCAACAGCGGCTCGTGCAGTTGCGGCAGCAGCGCCGTGGTGGTGACGAGTCGCACCTGTTGCACCCCGCGCACCCGCCGCAGATCGTCGCACAATGCATGCAGCCGCGCGGGCGGGCCTTGCACCAGCAACACCTCCAAGGATTGATCGTTTTCGAGGAACACATGCTGGGCGGAGATCACCTCCTTCAGATAGTCCCGCTGCTTTTGCGCGATCCGATGGCGAATCGTGCCGTAATCCGCGCGATAGATAAGGGTAATCGTCCCCGCCAACACCGCGTCCGGGCGCTGCTCCTCGGCATATTCCGCGACCGAATTACGGATCAATTCCGCAATCACCGCAGAGCGCGAATTAAGGCCGCGCGCGGCGACCATCGCATCAAGCTGATCGAATAAATCGGCTGGCAAAGTCATGCTGAGCCGGGCGAGTGGCGGGGTGGTGTTTTCGGTCATACTCCGCATTTATTAGATATTACTAATATCGGCAATAGTATTATTTTTAACGTAAAAAATGGCTGAAAATTGGGCATGTCTATTTTTGATGCCCAAAGTTTAGGCAATGTTTCGCCACATCACCCCCGCGCCACCCCTGCCCTGCCGCAATTTCCGGCGAATCCCCATTTGGCACGATACCTGCATCAACATCCTTCAGTGGAAGACCGCGACCGATAGCCCGCACCTCATGCGGGGAGCGGGCTTCACCAAATTGCAAGGGGGATCGACCGATTATGTCTCTGTTCTCGAAACTGCGAAACACCGCCTGTGTGATGGTGGCCAGCCTCGCGCTCGCCGCCTGCGGCTCTGCCAATAAGGAAGCCGCGCCGGATGCGGCCGCCAAGAAGGAATTCAACATCGGCTGGTCGATCTATGCCGGCTGGATGCCATGGCCCTATGCCCAACAGGCCGGGATCGTGAAGAAATATGAAGACAAATACGGCATCAAGATCAACATCGTGCAGATCAATGATTATGTTGAATCGGTGAACCAATATACCGCGGGCAAATTGGATGGCGTGACCGTCACCAATATGGACGCGCTCACCATTCCCGCCGCCGGCGGCAAGGACACGACCGCCGTCATCATTGGCGATTATTCCAATGGCAATGATGGTGTCGTCAGCAAAACTGCCAAGTCGGTCGCCGCGTTGAAGGGCCAGACGATCAACCTCGTCGAACTGTCGGTGTCGCATTATCTCCTCGCCCGCGCGCTCGACAGTGCCAATCTCAAACTGTCGGACGTAAAAACCGTCAACACCGGCGATGCCGATATTGTTAGCGCCTTCGCCACGCCGGATGCAAAATCGGTCGTGACATGGAACCCGCAATTGGGCGAAGTGAAAAAGGTCCAAGGCGCGACCGAAGTGTTCAGCTCCGCCAATATTCCGGGGGAAATTCTCGACCTGCTGGCAGTGGATACGGCTACGCTTAAGGCCAATCCGAACCTCGGCAAGGCATTGGCCGGGATCTGGTATGAAACCATGGCCCTGATGAACGCGCAAACACCGGAAGGTGCAAAGGCACGTGCCGCCATGGGCAAATTGTCCGGCACCGATGGCCCCGGCTTCGATGCCCAGCTGAAGACGACCTTCATGTATTACACGGCGGCGGATGCCCTGAAGGCCACGCTTGATCCGGCGCTCGTCACCACGATGGATCGGGTGCGTAGTTTCAGCTTTGATAAAGGCCTGTACGGCCCGGGTGCGACCTCGGTCGATGCCATCGGGATCGGCTTTGCCAATAACAAGACCTTGGGCGATCCGGCCAATGTAAAGCTGCGGTTCGACCCGACATGGATGCAGATGGCCGCCGACGGCAAACTCTGATCCTCAACCCAAAACTACCACAGCAATAAACGGGGCGCGTCATGACATTCATCAACGGAAACCACATGTCATGACGCGGCTCGTGAACATCCGTCCCGGGCGCAAGGCCGCCGCAGGGCTTGCCGCCATCCCGCTGATCCTGATCGTGATCGGCTATATGATCGCCTCCGCCGTGCACCATGCGGCCAATCCGGCGGATAAACTGCTGCCGACCTTCATGGCGATGGGCAAGGCGTTCAAAAATCTCGCGCTTGATGCAGACCCGATCACCGGGCAGGTCCTGTTATGGGCCGATACGCTCGCCAGCCTTGAACGGCTTGGCATTGCGCTCGCGATTGCGACGGTCACGTCGATATTATTGGGCCTTGCACTGGGCCTGATCCCGTTGATCCGCGCGCAATTCGGCGCATTGGTCGCCACCATTTCCGTCATCCCGCCAATTGCCATTCTGCCGGTGCTGTTCATCGTCTTCGGCCTTGGCGAGGCGTCGAAAATCATGTTGATCGTGATCGGCATCACTCCGGTGATGGTCCGCGATGTCGCCGCCTTTGTCGCCGCACTACCGCAAGAACAAATGATCAAGGCCCAGACGCTGGGCGCAGGCAGTTGGCTGCTGACGATCCGCGTCGCCCTGCCCCAGATGATGCCACGCCTGATTGTGGCACTGCGGCTTTCGCTTGGCCCGGCATGGGTGTTCCTGATTTCAGCAGAGGCCATCGCCGCCGATGTCGGCCTTGGCTATCGCATCTTTCTCGTCCGTCGTTATCTCTCGATGGATATTATCCTGCCTTATGTCGCGTGGATCTCGCTGCTGGCGATCCTAATCGACATGGCGCTGCAACTCATCTCGCGCAAGGCATTCCCCTGGGCCAACCGGAGCAGCAACTGATGAGCCTCCTCTCCTTTCGTAACGTCTGGGTCGAATATGGCGACAAGGTCGTGCTGGAACGCGTCAATATCGACATCAACGCGGGCAGTTTCGTCTCGATCATCGGGCCATCGGGCGCGGGCAAAAGCACGTTCCTCCGCCTCGCCTTGGGACAGGAAGCGCCAAGCCAGGGTCAAGTCTTCCTTGATGGCAAGCCCCTGCGCCCCGAACCCGGACCGGATCGCGGGATCGTGTTCCAGCGTTACTCCGTGTTTCCGCATCTGAATGTCCGTGAAAATGTGATCTTCGGCCTTGATTGCGCCACCGCGCCCATTTTGGGGCGCAGCTTTGGCGCGGCACGGCGACGCGCGGTTGAACAGGCCGGAGAAATGCTGATCGCGGTCGGCCTTGGCCATGTGATGAATGAATATGCCACCGCGCTTTCGGGCGGGATGCAGCAACGCCTCGCCATCGCGCAGGCCTTGGTCAAAAATCCGCGCGTGCTGCTGCTGGATGAACCATTTGGCGCGCTCGATCCCGGCATCCGGGCAGATATGCATGAACTCGTCACCGGCCTGTGGCAGCAGCATCAATTGACGATCATGATGGTGACGCACGATCTGAAAGAGGCATTCAAGCTCGGCACCCGTGTCTTGAGCTTCGACAAGCGCCGGGTCGATCCCCATGCGCCGCATCGTTATGGCGCGACCGCCGTCTATGACATGGAACTCACCCGCAAAAATCAAGCGGCAGAGGCCGCGCGGATGATGGCGGCTATCTGATCGCCATCAAAATGCCGGGGCCAATATATGACCCCGGCATGCTCCGGTGCGACCCCAGAGCCGATGTATTTCCGGCCTTTAGATTTCGCCCATATAAGTTTCATTGCCCAAGAAACCGAGGTTTTCGACCTTGGCCTTTTTGGTTTCCGCCAAGACCTGATCGACGCGCGCATAGCGGGCGTTGGGGTCTGGCTGCATCACCAGCTGCGGCGGAA